>NZ_JBHSBN010000006.1:0-318502 GCF_042650605.1 Micromonospora zhanjiangensis | reverse complement strand
GATTCACCCGCCGACCCCGACCACCCGCCCTGCCGACCACGGTGTGGATCAACAAACCAGCAGCTCAACCCACCGAACTACAGAACACCTGACCACGAAAACGTCTCACTTGACTTGACAGGTTCCGGAGCGGCAAATAGCTGTCCGCCCATGCCCAGCGAACGACCGACCGGCGACAACCCGTAGACCGGCTTCCCGCGTCAACGCTCACTGTCGTAGGCCATCCCTACGCTTTGAGCATGACCTTCACCGCACTGCACCGCTCACTCGGGGTTGGCCCTGGTCCGTTGACCGACGAGCTCCTTGACGCTGCAGTGGCCGCTGGCGTGATCGAGGCGAACGACTTGGATTGGAAGTCTGAGCTCCCGCCGGCCAAGGGCCTGCCGCAGACCGACTTTCCTAAAGACGTCGCGGCGATGGCGAACAGCGGCGGGGGCGTGATCGTCTTCGGGGTGCGCGAGGAACAGAAGGCCGCGACCGCGCGGGCCGACGTAGGTGAACTCGATGAGGCATACGAACGTTCCCTGCGCAGCGCAGCGATTACGGCGATTTCTCCGCCTGTCTTCGGCCTAGTGATTCACCGTCTTGGTTCCGAGGGGAAGCGCGCTGTCGTGGTTGAGGTTCCCGCCAGCATCGACGGACCACACCTGATCTATCGGAACGAATACTTCGGCGCTCCGGTGCGCAATGACTCGGACACGGTGTGGATGAAAGAGCGCCAGATCGAGGCGATGTATCGCGCTCGGTTCGACGAGCGCCGTCATGCGACCGAGGCGTTGGACGCGCTGTTTGCCGAGGCTTCCGCCGGCCGTGATGCTGGCAAACGCGCGTGGCTGATCGCTGTCGCCCACCCGCGCATCCCCCGTCTTCGGGAGCGGCTGAACCGCGACCAAGCTCGCGACGTCCTGACAAAGACCGGAAGGCTGGCGCTGACCTACGCGGGGCGCGGCGGCATTCATCCGCTGGAGAGCGTGGACCGGCTCAATCCTCGACCTGGGCTTCGTCGCTGGGTCGCGGTGAACACCGCAACGGGAGACCGATCCATGTGGAAGGAATCGTGGATCAGTATTCATCACGACGGCTCGGTAACTCTTGCTGCGGCGGTCGGCGGCCATCGTATGAGCAGCGACGGCTACTTCGAGGGCTGGCAGGTCGAGTCCTCTGCGATCGAATGCGCGATCGCTGACCTTATGGCGTTGATCCGAACCACCGCCGAGGCTACCGACAACGGCGAGTATGACGTGCGCCTTGGGATCGACTGGAGTGGCGAACAGCCGCTGGCGATCTTGACCAAGGACAACATGGGCTTTACCTACGACGGCGTCTCGACGCCCCTGCACCGCTACACGCCTGTCGAGACGAGCGTCAACGCGGTAGGGCCCGCCTTGGACTTCTACTGGCACGTCCACGACTTCGCCGAGGATTGTGTAAACCAGGGTGGCGTCTCGAACGTGCGAATGATCCAGCCGCCCGCACGCGACGAGTCGGTGTAGCTCGGCTCCGGCGCAGTCACAATGCCGGCCCGATCCGCTCGGTTCCGGTGCAGGTGCGGCGGGCGCGTTCCTGTTCCTGCCGTTCGGTCTGGAAGGCTCCGTGCTCGGCCGAGAGCGGCGCGTGCTCGGGCAGCGCCGATCTTCTGCGCATCGTTCGCAGCCTGCGCACCAAGCACGGATTGTCGGCGATGCCATAGCGATCTCACCGTTCGTGCACGGGCGCCGCCAAGTGGAGGCGGTCTTGGCGTCCTTCGGCGGCGTGCCGAGCACTGCCGTCCAGGCCTGGCTCTCGGTGAGCGCGGTGTCGAGGAGGGTCCCTGCGGGGCTTCGATGAGGTCGCGCCGTTCGGTGAGTGCCTGCCGGAGTTCGATGCTCCTCAGCGCATGCATCCCCCGCGCGTTTCACCACTGAACGTCCGAACGGCGGCAGAAGAGTGCATCGGTGAGAGGCGTTACCGTACCGCCTAGTACATCGTCACCAGACTGATGACGCGCTGCTCCTGATCATGCTTCAGCGCAAGCCGGCGACGTGTCAGCCCCCCGTCCGGCTCTTCGAACTCGGCTGCGACCGCGAAGAGCGGCGTCCCGTTCTCCGCGAACCGAAGATCGTAGATATAGCTCTGTGAGAGCTCCTACTGGACGCCACCGTCCAATTCCTCACCGAGATGCTCATCATCGAGATCGCCTCGCCGGCCATGACCCGGGTGCCGAACCCCGACCTGTACGACGTGCCGCAACTGCGCTTCGGCCAGCTCCCCTGACAGCGTCGACGGCGGCGGCGCCATCAGCCGTTCCTCCGTAGGTCAGCCACGCCCACTCGGTCGTGCAGGGCCCGGCACGTATGCGCACACGCGTCAGGCGAAACCACCTCGACGACCTATGCAACCAGCACCAGCGCCCTCGCCTAAACCGGGTGTCATCGCAGGGCCTATCCGGCTGGCTTGATCGCTACACCGGTGTAGACGTGGACGTCATGATCGTCGAGGTTCGGGGTGTCCTGGTCGGGATGCCAGCGATGAGCCAGGACAACGCCCGGATCGACGAGGTCCAGGCCGGTGAACATCGCCGCGGTCTGTGCGCGCGTCCGCGGG
This sequence comes from Micromonospora zhanjiangensis, assembly GCF_042650605.1. Taxonomy (NCBI): domain Bacteria; kingdom Bacillati; phylum Actinomycetota; class Actinomycetes; order Micromonosporales; family Micromonosporaceae; genus Micromonospora; species Micromonospora zhanjiangensis. The sequence goes on along the minus strand of NZ_JBHSBN010000006.1, from coordinate 315,919 downwards.
GTCACGGGAATACCTTGGGCGTGCGCGGCCCGCACCGCGGCGCCGACCTGGTCCGGGTCGGAGTCGGCAGTGATCGCCGACAGCGACAGCGTGCTGCCCGGGCACAGTGGCCCCATCAAGGCGTCCAGAATGGCCCGTACCTGCGCGTCGTCCGGGATGAGCTGAGTGATGGCAATCAGGGAAACCGCAACCGGCTGGTCGAGATCGAGGCTGTCCCGGGCTGCGGTGAGGACCATCTCCGGGTTGCGGATATCGCTGTCCAGATAGGCCGTCGCTCCATCCGGATGGCTGGTGAGCAGAGCGCGAGCGTGAATGAGGACGATGGGGTCGTTGTCGACGTAGACCACCCGGGACCCGGGCTCGATCTGCTGAACGACCTCATGCAGATTCGGGGCGAGCGGCAGGCCGGTGCCCAGGTCGAGGAACTGCCGGATGCCCAACTCGCCGGCCAGGTACCGGCTGGACCGCAGCATGAACCCGCGGTTTGCTCGTGCCGCGCCCGGCAGGCTGGGCAACAGCTGGGCCATCTTGTCACCCAACTCGCGGTCAGCCGCGTAGTTGTCCTTGCCCCCGAGCCAGTACTGGTAGACGCGCGCGGGATGAGGTCGATCGGTCTGCAGATCGACAGGCTGGGTCACGCTGGGTCCCTCTCCGACAGCTGCGTCCTGGATCCCGCAGTGGTGATGGATGACGGTCGCCGGTTGCTCGTAAGCGTCAAGCCTAGCGACCACGGATGGTGGTCGAGGTACCGCTTCCCAGCGCGAGCCGGCGTAGCGGCTACGGACGGGAGGTACTGCAGCTTCGTTTGCCGGGCGCCATACGTTACTCCTGTGGACGCTCGCTTATATCGCGACTACGTGACGTACTTGATCGAGGCGAAGAACAAGATCACGACCAAAGCGGTTGTCAGCAGCCGACTCAGGCGGATTCGGAAGAGCGGCCAGCCCCACGTGGACATTCCCGCCCGAATAACTGCAGCAATAAGTAATGCTACGCCCATGATGGCGGTTACAATAAAGGTGAGATCAGGCAACGCTTAATCCTTTCAAGATTGGCGCTTCAGCGATTCGCGTACGTTGTACTACTGCCGAATGTGCGCGCTCGTGATGCGGGCTACTTTGCTCGACCGCGACCTTCGGGCAAAATGGGCTGAATGGACTGGCACCCCGCCTCCCCATTAACGCCCCGCATTATTCGCCGTGACAAGTGTTTATCGCCCTAGAGGAAACGGGGGCGCAAGCAGCAGAACAGCACCATCCGCTGCGAGCCCGGCCGATGCTTCTACCCGTGCAACTTGCCAGGCACGGTTACTTCCAGCCCCACAACGATCGACGCCATCGGACCTCATTTTTCACTGGATCAGCAAGTGTCGAACACCCTCGACACGAAGAACCGACACGAAACACCAGTTTCCGCTGCCCTGTTCCCGCGCGGTGCTACTGCTGTCCGGTGATCGTCACGAAGGTTGTTGCGGCGGCGACGCCCTCGGCGACCGCGTCGGGTAGCGGAACCTTGTGGGCGAGTCGTACGGCGAGGGTGCCAAGGAAGGTGTCGCCCGCCCCGCTGGTGTTGATGACGTCGACGTGATGTGTGGGTACGAGGCCAGTGTGGTCGACATCGCTGTAGGCGGCGCCGCGAGCGCCCGCTGTCACGACCACCGCTCGTGGCCCCAGCTTGCGGAGTTCCTGCGCCGCGAGTGCGGGGTCGGTGTGCTGCCGGCCCAGTATTGCTGCCGCTTCCGCCTCGTTTGAGACGAACACGTCGAGCGCGGCGAGCGCGGTCGGCCCGAGCGTGGGATGCGGTACGAGGTTGCCGATGAGCGTCTCAGCCCGGTGATGTCGGAAGACGGCGTTGACGGCTTCGGGCTGGAGATCGAGCTGAGTTACCACAATCGGGACCTGCAACTGCTGAAGTGCGCTGCGCACATGCTCGCCGGTGAGCTCGGTCTCCGGAGGGATTGCGAGGACGATGTAGTTCTCGCCGTCCGGGGTGACTTCGATGACCGCGATCCCTGTCGGCGCAGAGGGTACGTGCTGGAAGAAGGACACATCGATGGCCGCGTCGGTGAGGGCTCGGCTCAGGAAGGCGCCCCATTCGTTGTCGCCGACGTTGCTGATCAGGCTGGTGCGGGCACCTGCCCGGCGGGCGGCCAAGGCCTGGTTGAGGCTCTTGCCACCCGGTGTGGTCGTGGCGGGTGATGAGGCGAACGTCGTCCGTCCGGCGACGGGCCGTTGGGGGATCCGCACCGTGATGTCGATGTTGGCACGGCCGACAAAGGCGACATCCGGCAGCTGCGGCGAACGGACCGGATCGGGCGATTGGTGGTTCACCCTGCCACGGCCAGTTGATCGAGCAGTAGCCGCACTTCTTGCCGGCCGGAGAAGGGTTCGAGTTTCCGGGCCAGGACCGTGACGTTACGGCGGACCCGCGCCGAGCCGGTCGTGGTTGCCGTGGTCAACGCTTCAGCCGCCACCCTGGCAGCCTGACCAGGCTCTGAAGCCGCCAGGTAGGCGTGCGCGGTGCGGGAGAGGTACACCGCACGTTCGCGGCGGTAGCGGTCGGGCCATTCGTTGACAGCGGCAGTAAAACTGTCGATAGCCCGACGGGGTTGGCCCAGGCGCAGCCATCCCTCACCTTCCTGCGCCGCCAGGTACGGCCGAGTGCAGAAGGAACCGAGTGCGCTGTCACCCCCGGTCGGCGAGGCGGTTGCGACGAGTGCATGAGCATCCTCGATCGCGGTCTGGAACGCGGAAACGTCTCGCTCGCTGGCGCTGCCGTGCGCCTGCTGGACAGCGGCGAAGGCGTGCACGAGCGCAGGCGCGTCGACTAGGCGGGATGCCGCTCGGGCCAGCCCGACGACGCAGTCCTCGTCCCCGGTCCCCACCATCCGCTGTGCCTTGCGGGCCAGCACGTACGCCCAGAACTCCTGATCATCGGCTTCCTGCGCCATGCTTCCGGCGCGCTCCAACCACCGGTCGCCCGCCGCACGGTCGCCGAGATCGTCGCTGAGCCAACCCGCGAACTCGCTCCACCGTGCCTCCGTGCTGAGGAGCCGGTCGCGAAGTGGCCCGCGTGCTTCCCGGCGCAGGGCAGCAATCAGCGCGATCTGCTGCTCGACGGTCGACAGGATAGTGAGGCCACCAAGCCGGTCGTCCGCTTGCACGAGGAGCGCACGAAGCTCCGCGAAGTAATCCACAACGGCCGGGTCGACGGCCCGCGGGTGAGATGCGGCTGCCGTGGCAACGGCCGGCACGGTGGCAAGGCCGGCAGCGAGTTCCAACAGAGCCCTCCGGCTCATCCGCAACGACATCGGCTGCCCGTTGGACATGACCGTAAGCGTAACGGCGTCGCCATCGAGAAAGTCTCCCTCGCCAGTCACCGCCACATCGGGAACCTGCGACAGTGGTGCCGTCCGGTCGCTCGGACCACCGGACATCAGATCCACGGTGCAGAGGTCGTGCAGCAGCCGCCATCCCGCGATCGTCGAAACTCCCGGAGCACCGGCCGGTAGCGAGCAATCCTCGACTTCACCCCACCGGGCGCGCTGTGCCGCTTCAACCTTCTCTTGGTCAAGCTGCTGCTTGATCCGCCGATAGTCGTCATAGCCGGCCAGCAATTCCCCACCAGCCGCCAAGGCCATTTCACAACGCTGCCAGAAGATCCGGTCCGGGCACTGTCGCCCACTCTCCGCGCCAGCGATCGTGGAGCGTGCCACCGGCACCCGACGCGCCAAGGCCAACTGGGTCAGCCCACGCTGGTTGCGCCAGCGGGCAAGCCCCGCGCCCAGTGCCCGTTTCGCGTCGTCCACCCGCTGCGGATCGATCATGAAGCCCGCCCTCCACAGCCCTCTACGCACCGATAACGGGATTGACGCAACGCGACGTCACCGTAACCGACCACCGCAGAAAACAGCCAGCCTTCCGCACAGCAGTCCCGCCGCGGCATCCCAGAATTCGGGACAGGAGGACAGCGACTCGAATCGCCGCCAAACGGACGCGGACTCAACAGCACTCACCCGGACCCGGCAGGACGGAGGGGATGTTTGTCGCACGAGCACCCACCGAGCACCCAACCAACCACAAGGGACAAAAAAGTTAAGGCGCCTGACCTATACTTCCGCAGGTCAGGCGCCTCTTGATCTTGCGCGCCCGAAGGGACTCGAACCCCTAACCTTCTGATCCGTAGTCAGATGATCTTGCGGGGAGTGGCGGAGTCCAGTCGTGTCCGGGCGCGTCCAAACTAGTCCCACCGCATCCCCGCAGGTCCGGCTTTACATCGACCGAGGCAGATCACTGGTTTCCCCGGCAGGCAGGCCGAAATCCATCCCGGTCCCGGAGCGTCCGTGCCAGTTCCTCGACGTCCGAGCACCCACCGAGCACCCCGGAGCCGCCGCGAGATCGAATCGGGGTGGTGGGACGGCCAGACGTTGACCCGCGGGGAAGCCGTATCCGGCGGGGCCACGGAGAGGAGCAGGCTTGCCCGGTGGGGCTGACTCTGATATTCAGGTATCTGGCTACGCGGTCAGGGTCGGACCCTGGCAGGCAGCCGCGAATCTTCGTAGGCAACGGCGTTGCGGACGTACCGCAACGTGCAGCCTCGCCATGCTCTTTCCCTCGTGGAGCGCCCGCACGTTGAGTGCGCCCGCTCATCGAAAGGTTTCCCAGATGAAGACGATCTATCACGGTTTCCTGCCACAGCACACCGCCAGCACCCACCGGGTGTTCGCCATTGTCGACCACGGTAGCGGGGAAACGGTGGAGGCCCTGGCCACGTTCCCCACTGCGGAGCGAGCCGACACCGTCGCGGACCTGTTGAACCTGCTGACCGTCGGATACCCGCCCGAGCGGACCCGGGAACGGTTGCTGACCGCCCTCGATGCCGAGCCGGGTCCGGTCCGCGCGTCAGTGACTGCGATCCTGGACGCCCTCCGCCCTAGCCGGCACCGTCTGGCCGTTCAACTGCGACGCCGGGCTCACGCCGGGATCGCCAGCTTCCCGACCAACGGGTGCCCGACAGGAGGGTGCGGCACCTGCCCGACATGCGGCGACGGATGCCTCGACTGCCCTGCCTGCGACAGCGGCGAGTGCGACGCCTGTCTGGCACCGGTGATCACGCCCCGGACGGCACTGCTGTTGTACGTCGCAGCGATGACACTCAGCGACGAGGTAAGCGGCGCGATGAGGGACCTGGATAACTGGGACTTTCCGCCGTTCATCAAGCAGCTGACTCCAACCTCGCTGGTCCAGTTCCGGGCCACGTTCGTCGCCCTGGCTGCGGACCTCGCCCACGGTATCGAGCCACAACCCCGGACAAACGCCGAGGAGATCGCTCTGCACCTGATGACCGACCGCGCCAACGTCGAGCTCGAACTCGGCAGCTATGACGACATGTTGGAGCGGCTGCCCGAGTCGGCCGCCGACTACGACTGGGACAGCATCCTGGAAGAACTCGTCCAGGACAACGACTACACCGGGCTGATGGCCTACCGCGGCAAGCTGCCCGCCAAGGAGGTCACCAAATCTCTGTTCGAACGGTTTGACAACATGCTGGAGCGTCCCTACGCGGCGACGACACCATAGATGCCCAGGTGGACAACCCACGTGGCGCGGCTCGCGCTTCGGACTGCTCGGTTCTGCCGCAGGGCTTGGCCAGCGGCAGTAGTGCGAACCGCGACACGTGGATGACAGATTTCATCTTGAACTCGGCGGCGAGGGCCAAACAGAGCCGGTAGCGGCGGCGTCGAGGAGGTCGCCGAGCCGGAGCCAGGCGTTCGGCCCGGTGGGGGACGCCGGGATGGCGGCAAAACGCGCCCACGCCTCGGCACTGTCGCCGAGCGCAGTTTTGACGATCGAGGTGACGGCATGGTTGCCGGCCCGATAGCGGTTCGCGCCAGCAAGCGTGAGGACCGCCCACGCCGGAAGGGCGCGGATCAGGTCGTCCTCGCAGTCGGGCAGAGTCAGGAACTGCCGCGTCCACGCCTCCCGATAGTTTGGGCTGCCGCCGAGCCGGCGGCGCAGCTCGGTGGTGATGCGTATCAGGGCGGCCCGCAGGGTTTATGTGCCGGGCGAGTACGTCGGTGAACGAGAGCTGCGGCCGGTGGGTGCGCCAAGCGAAAGACAGCAGCGCGATCTCAACCAGGTCGTCGTCCTGTCGATGCCGCTGAAGGTAGTCATGGAGGACGTCATCTGGCGCATCGGCCAGTCTCCGAGCCGTAACCAGGCGAGGATCACCCAGGGCCACTCCGCGAGTCACAGCTGCGGGGTCACCGATGATTCATTCGATTGACGCGCGCAACTCGGCCGAGTGTCGCTGCCGTTCCAATTCGGTATGGCTGATGACTGCCCATCGGCTTCCAGCGGTGGGACGGTTGGCTGCGAGCACAGCTCGGACGCGCTGGGCGATGTCATCGGTGACGGTCGGCAGATGGAGCAGCATGAGATGGAGCCACCGCAGGTGAGGCGGATCCGGATACGTCTTCGGGGCTGAGGTTCCCAGAGTTTAAGCGCTTGCACGGCGGCCTCCGCAAAGCGCCGGCCGAGTGCCCGCAGCAGTTCGGTGGAGGCATCCCAATGATCGGGTCGCCCAATCCGGTCCTTTGCCTCCTCGGGTACGCGGACGTATCGCCAGGAACCTTCCGCTGCTCGCTCTATCCAAGAGGTCGTGGCCTGACAGCCGAATTGCTGAATTCCGGCGGCGTCATCGAGGAACGCCTCTACGTGCCGGAGATCGTCGGACTGCAGCGCGGCGAGGTCTGCGGCGTGATCGGCGAGTAGCTTCTCTTTGGGGGCGCCGTCGCGCAGTGACCGGCAAATGCGCGTGATCAGCACATTTCGTGAGAACCTTGCCAGATCGTCCGTTGCGATCTCCTCCAGGAGTGCCGGCTCGACCAGCCACGGAAAGGTAGCGAGCAGGTGCTCGCGGATGACGTGATCTGCCTTCGTATCGTCTGCCCATTCGACCAGCTGGCGGTGGCGGTCGGTGTGGATGGCCAGCACCTGCTCCCACATCGCCTTCCATGCCTTGCTGGTAGCGAGATGGTCTTCCCACCACCGATCCGAGTCATCTCCGTCTTTGACGAGCATGAGGTCAAGCATGTTGGGCAGGCAGTCGACTGCGCGGTCCACCAGGAGATCGAGTCATTTGCAGCGCCCCCTCAAGCTGAAGCTACGACTGCCGCGAATTACGCACACTCGGTACCCTTTCATCTACACGGAGCGATAGGTGATCGCATGGTGCATAGGAAGGCGGCAATGGGCAGCTCAACCTACCCTGGTAGCGAACGCCGCTCGACCTGGATGTCCAGCATCCGCGGGCCCGGTGATGTCGAGGTTCCGGGCTTCGTTGTGAATGAGTGGCGCTGGTACAGCGCGAGAGCGCGTCGATCCCGGCTCAGCTACCAACTGATGGAGCTCGCCAGCGTCCTCGGCGCCGCCTGCGTGCCTACCGCCGTGGCCTTGGGGGCGAGTGGCCTCGTCACCGCCCTCCTCGGCGGCGGGCTCGTCTTCATCGCCGGGGTCCGACACACATTTGACTGGCACCGGAACTGGATCCGTTTCGCCCGTGTGAGCCGCCAGATCGAGCGGGAAGTGGCACGCTTCGGCGCGGGGCTGGAACCCTACGATGACCAGGGCCCCGGCGCCCCGCGCCTGGTAAGCGTGATCAATGAGATCGTGCGTGTCGACATCGAGGAATGGGAGACGTGGCACCGTTCGAGAGCCAGTCAAGCGGCGAACGGCGGCACCGACACGCGTTACCTGTCCAGTCCGGGCTGAAACCGCCCGAAGACGCCCTGGTACCGACGGCGCAGCCGCTCAGTGATCTCCTCCGCGGTGAGGAGGTCGATTGGCGCCTCCGCGCCGAGCATCTCATGGACGCTTCCCTGCGCTCCGATCCGCAGCGTCAGCGGGAGCGGACGGCGCGGCCGCACGTCGTGGCTGTCCAGCAGGAGGCGACGGACGAGCCGGGTGGGGGCGAAGTCATCGAAGCGGAACAAAACAATGTGGACCTCAATACGCTGTTCCGGTTCGAGCTGCTTGATCAGGCGACCGAGCCCCGGTCGCCACGGGCTGCGCAAGGCGCTCGTCACCGCGCCGCACGGGAACAACGTGACGAGATGGCCCGCGACCAGCAGCTCAGCCGCGCGGGCGATGGTGCGGCGGTTAGCCTCGCGCAGGGCCGCTCGGGTCAGTGCCTGGCGTCCCAGGCGGACCCGTTGTGGGAGGTCGCGGTTGAGCACAATCGGTCGGTCCCCGGCCAACGTGCCGGGATCAACCGGGAGGACGATGCCCTCTGCAGCACGTCCGGCGGCCCTGATGATTGCCGCGCTCATCGAGTAGGACTTGGCGATGATATGGACGTCGGACCGTCCGCACGATCCGAGCATCGCGAACAGTGGGGCGAGTTCGAACCGATCCCGATGGTCGCCCACCAGCAGACACGCCTGTCCGGGGCGAGACCAGACCGACACATCGCCGATGATCCTGACCTGGATCCTAGCCCGCCGGAACTGGGCGTACAGGGCACGCGGGACGCTACTCACGCGGGTCGCGTCCTCCCGCAGCCGCCGCACGTACCTCGGCTCGCGGCTCCAGGGCACGTCCCTGAAGTGTTCGTCTTTGCTCTCCATGATGATTGCGCCTCTCCATGATGGTTGCGCTCCTCGTCTGCGACCGGTGCCGGAGCCTCGGCTGTAGCCGGGCCCGGATGAGTTGTGCGGTCAGGGTCAGGCAGACGGGCAACGCGGGACTACCGTGTTGGGATGTGCTGCGACGGCGTAGGACCAGGTAGGACGGGATAGCAAGCCGTCGTGCCCGATGAAGCCGGCGCCAACGGCAACGGTGTCGAGCAAGACCGCCGCCTCGGGCAGCAGCCGGCTAGTGCTCTGACCACGAAGGTGCGCGGTGTTGGATGACACGCCGCCGGCTTGGCTGACGGGTGGCGCCGTGGGCTTCAGGCGGTGGCGGTGGCGGAATTTGTGCTCGTCCGGCGGCTCGGTGACCGGGAGTGTCAGCAGTTGCTGAGGATCACCCGTCGTGGTACCGGCTCGGCAGTCCGATTACCGCAGGCCATGGTGGTGCTCGCTTCAGCCGGTGGGAACACCGTGCCAGCGATCGCCCGGGTGGTGCAGGCGGACGAGGACACGGTCCGGCAAGTAAACCACCGGTTCAACGAGATGGGCATGACCAGCCTGGACCCTCAGTGGGCGGGTGGCCGTCCCTGCCAGATCAGCGACGATGACGAGGCGTTCATCTTCGAGACGGCCAACGCCCGCCCCGAAGCACTGGGGCGGCCGTTCACCGGATGGAGCGTGCGTAGGCTCGCCGATTACCTCACCGCCCATGCCGCCCGCCGGATACGAATCGGACGGAAACGGCTGCGGCAGATCCTGCACCAGCACAAGATCACCTTTCAGCGGACGAAGACGTGGAAGGAGTCCATCGACCCCGACCGAGATGCCAGGCTGGCCCGCATCGAGTACGTCACCGCGCATTTCCCGCAGCGGGTGTTCGCCTTCGACGAGTTCGGGCCACTGGTCATCCGTCCGCAGGCCGGTGCCGGGTGGGCACTTCACCCATTGATTGGCGTGTGCGGCAAAACCGGAGATCGCCTCCACGAGCGGCTGCTGCGGGTTCATCCGCGCTCACCCCCGCCGGTCGCGGGCGGAATGTCGAGGCGCCAGAACGGCTCGGGCAGCACGAACATCTTCTGTCTCGGGAACCGCTCGCCCTTGAAGTAGTAGAAGAACACGCAGGTCTGGCCGCGGGTCTCGGTCGTCATGGCCTGGCGGGCGAGCGGGGAGTACATCGTGGCGTGCTTGAGCCACGCGGCCTCCTCGCCGTGCCGGTCAAAGCCGCGGCCGGTCGCCGCGTGACCGAACGCGTCGTGCACCGCCCGGAACATGTCGTTGTCGTCGTTGCTCAGATACGGATGCGGGTTTCCGCAGCCTGCCGTGCCATACACACGCAGCAGGCCGAAGTCGCGGAGATCGGACGTCATCGCCGCGGCATCAGGGTAGGGATCCTCGGCTTGGACCAGGACCTCGATGCCGAGGCCGCCCCGGCCGCGTGACCGGGTCAGGAACTCGAACTGGGCTGCCGTCTCGGCCCGAAACGCCCGGTACGCGGGCTCCGCCGCCGTGTCGGCAGCCGGCCCGGCGAGGTAGGCAGCGGCGATGCGGCGGCCGATCCGGGCATCGGAGGTGACGGCGCCCGGGTCGAGGTGGAATATAGGCAGATCAGTAGCCAGGCAGTACGCATCGGCGCCGCGCCGGAGCAGACTGACGGGACGTTGCGTGATCGTTCGATGCATTGTGATTCATGGGCCTCCTCAGGGACGCTGGGACTGGTGCTGTGCCGTACGGAATTCGGCGCGCAACTGCCGCGCCAACTCCATGAGGACGTTCTCGCGCTGCTCCTGCCGACGCTGCGGCCATGGTCCGAGCAGGTCTCGACGGCTCTTGCGGGGCATGTTGATCGGTCTCCTCTGCGATGCCGGGGCGCGGTCTTGGCTCTGCCGGATCTCGATGTCGGCCCGTCGCCCGGGAACATCTGGAGCATCCGACCGTGCCCGCGTGCGCGTCGTGGGGATCCGCTGGGGGAAGAATGGGGGTGCCGCCACCTGTCCATCAGCATCCGGAGTGGTCATGACCCTGCCGACGTTCGACCGGCCGCCGAACCTGGACGACCTGGTGAAAGGGCTGGAACGGCTGTTGCGCGGCGGACTGCCCGCGACCGAGGAAACCGCTGAAGAGGTGTTACTGGGCTTGCGTGGCGTATGGGCGCGATCGGTCGATGCCGATGATCTGCTGAGCCGGGTAAAGGCGCTCAACGAGCTTCTCGGTCGACTCATCGCTGAGATGCCGCCGCTCAACGACCACGACCTGGCTGACGCCGCTGCCGTCCTGTTCAAGGTCGATGGTCGGGCGCGCCGGCAGAATCTGCTGCAGCGGTACGAGTCCGCGGCGAAGGCGGCGGGCTACCAGGTCGATCACTTCCGCCGGGCGATCGTGCCGAAAATTTTGCGGCAGATCGCCCGCCAACTGCACGAGGACAGCCAGAACTACATACCCCGCACAGGCCAGCCCGCACGGCAGGAGATTTCCGGCGACAGTCCCAGCATCACCGAGGAGCACATCTCGGCGCCGGACGTCGCCCTCCGAGAGGAGACCCTTTCACGGCTGTGGGAGTACGTGTACGGCCTGCGCGCCGAGTTGATCGCCATCGAGCGGCTCAAGCGCTGGCCGGAAGAGGAGCACGCGGCGCTGAAGCTGGAGGAGTCGCGCGACTCGGCGCTCTGGCAGTTGGGTCGCCTGATGCACTGGATCGGCCGTTACATCGCCGAGTACGGCGATTTCGTCGAGCACGGGCGGGCGGAATTCCAGGCCGAGGCACTGATAAGGCTCGCGGGCTGGCGCGGCGAACTGCCCCCGGTGGTGGCGACCAAGCTGCGCACGCTGGCCGCGATGTATCCAACCCGCGAGGAGTTCATCCGCGCTTGCCAGGAGGCCAACTTGCGTATGGGCACGGCCGGCCCGGACCAAGCATGATCAACGCTGGTCGCTGAACATGACACCCCATGCGTCCAGCCAGAAGTCGTCGACCGACCGGTACCGCTTCACCGCCGAGGCGTAACGCAGATAAACCAGTGAGTCGAGGCTGCGCAGCACGTTGAGTGTCTCGGCGGCGATCTGCTGCGAGGTCACCAGCGCCTGCCCGCGCAACGCCTCCTGCACCTGAGTGGTCGCGTGCAGCACGAGACTGCGCACGCGTTCCTCGGTTCCTCGGCCCTCGGCGGCGATGCCGATGCTGCGCGACAGTTTCGCGGCCTGGAAGGGCTCGACCCGCCCGGCGAGTTTCGTGACGGCCCAAGGCGTCGACTCAGGCTGGATCTGCCGGGCGGGGCCATACTCCTCCTCTAGCCACGCCAGGAAGTCGGCTAGGTGCCGGAAGCCCCCGCTGGCGCTCCGGGTTCCGCCCATGAACACCATCGCGTACCGGATTCGGACGATCTCGATCCTGGCGTCGCCGCTGTGCAGCTGCTGCAGCACGAGGCGGCCGATGTCCCGGCTCGGTACCGGCAGATCTGGTGCATCAGGATTTAGCACCTGCACGACCCGGTCGACGAATGCATTGACGTCGACCGGCGATAGTGCCGTGCTGCCTGCGGCCTTGAGGATGCTGCGGCGGATCTTCGCGCGGCTGAACGGCTCCGTTCGTCCGTCCCTTTTGCGCACCTGCAAGTATTCCGCGGTGATTCGCTCGGCGGTGGAGAAACGCTGACCGCAACCTTCGCAGACTCGTTTACGCACGGTTTCACCGCCACACGGGCGAGAGTCCTTGACCCGAGTGCGCTCACTTCCGCACGACGGACATTTCATGATCGAATCCACCCCTTGGTCGTTCGGCGCCCCGGCGTTGACCAAACACTATATGTGCCACGCCTGGACGGCCGGGTCACGCAAAGGGATGAGGTGACTACCAAGATATGGCCGATCCATTCCGACCTACCGGCTGCTGGGTCTACCGACAGTCTGATCGGTGCTCCCCGAAGTCTCTGAGAAGCCTCCGTCCATAGCTCGTATACGCCCTCATCGGTTCTGCGCCAGCATTGCCTGGGCGGATAATCGCCCCGTCAGGTCATCGCCCACGGCAGACCAACCGGGCGAGCGGGTTAGGAGGTTCGGCCACCGGATAACTTCGACGGGTTCCTTCTGGCACTCAGCTCTTGTCTGTCATGGCCCCGCCGTTAGGCTCTCTTTCAAGAGCGGCACCCGGGAGTGGGGCGAACTCTGGATTGTCGAACGTTCTCTTCGTGCTGGGGCGATATCGCCCGCAGTGATCCGCGAGCCTGAAAGCGCAATGCTGAGGAACCTTCGGTTCGAAACTTGGACTGGGAACCTGGAGAACGAAATTGAGCAGGATTGTCGGGATTGATCTAGGTACCACCTACTCCGCCGTGGCCGTGGTCAACGAGTTCGACCACCCGGAGGTCCTCACCAATCGCGATGGCGAGTCCATCACACCCTCCGTGGTGCTGTTCCAGGGCGACATGCCTCTCGTGGGCACCGTGGCCAAACGCGCCGCTACGACCGCACCGCTGGATGTCGTGGAGTTCGTCAAGCGGGCGATGGGCGACGCGTCTTGGCGGTTCGACGCGACGGACGGGCGGACGTACCGACCGGAAGAAGTCTCCGCGCTCATCGTCAAGCGGTTGAAGGAAGACGCCGAGTTGGCACTCGGCGTGCCCGTCACGGAGGCCGTCATCACGGTTCCCGCCTACTTCGACGATGCGCAACGGCAGGCCACCCGCGATGCGGGCCGCATCGCCGGAGTGAAGGTCGTACGAGTGCTCAACGAGCCGACCGCAGCCGCGATCGCCTACGGACTGTCGTCGGGATTCAACGGCACAATTCTGGTGTACGACCTCGGCGGTGGCACCTTCGACGTCACGATCCTGCGCATCGACGGCGGCTCCTTCGACATCCTCGCCACCGGCGGCGATCGCAACCTGGGCGGTTTCAACTGGGACGGCGAGCTGATGCGCCTGCTCAACGAGCGGTACACCGCCGCCGGTGGTGAGGACCTCCTCGACGGAGGGGAGTTAGAGGCGGGACTGCGGGAGCGGGCCGCACTCGCCAAACACTCGCTGTCGAGCGTCGAGCGGGCACGCGTCGTGCTCAGCGGTAACACCATGACCACCACCCTCGAGGTGAGCCGGGCGGACTTCGAATCGATCACGTCGGGGCTGCTGAGCCGGACCAGGGAGATGGCCGAGATGGTCCGCGACGACGCCGGTCTGACCTGGGACGACATCGATCGTGTGCTCCTGGTCGGCGGATCGACGAGGATGCCCATGGTTCGCAGGATGGTCGAAAACGCGATCGGCCGGCCCATCGAGCGGCGTATACATCCTGACGAGATCGTCGCGCTCGGCGCTGCGGTGCAGGCGCGCCTAGTCGAGTCCGAGCGCAGCGGTGTCCCCAATCTCACCGTGAATGGTAATCGTATCAAGGTCGGTGATGTCACTTCACACGGACTGGGCACATTCGCGATCAATCCGAACACCGGCCGCCTGGAAAATACAGTGATCATTCCGCACAACACCAAAATTCCAGCCAAGCACCCCAGCTACTTCACCACGGTTCATGACAACCAGCTTGAGATTGACGTCGAGGTGACCATTGGCGATGACACCGACCCTGAGTACGTGCGCAACGCGACCGGCGACAAGCCATTGCGCGTACGCATCCCTGCCTATCCGGCCGGGGCCCCGATCGAGGTGATCTACGCCTATGACATTGACCAGACCGTGTTCGTCGAGGTCAACGACCTTACCGCGAGGACTTCGCTGGGCACGTTCGAGGTGCCCAACATCGCCAACATGTCCAGGAGCCAGGTCGCCGACGCGGCCAACAAGATGCGCACGACCGAGGTGGGCTGATGACTACCGCAACGTTTGTGGACTACTACGAGATCCTGCAAATTCCCGAGACGGCCGACACGGCACAGATCAAGGCCGCGGTGAGCCAGCAGCGCCGGATCTGGATCAAACGGCAGGCCAGCGCTGACCCCAAGCGGCGCGGCGAGGCGGAGACGCGGGTACGTAACATCGACGAGGCCGAGCGGGTCCTGCTTAACACCCAGCAGCGGCAGGGATACGACCGCAGGCTGCCGGACCAGCGCCGTGCGGCGCCCGAGACCGCGCATCAGGACGGCGACGCCGACTGGCTCGACCGCGCCCGCGTCTACCTGGAAATGGGCAATCCGGGCGCGGCGCACCGCGCGGCCCGCGAGGCTACAAATCAGCGCGGCGGGGACCACGGCGCATGGTTCTTGCGCGCCCACTCATCGTTCCTGCTGGGCCAAGCGGCCGACGCCGAGTTCGAGTTCGCCGAGGCGATCCGCATCGCCCCGGACGAGTCCGAGTACCACCACGACCTCGGTGAGGTCTACGCCCAGCAGGAGAAGTGGCCACTGGCTATGCGCGAGTTCGAGACAGCGTTGCGGCTGGCACCGGGCAACCCCGTGACCCGCACCGCCATCGCACAGGTCCTGCTCGCCACCGATGAGCCGCAGAAGGCGCTGAGCATCATGGAAGCGGTGGTGCAGGAGCATCGCGACAACAACATCTTCAAGTACTATCTCGGAGCCGCCCTGGAGGCGACGGCTCGCCACTCGGTGACCCTGCTTCGCGACGGCACAATCATCGTGACCTCGCAAGCGCAGGCAGACCTGCTTAATCGCAATGCGGATCGGATCGCGAAACTGGGCCTGCGGGACCAGGACGCGGCCGCCGCCGTTGTGGAGCTGCGGCGGCTCGCCACCTCGAGCCGCGAGATGATGTGGGTGCACAGCTCAGCCTGGCAACTTTACGGCTTCATGCTCATCGCCTCGCTGTGCGGCCTCTGCGGAGGACTCGGCAGCGGTGACGGCGGAGGCGTAGCCGCCGGACTGTTCATCGCCGCACCCATCGCGGTGGGCGTGGTGGCGCTGTACATCTCCCGCCATCGCAAGCCGGCCTACCAGCACGCCGCCCAGCAACTCGCCGGTCAGGTTCTGCGGTGGGGCAAGTGACCGCCGGGACGGCCGACCTGGCGGCGCTGGTCGAGGAGGTCATGCAGCTGCGCGACCTCTTCCAGCGGCGGCTACTGGAGGACCGCCGCCGGCAGGAGCTCTACGACCGGCTCTGTCAGGAGCTCGACTTCGCCCGATCCGACCTGGTCGGGCAGTTCATCGCGCCGCTGTGCCGGGAGCTGCTGCTCGTGACCGACCGGGTTGGCACCGCCGGCCGCGCGGGCGCTGACCCGGCCGCGCTGCTCGTCTCGGTCCTGGACGAGATCTCGGAGGTGCTCGCCCGGCGCGGCATTCGACCGATCGCCTCGATCGGTGAGGAGTTCGACCCGAGCCTGCACGATGCGGTTGAGCGGGTACCGGTGGACTCCGACGCCGATCAGGGCCGGATCCTGCACGAACGACGCACCGGCTATCTGATCGACAACCGGGTGCTCCGGCCGGCACAGGTGGTGATCGGCCATCGGATCCCCGATGACGTCCGACCGGGCTCGGCATGACGCCGCGCATGCCTCCAAGGATGCCGGTCCCGCTGCTCGCCGCCGCGGTCGGACGCGTGATGGACTCCGGCGCACGTGCGTTGGGCGTCTTGGCCGCAGCGGACGATGCCGCGCAGGCCGCAGTGATCGCGAGGCAGGAGGCGGCCGAGCGTGAGGGGCGTTGGTCCCGTCTGCAGGGCGCCGAACGGGCGCTGGCCGCCGCTACTCAGGCCCATGCGGCGCTCACGCAGGCGGTCACCGTGCTCGCCCCGGGCGAAGCCGCGGCCCCCTGGGGCCGGCCACCGCGACCGGTTGCCGATCCCTTCGCCGCCGCTTCCTACGTCCGAGCTGGTGGGCTGGAGGTGCCGGACCACCCTGATATCCCGTTGCTGGTGCCACTGCTCGACCGGGCCAACCTGGTGCTGGAGGCCGACGACGCCGACCTCGGTCCGCTGCACTCCGTCGCCCTGCGGGCACTGGTCGGCACCGGGGCTGGCCAGCTGGTCCTCCATGGCTTCGACCCGCAGCTGCGCGGACTGTTCGCGCCGTTCGCACCCTTGCGCCGGGCCGACGCCGGCCTGCTCCGGGAAATCGGCACGACGCCCGGTGACCTCGACTCGATGCTGAAGCGGCTGACCGCCGAAGTTCAGCGGATCAACGAGCTGCGGCGGGGCAGTCCGGTGACGCTGAGCGGACTGCGCGCCGGTACCGGGCAGCCGATCGAGAGCTTCCGGCTCGTGGCCATCGCCGACTTCCCCGCCGGCTTCGACGCGGCGACGGCCGCAGCGCTGGCGGCGCTGCTACGCGCCGGCCCAGCTTGCGGGGTCAGCTTCCTCGTGCACCACAATCGGGTGATCCAGCCTCCGCACGGCGTGGACGTCAAGCATGCATTGGCCGGCGTGGACGTGCTGTCGATGGGCGTGCCGGTGCGGTGGTCACGGTTGCCGGACGTCGGCGTGCTCCTCGACCCGCCCATCGCGTCGCGGCTCGTCGCCGAGGCAGCCGAAGCGGTGGCCCAAGCGAGTGAGGCGATGGCGCCACCTCAGCTGCCGCTCGCGGACCTGCTCGATCCGGCCGGAGCCCCGCCGCGCTCCAGCGCCGAGGGCATCTGCGTGCCGATCGGCAGGTCGGGGCAGCAAATCGTGGAGATCGTGCTGGGTGACGAGCGCGGTCAGCGGCACAACGTGCTCGTGACCGGTGCCGTGGGCCAAGGCAAGTCGAACTTTCTGAAGGTCTTCGTGCATGCCTTGTCGGCCCGGTACGGCCCGGAGGAAGTTCGGCTGTACCTGCTGGATCTCAAGGAGGGTGTGACGTTTCATGCGCTGGCGTCGACACCGCAGAGCCGCGATTGGCTACCGCAGGCCGCTGTTATCGGGTTCGAGACCGACCGCGAGTTCGCAGTGGCGGTCCTCGACGGACTGGCCGGGGAGTTCCGACGGCGGGCCGCAATCATCAAGCCGTACGGCGACAAGCTTTCCGTGTATCGAGCCCAGGTTCCGGACGCGGTGATGCCGAGGCTCGTCGTCGTGATCGACGAGTTCCAGATCCTGTTCACCGAGGACGACGAGATCAGCACGCGCGCCGCCGGGTTGCTGGAGCGCCTGGCCCGGCAGGGCCGCGCCTACGGCATCCACCTGCTGCTTGCGTCGCAGACCATCTCTGGGATCACCACCCTGCTCGCGAAGCAGGACGGTATTTACGCGCAGTTCCCGATCCGGGTGGCGTTCAAGAACTCGGCCGGGGAATCCCGCGCGGTCCTCGACCAGCACAACCCCGACGCAGCTGAACTGCGCTACCGCGGCGAGGCGATCGTGAACCTCGAGTCCGGCCGGCAGGACGCCAACCAGCGGGTGACCATCGCCGCTGCGGACAGCGTCACGTTGGACGTTGTCCGGCGCCGGTGCTGGCTCGCGCGCCCACCCGGGTCGGCGCCGCCCGAGGTCTTCGAAGGCGGCCGCCCGGTCACGCTCGGGCACGCCATCGATCGGCTGCGCGACCTGCGTGCTGCCGCGCGCACCCACCCGTTGGCCGGCCGGGTCGGGCTGATCGGGCTCGCCGTCGCGCACCCGCTGCGTGCCGAAGGTGTGGTGTTCGCCGCCGAACCCGGCAGACACCTCGCGATCCTCGGTGCCGGCAGCCGCCGGTCACCGGCCGGCCCAGACGGCGAGGCGAATCTCGCGCTCGGTGCCATGCAAGCCGTCGCCGTGTCACTCGCGCTGCAGCATCCCGCCGGGGACGCGAAGTTCACACTGTTCGACCTCGGCCGGGCCGGCGAGGCGACGGAGTCCGGCCTGGACCATCTGGGCTGGCTCCTGGAGCGACTCGGACTGCCCCTACGCCTGGTGCCCCAGGCGGATCTGGGCTCCGAACTGCGCCGGATCGCTGTCGAGATCACAAGCGTCGCCGCGCAGCACGATACTCACTACATCCTCGCCCCGGCGCTGGACCGCGCGGGCACCCTCAGCGCACTCGACGGCGACATGGTAAGCGATCTCGACGTGCTGCGCAGCATCCTGCGCGACGGCCCGGCCCGTCGTACACACCTGATCGGGTGGTGGACCAGCGTTGGTATGTACCGCAACCACCTCGGCTTCGACGCATCCGTCGAGATCGATGGGGTGCTCGCGCTGCGGATCTCCCAACGCGACGTCGTTGACGTGATGGGGCATACGGTCGCCTGGCAGCCGAGGGACAACCGAGGGCTGCTGTACGACCGGCAGGAGTTCCCGGCTCCCGTGACGGTCGTTCCAATGGCGCCACTGACCCGGGCCGATGCGAACGCTTTGCTCCGAGTCGACTGGGAGGAGCGATGACGGCATATGACGACTACCTGCGGGCGGTGGGCGGCCTCCTCGCGCTGCGGGCCCACGCGGAGCAGGAGGCGCGGACAGAGGCCGAACGACAGCGGCGGGAGCTCGAAGGTGTGCAGGCCGACGCACAGTCGGTGACGGCCCGTAATGGCCGCCTGCGCAAGGAGGTGACTCGGCAGCTGGAATTCGCCCGGTCGGTGCTGCTGGCCGCGGATCACGGGGAGATGCTGCCGTTGCCGTTAGAGCCGACCCATGTAGAGCAGGCGACCGACCGGGACGTCACCGAAGCGGTCCGGACCCTGCAGGCTCGCGTCGTCGAGCTCGTGACGGTGGCGAGCCGTCCGGGGCCCCCGCTGCCGGAGCCGGAACGGGCCGGGAACGGCGGCGGCCGCGCGTGGCCCAAGGTCGCCGGTGCGCTGCTGGTCGTCGTCCTTATCACGGCCGCGCTACTTGTTGTATACGGGCCCGGTAGGAGCTGAAAGCCCGACACCGGGCCGTACCCATAGGTGGAGGAATCGTGTCGCAACTCAACCAGCTCAGGCAGCAGATTGACCAGTTGGGCCAGCAGGCCCGCACGCAGGCCCAAGGGCTCAGCGCCTTCAAACCCAAATTCTCCCAGGCTGTGGGGCAGGTGAGTTCCACCATCGGAGGCAGCGCTCAGCGGGTCGACCAGGAGATGATCGCGACGCTGCAGGCCGCCGAAAAGGAGGTCGACCAAGCCGTCCAGGCATTGCAGGCAGCGGCTGCAGCGGCGGCGCGCTACGCGGCATCGCTGTGACCGGCGGCCAGTCGCAGCTGGAGCATTTGTGCGAGGCGGTCCAGTACCTCGGCAACCACACCGACGGGCTGGCCTCCGCGCTGCACGAACACGCGCGTCAGCTGGCTATGACTGCCGCACGGGTCACGATCGCCGGCACCGGGAACCGGGCGGCGGGCCAAGCTGCAGCCGCGGCGATGGACGCTGCCGCCCGTGCCTGCGCCCGCGCGGCCACGCTGTTGCTGACCGGTGGCAAGCTCGCACGAAACTACGCCGCGGCCAACTGTGGCGGCGGGTCACGGGCGGCCGTCATCGGAAAGGCCGTCGTGGGTTTCGCGGCGGCCGAGGTACTGCGTGATGCCGCACGCCAGTCCGCTGCCGATGGTATCCACCAGGAAGGCCTCGACGCGCCCGCGGCCGAGTTCGCGGCGAAAGGGCTGCTGCTGTTCCCGGCGCAGGTACTAGCCAGCATCGGCAGCGTGCGCTATGCCCCGGAATTGCGGGAGCAACCGAACCACGCCGCCGTGACGCGGGTCTCGGCGTCAGGCTTGCCGCCGCACATCGAGCTGTACGGCAGTCCGGCCGGACATGCCGCAGAGGGCGGACTCCTCGGCGAGCGGGTGCTCCTGCTGCAGGCACTCATTCACGAAGTCGCCCATGTCATCTACCGGCAGCACCTCACGCCGGCCGAGCGCGCACAGTGGGAAAGCATCTGTTCGCGCTCGTACGCCACTGGCGAAACCCCGATGAGTTCGTACGCCGGGACCCACCCGCGAGAGGACTTCGCCGAGACGGTCGTGGCGCTGTTCGCCCGGCCCGAATGGCTGCGAGCGACCGCACCCCAAAGGTACGCCTTCGTTGAACAGCACTTCAGCCGACTCGAAGCCAACGAGATGGCTCATCGTCTCTGAGCTTGTTCTTCAACCTCGGCCGTCGGGTGCCGAGGCGTATCTGTGTGGACGAGGCGTATCTGTGTGGACTTGATGTCGACCTCGCGCGAGCCGCCGCGCTCCGGCTCGGGACCCGGTCAGCCCGCCACCGAACCCCCCGGGTGCGACATGTGACGCACCTAGTCAGCGTTCAATTGCCGAACGCGAGCTCGGCTCCTTGACGTGGTGCACCGAGTAATCATACGTTGACCTTCCTGGTCATCTAAGCGGGTTGCCGGAAGTTATGTCCGTAACTCGCCCGAGTTGATGTTGATACCGACGTGAAGACCTCGCCGGGAGTTTGATCGAGTTTCCACACAACGATCATCCCGACGAGGTCTTCGCCAGTATGCGCCCTGCGCACGTGTACGCCAACGTGTCCGACGAGCAGTACCACCAACTCGTGGACGTCCTGCACCGACAGTGGAGAGTCGCCACCCGCGCGGTGATGATCCTGCTGTCCGCTGGTGGGATGCCCGCTGCGGACATCGCCGCCCTGCTGCACTACGACCCGGTCACGGTGCGCCGGTGGATCGCCCGCCACGACCTCGAAGGCGTCGACGGACTACCCGACCGGCCCCGTACCGGCCGGCCCCGACTGGGCGGTCGGCACCTGGGCGACCGGATCCGACGACTGTTGAACACCCCGAAGGCGTGGACCACCGGCCGCGTCTGGCGTGCCCTGGGCCGCCCGAAAATCAGCCTGCGCACCGTGTACCGGCGCATCCGGGAACAAGCCCGCTGGTGCCGACCCCGACTCATCGCCAAGAGCGACCCCGACCGGGACACCATCTGCGCCGACATCCGCGACCAGGTCACCGCCCTGCCCGCCGGATCCGTCGTCCTCGCCGAGGACGAAACCCACCTCGACCTGATCGCCCGCATCCGCGCCTGCTGGATACCCACCGGCCTGCGCCACCGCGTGATGACCCCGGGGACCAACATCCGCCGCACCCTGCACGGCGCGGTCAACCTGACCACCGGCACCTTCCACCACCACGTCTCGGTCCGCAACGTCTCCGTCGTGTTCTGCTACTTCCTCGACCTCCTCCTCACCGCCTACCCCAACGCGCCCGTCGTAGCCGTGATCTGCGACAACGGCACCACCCACCACAGCGCTATCACCCGACGATGGCTGGCCGAACACCCCCGCCTCATGCTGATCACCGGCGCCCGTTACAGCCCCCAGGACAACCCCGTCGAACGCATGTGGGCCGTACTGAAACAACACATCGCCAACACCGCCCCCGCCACCATGGCCGACCGGATCCGGCAAGCCCACACCTTCTTCCGCCACCGCACCCCCGACCAGAACCTCACCACCACCGCCCCCTGGACCACACCCTGGCTACCCGAGGGTTACGGACAAGACTTCTGGCCAGGCGCTTAGCATCGTGCCCGATGAAGGCCGAGTTTCGCCGCGACACGATGCACCCCTCGCGCCAGCGCGGGTTCGTGCCCTCGCGGCTTCCGCAACGTCGACCTTCGAGCGGATGGAGGAGAACACCTTCAGCATGAAGTACGGCTACGCCCTGTCCGCCTTCCGGGTGCGTCCGCACGGCGGCGATCCTCAGCCCCTCGGTTCGTTCGACGGCACGACCGATGCCCTGCCCATCCTCTATGGGGTGCTGCACGGCCTTGCGGGGCAGCCCGTGTCGGAGCGTCAACGCCACCTCAGCGTGAAGACCCTGGAGCCGGCCGGCCGCGCCGTACGGTTCTGCGTCAAGGTAGGCAACAGTGGCCAACGGTCGGAATTCTACGACCGCGATGACGACCAGACAGTTGTATTCCACCGAGATGACCGGCACATCGAACACACCACGCTGAGGGGCTTGCTGCTCGCACCCGCCGACTCGACGACCGGTCTGCTCGCACTGGAGGTGCAGGGCCGGGTAGGCGCCAAGACATTGCTCGGTCCCGCGCTGTCGAAGCGGTTTCGCCACTTCAGCAACGGCTACATCCTCGACATCGCGTCGGTGGTCGACGAGGAAGGGCTGGCCAAGCTGCTCGTCGAGGCCCAGGCCCACCAAATCACCCTGCGACGCAGCGGTCTGCCCCAAGACGTCGCCGACGCGGTGGAGATGACGACGAAGGACGCGGAAGCCGGCAAGCTCGAACTGAAGATCATGCCCGGGAAGATCAAGCAGTTCCAGCGAAGCCTGGTGGCCAAGCTACGCGGCGAGGACGACACCGCACGTCGGCGGTTGCTGCATGTCACCGGCGTCGACTTCGATGAGTTGAGCGTCGTCATGACCGTCGGGGAACGGAGCACGACGCTGACCGTGACGGCCGAGCGCGTCCCGTCCTTCGTCTACGACCTACCGGGGCGCGAGAAGCCCGACGACGGCCGGTTCTACGGCGAGGTGACGAGGACGATCAATGAGATATCGACTGCGGTCGGTGTTCTTGTCAGACCCCAATGGGACACTGGCACTTGGTCGGGAGCGGCGCTGGAGACCCGGCTCACACTGCCGCAGGAGGAGCTAAGCCATGCGACGGACAGAGAGCAGTAAGTTCTCAGCCATCGCCCTGGTGCAGGACCACTACGACACGCTGCGCAACTACGGCACCAAGCGGCGCCGCCCTGCGGACTACCTGGCCTACCTCGGCGTGCCGGCTGCGATCGCGGGCGGTGTGTGGTACTTCGACGGCAGGGCTCGCAACGTGCCCGACGTCCTGGCAGCTATCGCTATCCTCACCGGGTTGATCTTCAACGTGTTCGTGCTGATTTTCGACCTCACCGCCCGCGCGACCGACACCCTGCCGCCGCAGATGCGTCAGTTCGTCGATCAATTGGCAGACGAACTTCGGGCCAACGTCAGCTACGCCGTCCTGGTCGGGATCGTCCTGACCGGCCTACTCGGCGGGGTCGTGATGTTCACCGACACCGACAAGCCGCTCGGCCGGGTATCGACACTGCTGGTCGTGTTCGCCGGCGTGCACCTGCTGCTGACGATCTTCATGATCCTCAAGCGGGTGCGGGCGATGTTCCGGTCGTTCCGCGTGCGCCGCGAAGATCCAGTACCGTAAACGGCTGCCAGGCGACCCGCGCGATCCAAGCTTCGGGATCGTGCCGGATTCCCTAACCACGCTTCAACGCGCAGGCGATGATCAAGACGTTCGCGCAGGTGGTGATGTCCGCTGAGGCTGACGCGGTCTGCGGTGCCGCGTATGGGCAGCGCAGCGATGAGCGGGTCAACTCCCGTAACGGTTACCGGGCCCGGGAATGGGACACCCGGGCCGGGACGATCGATCTGGCGATCCCAAAGCTGCGGCAGGGTTCCTACTTCCCGGACTGGCTTCTGACGCACCGGCGGCGGGCCGAGCAGGCCCTGGTGTCGGTGGTGGCCACGTCTTATCTGCTGGGGGTGTCGACGTGGCGGGTGGAGAAGTTGGTTGAGCAGCTCGGCATTCGGCAGCTGTCGAAGTCGCAGGTCTCGGAGATGGCAGCCCACTTGGACGCGCAGGTGGAGGCGTTCCGTAACCGACCCCTGGACTCGGGGCACTACACGTTCGTGTGGATGGACGCGCTGACCATGAAAGTGCGTGAGGCCGTTCGCACGGTCAACGTCCACGCGCTGATCGCGGTCGGGGTTAACGCCGACGGTCAGCGTGAGGTGTTGGGCCTGGACGTCGCCGCCGACAAC
Source organism: Micromonospora zhanjiangensis (assembly GCF_042650605.1). NCBI lineage: Bacteria > Bacillati > Actinomycetota > Actinomycetes > Micromonosporales > Micromonosporaceae > Micromonospora > Micromonospora zhanjiangensis. The sequence goes on along the minus strand of NZ_JBHSBN010000006.1, from coordinate 291,728 downwards.
GTCACCCCAGTCCGCAGACGAGCATGCGTGGCCCGCTCAGACCATCCCACATTCCGGGCTGATGGTGCAGCCTCTCGCGCAACCGCGGTAGCCGTTTCAGCACGACCACGACGGATCAAGATGATACGGGAATGGCCCTTCGGCCCGCGTGCTGTCGGCGACGGGTGGTGTCGCATCCGTCGCCGCCTAAATCGTCGTCGTAACGCTGGACGCGGCGACGAAACCGCTCGGTGGTAGCAGCAGTTGGGCGACATGGAGGATAGGGCGGCTGCAAGGCTACCGTCGGCATGCTGTTTAGCCGCTCAGAATCGGAAGCCGAAGAGGCCACCGTCGTCGTAGCGGTCAGTCAATCGCTGGGACAGTAGGAACTCGTCGGCATCGAAGCTTCGCCGACGGGCTTTGTCCAGATCGTCTGAGTTCAGGGTGACGATGTACTGGAGACCTTCGCGGCTGGTGACCTCTGCGGCCAGTGACAGGGCTGCGGCCAGTTGGCGGTCGTCGACGCCGTCGAACAGGTGGCTGTCGTGCACGAGGACGCCGGGGGCGCGTCCTGCCCGTGTTGCGAGGACGCTGAGGGTGAGGTCGAAGCAGAAGATGACCATGCTGCTGATGCCGGCGCTGTTGTCGCTGTCGATGTGCGGATCGATGCGCAGGCTCTTGTCGCCGGCTTCGAACTTGAGGTGGGCTGTGCGGCCGGGGCCGTAGAGGCGTCTGGCGAACTCGGAGAACAGCACCGTCGCTTCGTCGATGAAGCCCCGCCGGTCCTCAATGTCACGGTCCATCTCCTGCTGCAGCGTCAGTCGCGCCTGGGTGATCTCTCGTTTCGTCGCTTCAAGGGCTTGGGCGGCCTCGTAGCGGTGGCGCAGGGCGGACAGGAGCGCCTGCTGCTGCGCGAGGACCTGTTGGAGTGTGGTCAGCGCTTCTAAAGCGCCGCCCTCCTGCAAGGTGCGTAGCGTGGCGGCGAGTTGATCGCCGAGGCGTTGGCGGTCGGTTTCGCTCTGGGCGAGGCGTTGCCGAATGGTGGCGGCCTCCTCGTCGAGGTAGCGACGCCGGTTCCGGACCACTGATTCGTGGAACGCTTGGACCTCGTCGAACCGCCGCCGCACCTGGTCGTTGAGTAACACGCCGAGCTCGGCGTATACCGGCTCCAAATAGCTGACGTCAGGGTCGGTCGTTTCCTGCAGCGCGTGTTCCAGGTCCTGGAGATTGCGCCGATCCACGACGTCGCGTGCGCGTAGTTGTCGTATCTGCTGGTCAAGCGCGTCTGCCTGCTCACGCAGGCGCTCGTACTGCGGGACGACGCGGAACTCGGAGACCTGGCGCTCCAGATCGTGCACCCGCCGCTCGGCCAGGGCGATCTCGCTACGCAGGTCCGCAACCTTGCCGATGATCCGGCCCAGCAGCGGGTCCTGGGCGGCCTTCTGCATCTGGGTCCGTGCGGTGTCTCGCGCTTTGAGGAGCCGGTAGCGGTCGGCGAGGTGCCAGTCGAGGCCGAAGAGGTAGGCGAGGTTCGTGGTCGCGTCGGCGTCCGACTGCCGTCCGTGACTACGCACCGCGGTGTTGTAGCCGTTGGAGCTGGTCCGGCGGATAAGGAAGGACACCAGGCTTCGGCCGCTGATGCCGGCGTGCTCGTCGGGCAGGCTGAAGAGGTCGCGTTCGATGAGGCGCTGCCATTCCGCGAGCCGGAGGTGACCGGTGTTCAGTTCGAGCTGGCCGCGGTCGGTGGCTGGCGGCAGCGGGTCGAGGTGTACCCAGCCGTGGCGTGATCCAGTGCGTCTCACCAGCAGCGGTGTGGTGAGCTGCGGCCAGTCGAGTGACAGGGTGAACTCGATGCCGCGCAGTTCCGGCCGTGCGGCAAGGGTGGATGCGTCTGCCCGTTCCCCGAGGAGGAAGTGCAGTAGTTCGATCATGCTGGATTTGCCGGCGCCGTTGCGGCTGTCGGTCTCCCGTGACCCGGGGGTGATGTCGGCGACGAGGATGTTGAGCCCGGGGTGGAAGGTCAGCGTCCGGAACCGAGGGTCATCGGCTCCGAGCTGACGCAACATCCGCCTGCCTCCTCGTGAGCAGTTCCCGCTCCAGCCCCAGCGTTCCCAGCGCGAACAGCACATCTAGGGATAGAACGAACCACCAGAACGGTACGGGCGCGTGGTGCCCGTTGGCGGTCCGCCACTCCCGCAGCCTTGTCCACGTCTGGCTGATCGTCATCGGTTGGTCGAGGATCCGCAAGATCTGCGCCCCGACGACCAGAAGTGCCCGCTGTGGTGCGATGCCTTTCGTCGGCGTGATCATCGGCCTGTTCCCTGTAGGGCTGGGGCCCGCCAGTTGGTGGGCGGCTCTTCGAAGATGTCGCAGGTCTCGAAGAAGTACGCCAAGACGACCATCACGGCCCGCTCGTGATCGCGTCGGCCGCGTGCGTTGCCGGCGACGTACTCCTGCAGCTTCCACAACACGTCCCCCGGGTCGTCGTAATCAGCCTTGACCTGCTGGTAGTAGGCGTTGAAGCCCTGCGCGACCTCGTCACGCTCGGTGACGTCCTGACGCTGCTGGTAGTACTCGTCCACCAACGGGGTGTACCGCATGGCCGAGATGATCTCGTCACGATCCTCGACAGCAAGGCGGTTGTAGGCAAGCTTCTCAGGCGGGACCTCGCGGGCGGGCGCCTGAGATGTCGCCTGACGCCGCTGCGCGACCAGATGCGTCAGGAGGGGCTCTAGGTCTTCCAACCCGATCCGGTACACACGCTCCGAAACCGGAATCTCACAGCCGAGCAACTCCTGAATCTCGTCGCGCTCCAGGCGGCACAGCTCCCGGTGCAGATGCTGCGGGCCCCGCTGCTCGAACCGCAGACTCGAATGCGCGGCGTGTGCCTCGCTCAGCAGGATGGACAGCTCCGGGTGGACGCCGCGCAGGTCGTTGTGCACGAACACGAAGGTGTCGAAGTGGTCTCGTCGCTTGGCAATCGCCTTTTCAAGATCATCGGTGAATTTTGTCCGGACAGCCTTTGCATCCGGGACCTCGGGCGCGTAGCACGCGTAGAGCTTGCCGTCATGCAGGCTCAACCCGTCCGCTCCGATGTCACCGAGGTTGCCGTGGGTCCTGACATCGATGAAGTCGGGATAGCGGGCGCACATCAGGTTCTGGAAGAACCGCTCGAACGACTTGCCGAAGCGTTCTTCGAGGAGCCGCCGCAGCATGGCTCGGACGAAGCTCTGCTCCTCGAAGCTGAGCACCCGGCCCTCCGTCACCTATGTGGATGTACTGCCGTACCCAAGGTAACCAGTTGGTCGCCGGTCCGAAAGGTACCAACGACCGAGGAAACACCGACCGGGCGTCCCCCACCGTGTGGCCGGAGCGCCAGACCGGCGGGCTGAGAAGGTCGCCGAATGATCTCTCACCCTGCCGTCGTGGCAGCGTGCGTACGCCAAGGCGCGGACGGGTCGGCGAGCGTGTCGAGGATGACCTGGCACCAGGTGTGTGCCGCTCCGACCGCAAGGTAACCATGACGGGGCCGAAGACCGGTACGGCGGACGGCGTGGCCGGTGCCCCAGGCCTCGTTGCGTAGCTCACCGAGACCGAGCGCGATACCCGACAGCCCACCAAGGATACGCTTGACTGCCTGGCTACCGTCCGGCCCCGGCGCGACGGTCTGTGGGTGGAGTCCCAGCTCGCGTTGCGCCCTGTCGATGAGCTGCGGCAGCTTGGCCGTCTTGTCCTCGAACGGCACGCCCAGTTCTTCCAGCACCGTCTTCGCCGTCGCCTCGACCAACTCCTTCGCGGAGCCGATGGCCTGCGCCGGGTCGGTCGGAAGCGCTCGATTGATCCGTTCGAAAGAGTCCAGGATCATCGCCGGGTCCCGCAAGGCGGTCAGCGACCGCGGCATCGCCGCGACCATGGTGAGTGCGGTATCCGGCTTTGGCCTGATTCTTCCCTCGGCATCGACGTCGAAGCCCTGCCGATCCATGAACTTGCGAGTACTCGCCAAATCCTCCGGCGTGAACGCGTCGACTAGCGTCTCGTAGACCCGCAGTACACGGTTCACATGGCCAGGATCAGTCCAGTCCACGTTGTCCTCGAACTCACGCCAAAACCCGCGCCGCTCGCCGCTCTCGTCGTTCGGATCACCAGACGGTGTGAACCCCTGGTCCTCCCACATACCGGCGATCAAACGAAGCGTGCTGTAGCTGGCGCTGAGATCACGGAAGTGCCGGCGCACAGGTAGCGGCACGAGGCTTCGGATCGTCACGACCACCCAGGGTATCGAGCACACAACATCCCGGCGACCGGGTACGGCACGCTCCGGAGCCATCAGGCAGAGCCGATGCTCGCTCCGCTGCGGTCCACCAGCCATCCACACCCGCACCGCGAGGGCTGCACTCGCCGGCCATCGTCGCAGACGATGTCGCGGTGCACTATGGGCAGCCAGCTGGCGCGGGCGTGGCGGGAAGCATCCGCTGGCTCCGGGTTTGCGGCTTACATGAACCCGTTACCTCCTCCGGGCCGGTTCCGGGCCAGGGTCGAATCCCGGATCACGAACTGAACTAGAGTCTCTTACGCGCGCTGACCGGCTCGTAGTCGATGGAAATCGTGAACCAGTCCGGTAACCGATTTTTACCCAATCTCCCTGGGTGAGGGTGTGACCACCAACAACAAAGGGAGAAACGATGAAGAACCAGGGTGCGATCGTAAAGCGGTGCGGCTGCCTGGACCCGGTCACCAGGCGGGCGCTGGGCAAGGGCTGCCTGAGGCTGCCTGAGCCTGATCATGGAAGTTGGTATTTCCACTGCTCCACGCGGAATCTGCTCGGGCAGGCCGAGCGGGTGCGCCGAGGTGGGTACGCGTCGGAGGCGGCCGCGCGGCGGGCCCGCGACGAGTTCCTGGTCCTGTCGCGGGAGCAGCAGGCCGGCCGGTCGTGGACAGTCACCCGGTGGTTGCGGTACTGGCTGTCGACCAGAACCCGAATCCGGCCGACGACCAGGATGCACTACACCCGCGACGTCGAGCGTTTCCTCATTCCGCACATCGGGCATCTGGTCCTCGGCGACCTGACCTCCCGGCAGCTCAACGCTGCGTTCACGCAGATCGCCGCCACCCGCAACCGGTCCGGCCAGCCACAGACGCCGTGCACGTTGCGGCACGTCCACACCACCCTTCGGGCCGCGCTCAACGCCGCCGCGCGGGAGGGCCTCATCGTGGACAACCCCGCCCGGCGAGTGGAACTACCCGCTCAGGAACGCCCCCTCGCGCGGCTGTGGACCGAGAACAGGGTCGCCGAGTGGGAAGCCACCGGCGAGCGGCCGTCCGTCGCGGTCTGGACACCGGTCCAGCTCGCCGCGTTCCTCGACTACGTCCGCGACGACAACCTGTTCGCCCTGTGGTGGCTGATCGCCCTACGCGGCCTGCGCCGCGGCGAAGCCGCCGGCCTGCGCTGGACCGAGATCGACCTGCAAGCCCGCCAACTATTGATCGTGCGGCAACGCACCACCGCCGGCTACGACGTCCACGAAGGCCCACCCAAATCCGCGACCAGCCACCGCACCATAGCCCTGGACCGGCACACCGTCCGCATCCTGCGCCGGCACGCGGAACGGCAACGCCACCACCGCACCCGCCGCACCGATGGCGGGGAGGTCTGCCACGACAGCGGCTACGTCTTCACCAGCCCCGATGGGCTACCCGTGCACCCTGGCTACCTCACCCAACGACTCCGGCTCCTGGTCGACCGGGCCGGGCTACCCCCGATCCGGCTGCACGACCTCCGCCACGGCGCCGCCACCCTCGCCCACACCGCCGGCGCCGACCTGAAAACCATCCAACATCAACTCGGCCACGCCACGATCCGGATCACCGCCGACACCTACACCACGAGCCTGCCCGCCACCCAGCACAAGGCTGCCGAGGCCACCGCCCGCCTCGTCCTCAACGCCGGCAAACCGGGCGCCGAGATGCGGCGGCCCGCTGGACGTCGCGACGCCGCAACGCGGTGCCCGACGACCGCCGAGAGAACGAAGCCAGCCGGCGACGCCCGCGCAGCGCAAAGGCGGTCCAAGACAAGGGACCAGGTCACGCCGACGGGCCGGAGTAGGCGGGAACGCGAAAGCCGGTGACGATCTCGTCACGGGCTGCCCGGGGAGGCGGGAACATGTCCCTGCCTCCCCGGGCAGCCCGACCGATTCCGGCGACGCCCAGCCCACCTGCCCACCCCACCGCAGGGGTTCGGTGACAGCGATCGCCAGGACAGTCAGGCCTGCGAGGCTCCCTCCAGCGACATACGGATCTTCGCGTGCGACAGCAGTAGTTCGGCGCTCGCCCGCACCGCCTCCTTGGCCATCTTCTTGAATACGTAGATGTAGGTCTCGGCGGTGGTGACCGGGCTGGCGTGGCCCAGGTCGTGCTGGATCATCTTCAGGTCCACCCCGGCCGCCGACGCCAGCCCCGCGGCCGCGTGCCGCAGGTCATGCAACCGCACCGGCGGAAGCCCCAACTGCTTGACCAGCTTCGCGAACCGGCGCGTCAGCCAGTCCGGGCTCACCGGGCGCCCGTTCGCGTGGACGAAGACCCGCCTCTTCGGATCCACCCCACCGCGTCGGCGCCGCTGCTCATGCCACAACTCCCATAACAGCTTCACCGTGGCCTCGTCGAGAGCCAACGTCCGCACCCCCGCCACCGACTTGGGTGGGCCGAGGTGCTCCCTCCCGCCGATGACGATGACCTGTTCCCTGATCGTCAGCTCTCCCGCGGCCAGGTCGATGTCCTCCCAACGCAGGCCCGCCATCTCACCCCGACGCGGGCCGCGCAGCGCCACCAGCCACCACAGCACGAACAGCGGATCGTCGCGCACCACCTCAAGGAACCGCGCCAGGTTGTCCAGGTCCCACACCGCGACCCGTGGGCGCACGCCAGTCTCACGCCACACCACCTCGTGCTCGTCATCCCACACCACAGCGTGCGGGCGAGCCCCGTTCGGCAGCCGCAGATTCCGCGCAGGGTTGTGGCCGACGATGCCCTGCCGTCTCGCCTCCGACAACGCGCTGCGCAGCACGGCCCGGATCCGGCTCACGCTGCCCGGCGAGATCAGCCGCCCACCGCGCACGACCTGACGACAGATCGCGTCCATGGCCCGCTGAACAGTCTTCACGCGCAGCTTGCTCAACCGAAAGCGGCCCAGGTGCGGGATCAGGTACTTCTCCACGATGCTGCGGTAGTTGAGCACCGTCGTGGGCCTCAACCGGCCCTCCAGCTCCGACAGCCAGAAGCGCAGCCAGCGGCGCACCGTCCAGGTTCGCGCCACCGCCTCTGGCCCCGGCAACTGGGCCAACTCCCAGCAGGCCCGCTCCGCCTCCGCGAGAGTCGCGAAGCCACCCCGCCGAACCCGATCACGACCGCCATCCACGCCGGGTACCTGCAGCGAGAAGTACCAGCGCCCGTGGCTGAGGTCCGCCAGGCGCTCGCAGCGAACGCCGAACTGCTTACCCGTCTCCTCGTCACGGCAGCCACACCGCCGGTACACCCGGCCCAGCCCATCCGAGGTGCACATCAGCGGCACCACCTGAAGGCGTCGCGACGCCCACCGACGGTGTGCCCTGACCTGTTCGAATCAGGCGAGCAACCCGCATGCGGACCCCGAGACCGGGCATTACGGCCGTACTTCTCGTTCCCGTAGCTTAGATGCAAAATTTTTCCTTAACGAATTTGGCATCTAACCAGGGACCAGAGGTCAGGGATCCAGGCCCTTCGGGCGCGTCCAGCCGATCCGCTGCGCGCTGGCACGAACGACCAGCTCAGCAGCGTCCGGCGAGTCACCGAACGTGAGCCACAGGCGTGACTCACACGTGACTCATACGACGACAGGGAAGATAGCCAATCGGCTATCTTCCCTGTTCAGATAAGCGCGCCCGAAGGGACTCGAACCCCTAACCTTCTGATCCGTAGTCAGATGCTCTATCCGTTGAGCTACGGGCGCTGGTGCTCGGCCAGTCTACACACCCCGACCTTGCGCGGAGACTCCGGGATTCGAACCCGGGAGGGGCGGTTAACCCCAACCGCATTAGCAGTGCGGCGCCATAGACCAGACTAGGCGAAGTCTCCACGGCGGCCCCACGGACCGCCGTCGACCGAGGATACAGGTCCGGCGTAGGACGGGCAAAACGGCTGGCCGATCGCGCCCCGACGAAGCACCACCCGGGCCGTTCAGACCTCGGAAACCGGCCAGATCATCCCGTCCCGGACGGTACGGGGGTGGCGCCCCGCGTCCGGTCCGGGCAACAGACCGAAGGACTGTCCGTTTCCAAGAGGTGAAGATCTATCGACCCGGTTAGGCTGCCTGGCTATGGAGGAGCAGCCGTCCCGCGAGCCCAGCAACCGCCCCCGGTCGACGTCGGCTCCGCGTTCACGCGGCACCCGCCCGGCGGCTGATCCGGCACAGCGGTCCACCCCGGCCCAGCCGCAGCAGCGCACCGCAGCCGGGTCGCCGCAACCCGAGCCGGCCGGGCCGGCACGGTCCGAGCCGACCGGGCGACCGGCCCCGGCCCGGCCCGCCCCGCGCCAGGTGCCAGGGGTGCTGTTCCAACCTCCGACCTCTCCGCCGGTCCGCGCCGAGCCGGATCCCGACCGGCCGCCCCGGGCCAGCACCACGCCCGGAAGCGGGACCACCCCGCCGACCGACGCCGCCGGCAACGGGGGAACAACGCCGCCCACCGGAAGCACCCCGGCAACCGAGGCAGTCCCGACCCGGAAGACCCCTGCGAGGAAGGCCGCGCCGGTGCGGCGGGCGACCCCGGCAAAGGAGCCCGCGCCGGTGCAGGAGGCCACCCCGGCCGAGGAAGCCGCACCCGCTAAGAAGGCCGCAGCAACGAAGAGAGCCACCCCGGCCAAGAAGGCCGTCCCCGCCCACGATGCCGTCCCCGCCAGAAAGGTCGCGGCCGGCAAAAAGGCCGCGCCCGCCAGGAAGGCCCCGCCCCCCGAGGCGGCACCAACCGAGGCGACGGCACCGACCGGGACCGCCACACCGACCAGGAAGACGCCCGCCGCCAAGAAGGCCGCGAAGAAGGCGGTAGCCGCCGAAACCACAACGGTCACCGGGACGCCGGCCGCCGTCAAGCAGGCCGGCGCGGTGCGGAAGCCCACCGACGCACCGGCAACCGCTACCCCGCCCACGGAGCCCACCCCGGCCGCGGCCACGGTCGCCACCCCGGACCGTACGCCGGTCGACCGACCGCCTGCGGAATCGGACGCGCCGGTACGGCGTACCCCGGAGCGGGTTGACCTGGTGGTGGTCGGCCGGCTCCTGACCGACCGGCCGGAGCAGGCACCCGAGCTGCTCGCCCTGGCCGCGGTGGCGTCGATCGGCCCCCGGGCCCGGGACTGGGCGGCCGGGATCCGGGCCGACTACCCGAACGCCACCCCGGACGGCGTGGCCGCGCTGGCCACCCGGCGGTTCGTCCGCCGGGCCGGTACGGGCGCGGCGATGGCCACCGCGGTCGGGCTCCTCGCCCCGTTCGCCGAGTTGGCGCTGACCTCGTGGGCGCAGGCCGGGCTGGTGCTGCACCTGGCCGCCGCCTACGGCCAGGATCCGACCCATCCGGACCGGGCCGTCGACCTGCTGCTGCTGTCCGGCATCGAGCCCGACGAGGACCGGGCCCGGCGGGCGCTGGCCGAGGCCCGCGCCGGCGGGCGGCCGGACGTGCGGGACCGACCCGCGGCCGGTCCGGACCACGGCGGCGATCAGGTCCCGTCGGTGGAGAAGCTGGTTCTGGCCGGTCAGCGGCTGGCGGCGCCGCTGCTGGCGCAGGGCGGCGGTTGGATGGCCGTACGGTTGGTGGCCCGGCTGTTGCCGGGTGCCGGACCGCTGGTGGCGGCCGGTGGTGGCGCGGCCGGCGCGGAACGGCTGGCCGCCCGGGCGGTGGCCCGGTACCGCCCCCGGGGCGCGGCCGGCCGGGCTCAGAGCCAGTCGAGCCAGGAGCGGGGCAGCACCGAGTAGCCGACGAAGGCCACCACGTCCAGCAGGGTGTGCGCGACGACCAGCGGCAGCACGCGGCGGGTGCGCAGGAAGAACAGGGTGAAGATCACGCCCATCACGGCGTTGCCGAGGAAGGCGCCGAAGCCCTGATAGAGGTGGTAGGAGCCGCGCAGGACGGCGCTGGCGCCGATCACCGTCCAGGTCCGCCAGCCCAGCTCGCGCAGCCGGGTGACCAGGTAGCCGACCACGACGATCTCTTCCAGGACGGCGTTCTGCGCGGCGGCCAGGATCAGCACCGGCACCGCCCACCAGACGTGCGGCAGGCCGGCCGGTACCACTGTCGCGTTGATGCCGAGCTGCTTCGCCGCCCAGAACAGGCCCAGCCCGGGCAGCCCGATCACCGCCGCCAGCAGCGCGCCGTACCCCAGGTCCCGGCCGGGCCGCCGCCGGTCCAGGCCGAGCAGCCCGCGCGCGTCGCCGGGCTGCCGGCCCAGCAGGTGTACGGCGAGCAGCACCGGCACCAACGCGAAGAAGATCCCCAACAGCTGGTACGTCAGGTCGAGCCAGGGCCGGTCCGACTGCGAGGCGTTCAGCGTGGCGGTCTGCTGGGACAGCGGCTTGTCGGCGGTCAGCCGGGCCACGATGGTGACCGCGGAGTAGATCGCCGACTGTCCCAGCGAGACGCCCAGCACCAGTAGGACCTCGGTGCCCGTGGTGCGCCGGGACACCGGCGTCGGAAGATCGACCGTCACGGGACCACTGTGCCGGAACGGGCGGCATCCGGCGAGACCCGTACTGGTTTGCGGCGATGTGTCCGTCAGAGACCCGTCAGTGGGAACCCGAATCGCACAGATTGTGCGACTCGCCGCGACGCTACGTGTTCATGCTCGTTACAGAGCACACAAATTTGATCCGCATCGACTTTGATCCGCGCGGATCAAAGTCGATATCGACCGACCACGGTCGTCACGGTCGTCACGGTCGGCGCCGGGGCGCACCCGACGCTCGACAATACCGAGAAGGACGTCAATGGACAACCTTGCGCGGCTGTTGAAGGAGAGTTGGGTTCTCGTCGAGGATCGGCGGGACCAACTCGCCAGCCACTTCTACGCCCGGCTCTTCGTCACCGATCCGACGTTGCGCACCCTGTTCCCCGTGCAGATGTCCGTCCAGCGCGAGCGGTTGCTGGAGGCCATCGTCGCCGCCACCGGATCGGTCGGCGATCCCGAGCGGTTCGACGAGTTCCTGCGGTCGCTGGGTCGCGACCACCGTAAGTTCCACGTCCGCCCGGAGCACTACACCGCACTCGGCGCGGCCCTGCTGCACGCCCTGCGGACCTTCGGCGGCGACCAGTGGACGGTCGAGTACGACCAGGCGTGGACCGAGGCGTACGCGGCGATGGCGGAGCGGATGCAGGCCGGCGCGGCGGCGGACGACAACCCGCCGTACTGGAACGCCGAGGTGCTCGGCCACGAGCGGCGCGGCACCGACATCGCGGTCATCACCTGCCGTCCGCTGCTCGACCCGCTGCCCTACCGGGCCGGCCAGTACGTCAGCGTGGAGGCACCCCGGCACCGGCCCCGGTTGTGGCGCACCTACTCCATCGCCAACGCCCCGCGCGAGGACAACGTCCTGGAGTTCCACGTTCGGGTGCTCGGCGCGGGCTGGGTGTCCGGTGCCCTGGTCCGGCAGGTCCAGCCGGGTGACCTGCTCCGGCTGGCGGCGCCGATGGGGTCGATGACGCTGGACCCGACCTCGACCCGGGACGTGGTGTGCGTGGCCGCCGGGGTCGGGCTGGCCCCGATCAAGGCGCTGGTGGAGGAGCTGAGCCGCGGCAACCGGACCCGCTGGGTGCACGTCTTCGTGGGCGGCCGTACCCGGGAGGACCTGTACGGGCTGCCCGAGCTGAACCGGATCGCGGCCCGGCACCCGTGGTTGTCCGTGGTCCCCTGCTGCAGCGACGACCTCGGCTTCGACGGCGAGCAGGGCGACGTCTCCGACGTGCTGGCCCGGTACGGCCCGTGGAAGGGGCACGACTGCTTCGTGGCCGGTTCCACGACGATGGTCCGCTCCGCGCTGCGGGTGCTGGCCGAACACGAGGTGCCGGCGGAGTCCATTCGCTACGACACGTTCGGCACCGTCTGACCTTCCCTCCCCCCGCCGGGGTCCGGGTCCCTGCCCGCGGGACCCGGACCCCGGCACCCCGCGTCGGTGCCGGGGTCGAATCCTCACTGCCAGGGTCGGCCGGTCTCCCGGTACGCCTCGATCGGCACGAGCGGGATGCCCGGCGCCATCCGGTCCACGTACAACCGCCCGTCCAGATGGTCGATCTCGTGCGCCACCAGCCGGGCCACCGCGAACTCGAAGGACGTGATCACCGGCCCGCCGTCGACGTTGGCGTGTTCCACGTCCAGCCGCAGCGACCGGGTCACCAGGCCGCGCTGGTCGAAGAAGGACAGACAGCCCTCGTACTGCTCGTCGGTGTCCGGCGACGCGTCCACGATCCGGGGGTTGAGCAGCACGATCGGGTCGGCGTCCCGGTCCGGTGGCCGGACGATCGCCGCGGCCCGGGACAGGCCGAGCTGCGGGGCGGCCAGGCCGACCCCGGTGTTGAGCGGGTGCAGGTCGTCGATCCGGTCCAGGGCCGCCCGCAGCTGGTCGATCACCGCCCGGGCCTCGGACTCCTCCCGGGGCAGGTCGAACGGGCGTACCGGTTGCCGCAGCACGTCGTCACCGAGCTGCGCGATCCCGGCGGCGCGCAACCGGTCGCTGGCCTTCGTCCCGACCGGACCGGCCGCCGCGGGCGGCCGCGGCGGGTTGCGGAACCGCCACTCCAGCCGGTAGCGGGCGTTCAGTGGCGGCTCGTCGGTGGACCATTCGTACGTCACCCGTCCGTTCGCCTCGGCCCGCGTCACCGGCGTACGCAGCGGGCCCTCCTCGGCGGACAGCGACGTCTCCACCCCCCAGACCTGTGGGTCCAGGTCGGCCGGCAGGTCCAGCCGGACCACGAGCTGCCGGGTCGGCAGCCGGACGGCCCGCTGGAACCAGTTCCCCCACTTCTCCTGGTTGACGGTGTAGGCGTACTCGATGACGACCCGGTTGCCCGGGTAGAGCGGGAACTTGCCGTTCTCGTTCTCGAACAGCAGCCAGACTTCCTTGAACGCGTCCCGGTCGTGCTTCTTGCGCCACTCCATCGGCTCCCGGGTGCCCTCCCCCTCGCAGTACGCCGCGAGGGTGAGTTCGGCGAAGGTCAACGGGTGCTCGCGGTGGTGCCGGTTGGACCGGCCCGGGTCGCTCGGGAAGCGGTCCACCGCGATCCGGGCCAGGTAGCGGGTGACCGGATCGGTGCCGGCGTTGTAGAGCGCCCGGCGGATGACGCACCGGTACGTGTCGTCGACGTAGGTGAGGGTGGCCACCTCCTGTTCGACGATCAGCCCGGTGCCCGGTGGCAGCCACTGGCCCGGTGCCGGCGGGTCGCGGTGGGCGGTCGTGGTCGCCCGCGCGTGCCGCAGTTCGTCGTACTCCTGGAAGCGTTGCCAGATGGCGCCGGCCGCGCCGAGGACCGCCTCGGCCCGCCGGGCGAAGTCCTCCGTCGGTCGGTGTCGACGACCTTCCACGTGGCTGACGTACGACGGGTCGAAGCCCATCCGCGCGGCGAGTTGCTTCTTGGTCATGCCCCGGGCGACCCGCCGCCGGGCAAGCTCCGCCGCGAACGAGTCGGCAGCCCGTTCGATGGGCGAGGTGGTCATGGGTTCCTCATGTGGCCGGGAATCTCAGTGTGCTGGGCGCACTACGCAGCCGGGCAGAACTGCCCCGTTCCCGACTTTTATCTTGACAAGATAACCAAGAGCATCGAGTATCGCCCTCCCGTCGCCCCGGTTCTGGTTAGGCTTGCCTTAGCTCGTACCGGAAGTTAGCCTAACCTTACCGAGCCGGCCGACCTGGCCGGTGGCAGCCGACGGGGGGACCGGAGTCCAGTGATCTCGACGCGCGACCGACGGTCGCTCCGAGCCGGCGGCTCCGCATGATCCGCCTCGCCGACCGCGCCGCGGCGGCCCCGCCGCTCGCCCCGGTCACCTCGGTGCTGCGGACCACCTTCGGCACCGACGACCTGCCCGGCCTGCATCCCGGCCTGCTCGTCGCCGACGAGACCGACTGGCACCCCGCCACCGCACTCACCGACAGCGGTCGGATGCCGGAGCTGCTCGCCTCGGCCCGTCGGCGCTGGAACGCCCAGCCGCCGGCCGCCGCCGCGCTGACCTGGAAGACGTACTGCTACTGGCTGGCCCTGCCGGCGGTGCTCGGTTGGGCGTCCGCCCGTCGGGTGCCGCTGCTGCGCGCGCCGGACGTGCTGGTCCGCTTCGAGGACCACCGGCCGTCGCTCACCGTCGGCCTGCGCCGGTCCACCCCGGTGGCGGTGCTGCCCACCGATCCGCTGGCGCTGGCCGGGCCGCCCGAGGTCCGGGTGGTGGCCGACGAGGCCGAGTTGCTGGCGATCCTGCGCTCCACGCTGCTGGACGACCATCTGGCGCACGTGCTCGCCGCGATCCGCCGGGAGGTACGAGTCGGCGAGCGCACCCTGCTCGGCTCGCTGGCCTCCGGCGTCGCCACGGCGATCCTGCGTTCGGCCGACGCGCTGCCCGGCTCGTCCGCGACGAACGTCCAGACGCTGCTCGGCACGCTCGGCGTCGACGACCTGATCGAACTCATTCCCGGACCGACCGGGGAGCTGACCGTGCAGCGCAAGACCTGCTGTCTCGCCTTCACCCTGCCGAGTCCCAAGATCTGCTCGGGCTGCTGCATCCGCACGGCCTGAGGGCGTACGTGCCGCCCGGCGGCGGGACCCGCCCGGCGGGCCGGCACACGTTCTGCGAGGTTTTGTCGTAGCGTTTCGGGGCGTAGCGGACCTTGCACGCACGGCGTGCTACGGTCCAGGGTTAGTCGCCGGAAAAACAGGCATTCGTCCGCATTGCGTACCTCCGATTTCCATACAGTGTGCTGAGATGGTTCACTCTGTCGGTCCGGGTGCAGGTCGAGTTCAGATTCGTGAGGAATCGACGCATGGCAGAGATCACGGGAGACCAACGGGTCCAATCGGAGGTACTCGAAGGGCTCGCCACCGCCGTGAACCACCGGCGCTGGTTCGTCGAACTGGCCGTGCCGTACCTCGGCGACAACCCGATCGAGATCGGCAGCGGCCTGGGCGACTACGCCCTGGAGTGGGCGCCGCACTTCGATCGGTTCACCGCCACCGAGGCCGACCCGGAGCGGCTGATCGCGCTCAAGGAGCGGCTCGCCACCGAGCCCAAGATCGAGGTGCGGGAGATGCTGCTGCCGCACTCGGGCCGGGGTGACTACTCGGCCGCCGTCTCGTACAACGTGCTCGAACACATCGAGGACCACGTCGGCGCGCTGCGCAGCATGCGCGACCTGGTCCGGCCCGGCGGGGCGATCGTGCTGATCGTGCCGGCGTTCGAGTTCGCCATGGGCCCGGCCGACATCGCCACCGGACATGTGCGCCGCTACACCAAGAAGACGATGCGGGCCGCGCTCACCGACGCGGGCCTGACCGTCGAGAAGCTGCACTACGCGAACGCGCTCGGCCTGATCGGCTACTTCATGGCGACCAAGGTGTTCCGCCTGATGCCGAAGGAGGGGCCGATGGTCAAGGTCTACGACACCCTCGTCCTGCCGGCGACCAAGGCCGCCGAGCAACTGGTCAAGCCGCCGTTCGGGCAGTCGGTCTTCGCGGTCGCCCGCGTGCCGGGCTGACCGCACCGCACGCCGGGCCGCCGGCGCCGCGAACCAGGTCGCGGCACCGGCGAGCGGGCCGTCCGGGTCAGTCCTTGACCTGGTACGTCGGGCGGATGACCGCCCGGGCCAGGGTGTGGAACGTCAGGTTGAAACCGACGTACGCCGGGGTCGCCTCCGGGGTCACCTCCAGCCGCTCCACGTCCAGGGCGTGCACGGCGAAGACGTACCGGTGCGGGCGGTCCCCCGGCGGCGGCGCGGCGCCCCC
Organism: Micromonospora zhanjiangensis; assembly: GCF_042650605.1. Lineage (NCBI taxonomy): Bacteria > Bacillati > Actinomycetota > Actinomycetes > Micromonosporales > Micromonosporaceae > Micromonospora > Micromonospora zhanjiangensis. Next base: position 275,754 of record NZ_JBHSBN010000006.1, on the reverse strand, counting down.
GTAACCCTGCGCGCCGTAGTCGTTGCGCACGCTGAACCCGCCGGCGGCGGCCTCGGAGCCGGCGCCCCGGGGCAACTGGGTGACCGACGCCGGCAGGTTCACCAGCACCCAGTGCCAGAAACCGCTGCCGGTCGGCGCGTCCGGATCGAAGCAGGTGACGACGAAACCGCGGGTCTCGGCGGGGAAGTCCGACCAGGCGAGCTGGGGCGAGACGTTCCCGCCGCCCACGCTGTCATGGGCGAACTCGGCGTCCATCGGCTCCCCGTTGGCGACGTCCTCGCTGGTCAGCGTGAACGTCTGGACCTGCGGGAGCAACTCGTACGGGTCCGGGGCGATCGGTCGATCAAGGGTCATGGGTGCATCCTTCCGCAAAACCTGTCGTGGCGGACACTTACCCAACCGCAGCCACCCCACCCGTGGACGCGGGGCGGCGGGGCGGCGATCGTCACCGGTACAGTGCCCGCCATGGGTGCTCTCCGGCCGTGGCATCTCGCGGTGCTCTGCTGCCTCATCACGTCGACGGCGCTGATCGCGGGCATCGTCCTGCTGGTCATGAAGCGGAACACCAACCGCCGCGGTTAGCGGCACCAGTCGTCGCATTCGGCGACAACACCGTCACGATTAGCGACCGGCCGGCCCAGGGCCCGCCGGTCGGCCGACGCCCGGCCACTGCCGCCCGGCCGGACCCGCGAAACCGATGACCGGTTGACAGCTTTCACGTTCGCCGATTTATCCGCTTCCCGACAGGCGGGACGCGAGTCGGGCCTGGACGGTCGACGACGCGGCGGACCAGCATGGACGCCGGACCGACCGGAACCGGATCCGCCCGGCAACACCGGGACGCGCTGCAGCCCACCGGTCGGGCGTACCCGCGACAGCACGCCGACGGGCGACGGACGCGGAGCCGGCGGGATCGCAACGACCCGCGCGGCGTAGGACACCCCCCGCTCGGCGTGGGAAAGCCACAAGGGACAGACGGATTCCGCGGAAAGGCGGCAACCGTGACACGAGACTGGAAAACAACCTACGCGGCAGCGTCCGCGACCACCCAACACACGATCACCTTTCCCCAGCCGGCCTCGGCCGGGCACCGCCTGGTGGCGTTCGCCTCCTCGGCGGCGACCATCGCGCTGCCGGCCGGCTGGACCGAACACGCCGGCCCGGTCGGTACGGTCGGCGAGCTGTCCGGGGCGTCGCGCACCGCGGCGGGCGGGGAAACCTCGCTGACCTGGGGCCGCGACCCGGGATCGTCGTTGTCCCCGCGCAGCCTCGCCGGCTGGGCCGAGTCCCGCGACGACGTGGGGGGCCTGCACGGCACGCCGCTGGTCTACAACGGCGTCACGATCGGCCTGGCCGAGACGTTCACCCTGGACCCGATCGTCACGGCGGTGGACGGCTGCCGGATCTACCTCGCGCTGTCCACCTTCGACAACCCGTGGCCGTGGGTGCCGTCCGTGGCCGCGCCACTGACCGTCGAGAACGTCGTCGCGGCAAACGGGTACGGCTACGAGAAGGTCCGGCTCGCGGTCATCTCGGGCGTCGCGCCGACCGCGGGGTCATACGCCATCACGGTGAGCGGACTGCCGGAGGGCGGGCGGTTCCAGATCGTCGCGTTCGCCCTGGCCCCCGCCGGTGGCGGTGGCGTCCCACCGGCCCAGACGGCGGTGGAGGCGGAGAACCGGCTGACCGGCACGATGGCCTGGGACGTCGACGGCGCCGGGCACCCGAGCATCCAGGGATTCGCCACGGCGATGAACGTGACCCGCGGCTCGACGCTCACCCTCAAGGTGCACAGCCCCAACTCGGCCTGGACCGGGAAGGTGTACCGGCTGGGCTACTACGGCGGGCAGGGCGGTCGGGAGGTCGACTCGGTGTCGGGCGCGCAGACCAGCCAACCGACCGGCACCACCGACCCGACCACCGGGATGGTGTCCTGCGCCAACTGGTCGGCGAACGGGTCGTGGTCGGTCCCGGCGACCGCCGCCGCGGGGGTGTACGTCATCAAGATCGCCCGTACCGACAACCCGGCCATGGCCAGCCACATCGGACCGTTCGTGGTCACCGATCCGGGCCGGAAGGCGGCGATCGCCGTCAAGCTGAGCGACTCGACCTGGCAGGCGTACAACCACGCCGGCGCCAACCCGGCCGCCCCGTTCGACGGCAAGAGCATCTACGGGATCGGCACCCAGCAGTCGTGGAGCTGGAACAACGACCAACGGACCCGGGCGGTCTCCTACGACCGGCCGCTGGTGACCCGCCTGCACCTGCCGCAGACGACCCTGTGGAACGCCGAGTACCCGCTGCTGCGCTGGTTGGAGCGGCTCGGCTACGACGTCGACTACCTCACCTGCGCACAGGTGGACGTCGACCCGTCGCTGCTGCTCGGCCGGGCCGCCGTGATCAGCTCCGGGCACGACGAGTACTGGTCGGCCGGGATGCGGGACGCCTTCGTCGGCGCCCGGGACAGCTCGACCGCCCGCTCGCACCTGCTGTTCATGTCCGGCAACGAGGCCTTCTGGCGGATCCGCTGGAACACCGACCGCCGGTCGTACGCCTGCTGGAAGGACAGCCTCGACGGGCAGCTCAACCCGACCGGGCAGTACAGCGGCACCTGGCAGGACACCCGGCCGTTCAACACCGACCGGCGGCCGGCCGCGCTGCTCACCGGCACCCGGTTCCGGCTCAACGGGGTGAACGCGTTCCGGCTGTCGGTGCCCGCGACGTACGCGGCGTCGCCGCTGTGGCGCAACACCGCGGTCGCCGCGCTGGGCACCGGACAGACCTGGGACAGCCCGCCCGGCATCGTCGGCTTCGAGGCCGACGAGCCCGCCGACACCAGCGCCACCGAACGCCCGGCCGGGCTGATCCGGCTGTCCCAGCTGTCCGTCCAGATCGACAGCTCGCTGGCCGACGACAACGGCGCCGCCTACGTCAACTCGGGCACGTTCGGGCACGCGCTCACCGCATACCGCAACACCGGCACCGGCGCGGCCGTCTTCGGCTTCGGCACCTGCCAGTACGCCTGGGGCCTGGACGACGTGCACGAACGCTCCGGCACCAGCGCGGTCAGCCCGGTGCTCCAGCAGGCCCTGGTAAACCTGCTCGCCGACCTCGGGGCGGTGCCACCGGCGTACCCGTTCCCGGCCGGCCTGGTCCGCCCGACGCCGGTCGCCCTGTCCACGTACTGGCCGCCGGCCTCGGCGCCGACGGCGGCGTCCGCCCCCGAACAGCGGACCGGCCACCCCGACGAGAGTGATCCCCTGGCCGAACCCGCGACACCCCCGACGACCATCTGACCAACCCGCCCGGCCAGGACCGCCGGCTGGGGAATCTGAGTGTCGTCCGGGTGACACTCAGATTCCCCAGCCCGCTGTCGCCCGCCGCGTGGCAGCGGGCCCGCCCGTTGACGATGCATTGATCAGCAATATATGTTGCTCGGGTGAAGGAGATGCGTGAGGTCACGTTCCTGATCCTGACCGCGCTGGCTGACGAACCACGGCACGGCTACGGGATCATCCAGGAGGTCGGCCTCCTCTCCGGCGACCGCGTCACCCTGTTACCGGGCACCCTCTACACCGCCCTGGACCGGCTGACCGCGCAGGGCCTGATCGAGCTCAGCCAGGAAGAGGTCGTCGACGGGCGGCTGCGCCGCTACTACCGGCTGCGCGCCGACGGCCGCGCCGAACTCGCGCGCCAGACCGAGCGGCTGCGCCAGTTGGCCACCGCCGCCGAGTCCCGGCTGCGCGGGCTGCGACCCAACCCCGCCTGACCTTCCTCATCCGCCGCACCGTCCCAGGGAGCGTCCATGCACCGCTGGCTACTGCTGGCCTACCCGCGCGACTACCGTCGGCAGCGCGGTGCCGAAATCCTCGAAACCGTACGCGACGTCGCACCCGCCAGGCGGATCCCGCGGGTGGCGGCCAACCTCGTCCGACACGGTCTGCGCGCCCGCCTCGGCCGCCCGGCCAGCCGCACCGTCGTCGCCTGGGCCACGATCTTCGCCCTGGTCTGCGGTCTGTTCGCCGCGTCCTTCGGCACCTGGCTCGCCTGGCTCGGCTCCCGCCCACTCGACCACAACGATTTCGCCGCGGCGGTCCACCAGCTCTACCCCGACCAGCCGGTGAGCCAGCTCGACACGCAGGACCCGGCCGCCGTGTTCCTCATCTACGACGGCCCGCTGAGCTGGAACTCCCTCGACGACCTGCTGCTGGGCGACGGCGGCGAGTACTCGCTGGCCACCGTCGGCGGGTCCTTCGGCCAACTACCGACCGACCGCCCACAGGTCCTCGCCCAACTCCAGCAACGACTCCAGGCCGCCGGCTGGGCCTACAGCGAACCGGTCTACTCCCCCTTGTACGCCTGCATTCCCGACGACCCGCGCTGCGACCCTACGTCGATACCGATGAACATCACGGTCTACGCCCAGCGGGCCGACAACATCCTCGAAGTGCACATCGCCGACGACACGACGACGCCGGTGATGAACTTTGGGATGACCCGGGCGACCCCCTGGAGCGCGTACCCCGCCGGCGTCGCCTCCTTCCTCCTGGGCACCCTGGGCGCCTGGTGCCTCTTCGGCTGGGCCAGCCGCCGCACGGAACGAGCCCACCCGGCCGCCCAGGCCCTGGCAAAGTTCCTGTACGGCTTCGCGATGTTCCTGTGGTGGGCCCCGATCCTGGTGGCCGCGCCGCAACTGCTCTCGCACCACCTCGACGAACCGCACTACCGTTGGCATCTCCCGTGGGAGTGGCTCGGCCAGCCCGCCCTGGCGCTAGCCTTCCTGCTGGGCTGCCTCACGCTGACGCTCACGCTGGCCCTGGCCCTGCCACCCCGCCGGCAACCCGCCGACCAGACCGTTGCCCACCACTGACCCGCCGTCCGGCGTCGCCACCTGCCGGCGCCCCGTTGATCGTTAACGTCTCAGCCGTCCGACACGCCGGTCAACCACCGCCTCAGACGTTAACGATCACTGGGTTCGGTCGTCCCTGCAGGGACGCGGGGAACGCTGGCACTTTTTCGGTTCGACACGCCGGGTGGGCTACCGAAAAAGTGTCAGCGTTGACTCGCGTCAGCGTCCGGGGTGGCTGTGGCCGTGGATGGTGCCCGTGATGATGAGGGCGGCCAGGAGGGCCAGTACGAGCCAGTAGAGGAGTCGCCCGCGGCGCGGGTCATCGGGCGTCACGGCTGCGGCCTGCCGGTCGTCCGAGCCCGGGACAGACGCCGCTCGGCCGGCTGGTCGCCGTGCGCCGCCACCAGGGCGGAGACTCCGGCACCGTCCCAGCACCAGCAGCGGCACTGGAGCACCCGACCGAGCCGGACCAGCGCACCCTTGCACCGTTCGTGCCGCTCGTGGATGCCCATCTCCCAGGCGCCCATGCAGGTCAGGCATAGCGGGCCCCGGGTCAGCGTACGGTTCACCGCTGACCACCCCGGCCGAAGTCGCGCCAAGTCCGCTCGGCCCAGTCGAGCTGCGCGCAGCCGTCGTCCGTGCACCGGTCACAGCGACGCTGGCGGGCCATGCCCGGCTCACAGTCGTGAGCCGCGAACGTCAGCCGGACCGCCCGCACGACACTCGACCGGTCCACCGGCTCGTCCGTGCCGGTCACCGGTTGCCGCCGATCCGGCCGGTCGGCCTGCCGTACCGGTCGCTGGTGTCGTTGCGCGCCTGTTCGAGCAGACGGGTGCGCGCTTGGGCGGCCTCTTCGGCGTCATCCTGGCCAGCGGCTTCGAGAATCTCGGTCCGCGCTGCCAGGATCGGGTCCTGCCGTCGGAGTGAGATGCGCACGTGCGTACCTCCGTAACGAGGGTCCGGCGGCACGCTGTCCGCTCCCCAGCATCAGGGCGTGCCGCCGGACCGATTTGAGGCACGGCGGAAGGAGTTCGGGGACGGACCGCCACGCCCGGCTGATTGGGCAACCCCGGCGGCGGCCGTACTCGGTGCTGATGGAGACGTGCTCGCCGCGGCAACCCTACGCTCGGGAATTTCCCGAGCAGCAAATCCCACGATGGCAGGCGTTCCTCAAGGTCACAAGAGTTTCACTGCCCGTGATGCGCAAAAGGTGGAGCCGGCACCCTCCGGCACCGGCTCCACTGTGGAAGTTACACGTCAGCGACGAAGATCCCCCGCCTTTACGGCACCAACGAAGGCGCCGAACGCGTGGCGTTCGAAGGTCAGAACCGGACCGCCCGGGTCCTTGCTATCCCGAACCCCCACCGCAGGGATGCTCTCGGCAACCTCCACGCAGTTACCTTCGTTGCCGCTGCGGGTCGACCGTCGCCAGTTGGTGAACTGTTCGCTACGCGAGCCGGACATGCGGTCCCTCCAGATCAGGTCGCGGCAGCCAGGGACTTGGCCACCTGCTTGATGAAGGCGACGCTGTCCTTGTCGGACAGAGCCGCCTCGCGCAGCCGCTGGTGCAGTTGCGCGTACTCCGCCACCTCGTCAACCGACGTGACCAGATGCGGATCCGTCACCCCGTCCACGATCACAATTGACGGATCGTCCCCGGGATACGCCATCTGGGCGAACGGTGCGCGCGGTGCTGGCCCGTCACCGAGCTTCGCATCGACCGGCACCACCCGGACGCTGTAGCCGGGCTCGTCGGCGAGGGCCAAGAGGTGACGAAGCTGGTCGAGCATCACCCCTGGCGGCACCGGATATCGCCGGACGGCTTGCTCTTCGAGTACCAGGCGATACGTCGTGCCCTGCGTCGCAAGCTGTTGCTGACGGCCCAGCCTCCCGGCGACCGCGGCTACGACATCGTCGCCGTGGCCTGCAAGGATCCGATGGCGCGCGTATGCCGCCGTCTGGACCAGGCCGGGCAGGAGGCCGGCCGCGTACTCGTCGATGCCGGTGGCACCGAGTTCGACAAGCGCGAACGTCTTCTGCCCCTCGCCCATCCGAGCAAAACGCGGCTCATCCCACCAGCGGCGATCGGCGGCGGCCTCGGCAAACTGCTCGATCTGAACGAACTCGGCCGAGCCGCGAGGGACGTCGAGGGCGTCGAGAAGCTTGCGAACGAACAGGATGTTCGGCCGGCGGCCCGGCTCGCCCGGACTCTCCAAGCGGCTGATGACAGATGGCTTGACGCCACTACGGCGGGCCAGCTCGGTCTGCCCGTAGCCAGCCTTGTCGCGGAGGTCGACCAAGGCGCGGCTGAGCCGCCGGCTCTTCGCGAGAGGGTTGGGTGTCACGGCACAATCCCTTCGTGCCCGACAGGATCCGCCGGTGGGCAAGCCGGTCCCCTCAGGGTATCGAGGGAAGCCTCGCGCTGGGAGGACCCGTGTCGAGGCTGGTCGGTAGTGGCCGGGGCGGCACTGCGGATCGGCTAACGGCGCGGGGATCTGAACGCTCCACCGGCCCAGTAGCCCGGCCAGTCTGAGATACGCACGTCCTTACGTGCTCACGTCATTATGTGAATCTCGGCCCCGCGTACGGTCCTGGCATGATCGACGCGCACTCGGGTGTGCCTCGCTGGCGGCAGATGGCCAACGACCTTCGCCGACGGATCGTGGCGGGCGAGCTGGCCCCGGGTGCGGACCTGCCGTCAGAAGCTCGGCTCGGCCAGGACTACGGCGTGGGACGAGCGACGGTCCGACGGGCGATCGCACAACTCCGCACGGAACAGCTCATCGATGTCGTCCACGGGTACGGCACCCGGGTTCGCGAGGATGTACCGAGGGAGCGAGTCGCCGTCCAACGCGGCTCCATCATCCGGTCCCGTCCTGCCAGCCCCGATGAACGAGCCACCTGGGATCTCCCGGAAGGCGGACACGTCCTTGTCGTCATGTCGGGCGACCAGATCCGCGGGACGTACCCCGCCGATCGGACGGATCTCACCACAGCCTGACTTCCAGGCGCTTCACCGGAGTTCGAGTTCGAAGATGAGGTTGTACGCTGCGCGGGAGCGGAGGGTGTGGGATTCGAACCCACGAAGACATCGCTGCCTTACCGGTTTTCAAGACCAGCGCCATCGGCCACTAGGCGAACCCTCCCGGACGGAGAATCCGGCTTCGCCGGCCCCCGCCGTGCCTAGTGTGCCATGCGGAACGTCCCGCGTTCGACCGCCCGGTTCTGCGACCATCGACACGTGCCCGCACCCGTACCGGACCAGCCGGTGATCGTTCTGCTCACCGGGGTGATGGCCTCGGGCAAGTCGACGGTGGGGCAGGCGTTGGCCGAGCGGTTGCCGCGCTCGGTGCACCTGCGCGGTGACGTCTTCCGCCGCATGATCGTCAACGGCCGGGAGGAGTACGGGCCGGAGCCCACCGAGGAGGCGGTCCGGCAGGTCGAGCTGCGCTACCGGCTGGCGTCCCGTACCGCGGACGCGTACTTCACGGCGGGCTTCAGCGTCGTACTCCAGGATGTGGTGCTCGGGCCGGAACTGCCCGCGCAGGTCGCCCGGATCGTCGGCCGGCCGTTGCTGGTGGTGGTGCTCGCGCCGGAGCCGGCGGTGGTGGCGCGGCGGGAGGCCGGACGGGCCAAGAACGGGTACGGCGAGTGGACGCCCGCCCAGCTCGACGCCGGGATGCGGGCCACCACGCCACGGCTCGGACTCTGGCTGGACAACTCCCACCAGACGCCGGCCGAGACGGTCGACGAGATCCTCACCCGCGCCTGGACCGAGGCCGCCGTCCCGTAGCGGGGCGGCCGTCGTGAGACGAGCCGGGGCACCGGCGTCGGACGCTGGCGACGGCGGGTGCCGCACGGGGCGCCGGGCCCGCGCGGGTAAGCCGGGCCCGGTGGGGTATGACTGAGCCATGCGAGCGATCACCGTTCCGGAGCCCGGCGGACCCGACGCGCTGGTGTGGGCCGAGGTGCCCGACCCGGAGCCCGGCCCCGGCGAGGTGGTGATCGACGTCCGGGCCAGCGCGGTGAACCGGGCCGACCTGCTGCAACGGCAGGGCAACTACCCGCCGCCGCCGGGCGCGCCGGCGTACCCGGGTCTGGAGTGCTCGGGGGTGATCGGCGCGGTCGGGTCGGAGGTGACCGGGTGGCGGGTCGGTGACCAGGTCTGCGCGCTGCTGGCCGGCGGCGGCTACGCCGAGCGGGTCGCGGTGCCGGCCGGGCAGCTGTTGCCGGTGCCGGCGGGCGTCGACCTGGTCGACGCGGCCGCGCTGCCCGAGGTGGCCTGCACGGTCTGGTCCAACGTCGTCGACCTGGCCAGGCTGGCCGAGGGGGAGACCCTGCTGGTGCACGGCGGGGGCAGCGGAATCGGCACGTTCGCCATCCAGCTCGGCCGGACGCTCGGCGCGACCGTGCTGGCGACGGCCCGCGCGGCCAAGCACGGCCCGCTGCGCGAGCTCGGCGCGGCGCACACGATCGACTACACGACCACCGACTTCGTCGAGGAGGTCAAGCGGGTCACCGACGGGCAGGGCGCCGACGTGATCCTGGACATCATCGGCGGCAAGTATCTGGGCCCGAACGTGGCCGCGCTGGCCACCGGCGGCCGGCTCGTCGTGATCGGCATGCAGGGCGGTCGCAAGGGCGAGCTGGACCTGGGTGCCCTGCTGGCCAAGCGGGGCACGGTCGCGGCGACCGCGCTGCGGTCCCGGCCGCTCGACCAGAAGGCGGCCATCACCCGAGGGGTACGCGAGCAGGTGTGGCCGCTGGTCGAGGCCGGCTCGGTACGCCCGATCGTCGACCGGCGGGTCCCGCTGCGGGAGGCGGCGCAGGCGCACCGGGTGGTCGAGGCGAGTGACCACCTCGGCAAGGTGCTGCTGGTCAACGAGGCTGCATGAGCCGGGCGCCCGGACCCTCGGCCGCCAGGACGTCGCCGGGGTTGTAGAGATTGCAGCGCTGCAGGGACAGGCAGCCGCAGCCGATGCAGCCGGTCAGGTCGTCCCGGAGCCGGGTGAGTGCGTCGATCTTCTCGTCCAGCCGGCTGCGCCAGACGTGGGACAGCCGGGTCCAGTCGGCCCGGGTCGGCGTCCGGGACTCGGGCAGTTCGTCCAGGGCGGCCTTGATCTCCTCCAGTGAGACCCCGACCTGTTGGGAGATCCGGATGAACGCCACCCGGCGCAGCTCGGCCCGTTCGTAGCGGCGCTGGTTGCCGCCGGTGCGGCTGGCCCGGATCAGGCCGAGCCGCTCGTAGTAGCGCAGCGCCGAGGGCGCCACGCCGGACCGGGCGGCGAGATCGCCGATGGTCATTGCCTCGTGCATCACACCTCATTGAGCTGAAGTTGACTTCAACTTGCAGGCTATCCGCATGACGACCTCGACGACCACCGCGCGGCCGACGGACCGGCTGGAGCGGTTGCTGAGCCGGGTCACCGGCGACGAGAAGCACGGCCCGAGCGCCCATTCCACACTGGACGTGCTGTGGGTGCTCTACGACCGCGTCCTGCGGGTGTCCCCGGACACCGTCGACGCGCTGGACCGGGACCGGTTCGTGCTCTCCAAGGGCCACGGTCCGGCCGCCTACTACGCCGTCCTGGCCGCCAAGGGGTTCATCCCCGAGGAGTGGCTGGACGATCTCGCCGGGCGGGACAGCCGCCTCGGGCACCACCCCGACCGCGTGCTGGTGCCCGGCGTCGAGATCGGCTCCGGCTCGCTCGGCCACGGGCTCGGCCTGGCCGTCGGGATGCTGCTCGGCCTGCGCGCCCAGGGACTGCTGACCCCCCGAGCGTACGTCCTGCTGGGCGACGCGGAGCTGGACGAGGGCTCCAACCACGAGGCGATCGCGTACGCCGGGCTGACCGGACTGGGCAACCTGACCGCGATCGTGATCGACAACCGGTCGGCCACGCACGGCTGGTCGGCGGGCGCCACGATGCCACTGTCGGCAGGCGCGCCGGTGCCACTGTCGGCGGGTGGGCACGCGCGGTCGGCCAACTCGGCCGGCATCGCCGCCCGGTTCACCGTGAACGGCTGGACCGCCGTCACCGTCGACGGCCGGGACCACGACGCCATCCAGGCCGGCCTCGACCGGCGCCAACCGGACCGGCCGCACGTGGTGGTGGCCGAGATCAACACGAAGGGCTGAGCCGATGCGGGAACGGTTCATCGAAACCACCACCGACCTGCTGGCCGACGACCCGCGCAGCGCGCTGGTGCTGGCCGACATCTCGGCCGCCTCGTTCACGTCGGCCGCCCGACGGCACCCGGACCGGGTGCTCAACGTCGGGATCCGGGAACAACTCATGATCGGGGTGGCCGGCGGGCTCGCCCTGACCGGGCTGCGCCCGATCGTGCACAGCTACGCGACGTTCCTGGTGGACCGGGCGTACGAGCAGATCAAGCTCGACCTCGACCACCAGGGCGTCGGCGCGGTGCTGGTCAGCATCGGCGGCTCGTACGACGGGTCGGCGGCAGGCCGGACGCACATGTCACCGGGGGACGTGGCACTGTTCGACACGCTGGGCGACTGGACCGTGCACGTGCCCGGGCACCCGGACGAGGTGGCGGGGCTGCTGCGGGCCGCGGTCGGCGGTGACGAGCCGGTCTACCTGCGGTTGTCCACCCAGACCAACGACGCGGCGTACCCCGGGGACGGGCGGATCCGGGTGCTGCGCCGGGGCACCGCGGGCGCGCCGCTGGTGCTGGCCGTCGGGCCGACGCTGACGGCGACCCTGGCCGCCACCGCCGGCATGGACGTCACGGTCGGCTACACGCACACGCCCCGACCGTTGGACGCCGCCGGCGTGCGGGAACTCGCCGGGTCGGCGGTGGTGCTGGTGGAGCCGTACCTGGCCGGCACGTCCAGCGCGGCCGTCGGGCGGGCGCTGCGGGACGTACCGCATCGGTTGCTGGCCCTCGGCGTGGAGCGCACCGACCTGCGGCGCTACGGATCCCCGGCCGACCACGCCCGGTGGCACGGCCTGGACGCGGCCGGGCTGCGCCGGTCGATCAGCGCGTTCCTCGGCTGACCCGGGCCTGGCGGCGGGCGCGCTCGCGGCCCAGGATCCAGAGCGCCTCGACGCCGTCCTTCCAGGTGATCTTCTTGCCCTCTTCACGGTTACGGGCGCGGTAGGAGATCGGCACCTCGTACGGGCGGATCTTGCGCCGCAGCAGCTTGCCGGTCACCTCGGCCTCCATGCCGAAGCCGCGGGAGCGGATGTCGAGCGACCGGTACAGCGCCACCGGCAGGAGCTTGAAGCAGGTCTCCAGGTCGCCGATGTAGGAGTTGTAGAGGATGTTCGCGGCGGTGGTGACGGCCTTGTTGCCCATCACGTACCAGAAGCTGTAGGCGCTGTGGCTGCCGAAGGTCCGATTTCCGTAGACGACCGTGGCCCGCCCGTCCAGCACCGGGTCGAGCAGCTTGGGGATGTCCTGCGGGTCGTACTCCAGGTCGGCGTCGAGGATGACCATGTACTCACCCTCGGCGCTGTCCACGGCGGTCTTGATCGCCGCGCCCTTGCCGGCGTTGCGCGGGTGGGTGATCACCCGGACCCGGGTGTCGTCGGCCCGGCCGAGGATCTCCCCGGTGCCGTCCCGGCTACCGTCGTTGACGACGACCAGCTCGATCTCGCACGGGTAGTCGACCGCCAGTGCCTGCTTGAGGGCGTCCGCTAGGCGTTCTTCCTCGTTGTAGACGGGCATCAGGATCGAGAGCTTCACTGGAGTCTCCAGGGTGCGGACGGCATATCCGCCCCAGCGTACTCTGACGCACTCGGCCGCTCGTGCCCAGCGCCGTCCCGGTACGCCCGTCCGGGGCATCCGACGTCGGGCGGCTGCCGTCCGGGCATCCGACGTCGGGCGGCTCAGGAAGATCGTGTTTACTTCGGCCATGCCGGCCGTTTGGTCCCCGCTCGTGGCGGCGCCGGCCGCCGCACTGCTTCTACTCACGTACGCGAGCCGTCCTCGGACCGCCGGCACCGCCGAACGCCGGCCGGACCAGGGCGACGTGGTCGGGCCGGTGCGGCTCGCGGTGGTCCGGGCCGCCCTGGGTACGGGACTGTTCGCGGTGCTCTCGGTCGAGCTGCTCGGCGCTCGCGGCGACCTGACCGCCCTCCCGGTGGCGGTCGGCTGGCTGGTCTTCCTGGCCGTGGCGGTCGGGCTGGCCGTCCGGCGTCGACGGCGGCACCCGTGGACCCCCAGCCCGCTCCGGCTCCGCGACCGGTGGCGGTCGTACGGCCGCGGCGACCGGTTCATGATCGCCACCATCGGCGTCCTGCTGCTCGCCGAACTCGTCGTCGCGCTGCTCGCCCCGCCGAACAACTACGACTCGCAGACGTACCACCTGCCGAAGGTGGAACACTGGGTGGCCCAGGGCAGCCTCGACTTCTGGCCGACCGCCATCCACCGGCAGGTGACCATCCCGCCCGGCGCCGAGTACCTGCTGTTGCACCTGCGGCTGCTCACCGGCGGCGACGCGCTGTACAACCTGGTGCAGTGGGCGGCCGGGATCGGCTGCGTGCTGGTGGCGTCGCGGATCGCCGGGCAACTCGGCGGCTCCCGCCGGGCCCAGTTGATCACCGCCTTCCTGGTGGCCGGCACCCCGATGGTGGCCCTGCAGGCGACCAGTACCCAGACCGACCTGGTGGTGGCCGCCTGGGTGGGCTGCGTCGGCACGCTGGTCCTGGACGGCCTGCGCCGGGTCGCCGACACCGCGTCGGTGCTGGTGTTGGGGGTGGCGACCGGGTTGACCACGATCACCAAGACCAGCGGCATGATCGGGGCCGGCCCGCTGCTGGCGCTCTGGGGTCTGGCCCAGCTCCGGCTGGCGCTGCGCCCGCCCGGGTCCGCCGGACGACGGGGGCGGGGAGTGGTCCGGATCGTCGGACAGTCGGCCGCCGTGCTGGCGATCACCGCGTTGGTCGCCGGTCCGTTCCTGCTGCGGGTGCAGGCCGAGTTCGGCAACCCGCTCGGGCCGCCCCGGCTGCGGGACTCGATCCCGATGCAGCGGCACGACCCGGCCGCCGTCGCGGTCAACCTGCTGCGGATCGGGCACACCGCGTTCGACACCCCGCTCGCACCGCTGCGGCACGCCTCCGCCACGGCGATCGAACGGTTCGCCACCCTAGTCGGGGTGCCGCCCAACGACCGGGCGATCACGTTCGGCCAGAGCACCTTCCCGGTCCCGGCCTGGTATCCGGACGAGGACCGGGTGGCCTTCCCGCTCACCGGGGCGCTGGCGCTGATCGGCGCGGTGCTGGCACTGGCCCGGCCCCGCGCGATCACCGCCGATCCACCGGCAACGGCCGCCGAGGCTCAGGGGGCCGAGGGCGAGGCCGGGGCCGGGACGGCCGGGGCCGCTCGGGGCAGCGTCGGGGTGCTGCGGGCGTACGCGGGGACGGTGGTGCTCACCGTCCTGCTGCACGCCGCGATGATCAAGTGGCAGCCGTGGGGGAACCGGCTGCTGCTCTACGCGCTGGTGCTCGCCGTACCGCTGGCCGGGGTGTGGCTGGACGCGCTGTTCCGCCGGCGGGCCGGGACCGGCCGGCGCTCGGTCGCCGCGGGCGCCGCCGTCGCCGTGCTGGCCACCGCCGCGCTCGCCGGCGTGCTGGCCGTCTCGTACGGGTTCCCGCGCCGGCTGGTCGGCGCCGGGTCGGTGCTGACCACGTCGGACGAGGACCTGCGCTTCCTGCGGCGGCCGCAGTGGGAGGCGGAGTACCGCTGGGCGGCCGGCCGGGTCGAGGCGGCGGGCGCCCGACGGGTCGGGCTGGTCCAGGGCAACGACGACTGGGAGTACCCGTGGTGGGTGCTGCTGGTCCAGTCGGACCCCGCCGCCCACCGGGAGATCGTGCCGCTCCAGTCGGTCCTGCCGCACCGGCCGGCGGACCCGCCCACCACGGTCGACGCCGTCATCTGCACCGCGCCGCAGCGCACCTGCGCCGCGCTGATCCCGCCGGGCTGGCGGGTCGACACCGACGGCGTCGTCACCGTCGCCCTGCCGCTCGGGTGACCGGTTCGGCATGACGTGGGGTCGCCGCTGCCGGTGCGGCAGCCGCGACCCCGGTCCGGCCCGCCCGAGCCATGCCGCGCCGGGAGCGGGCACCTACTTCTTCTTCGGGACGACCACCAGGCGGGCGACGCCCTTGTCGCCGTCCTTGGTCCCGGCGACGCCGAGTTCCGTGCCGACCTTCACGTCGCCGGGCTGGATCGTGGTGCGCTTCTCGACCACCTTCAGCTCCGGGCCGAAGGTCCAGGTCATGGTGAAGCCGTCGGTGGACTTCACGGTCATCGACTTGTCGTCGATCGCGGTCACCGTGCCGCGTTGGACGGCGACCGTCTTGGTACCGTCCTTGGTCTGCACGACCACCTCGCCGTGCAACGTGTTCTTCCGCAGCAGCACCCGCGCCTGGTGGCGCTTGCGCCAACCCTCGCCCCGCTGATCGGCCTTGCCGGGGCCGGCGCTGGAGCCGGCGGACGGCGTGGCGGACGGGTTCGTGGCCGGGTCGGCCGCCGCGATCGTCTCCGGGTCGAAGCCCATCGCCGCGAGCGCCTGCCCGTCCGCGCCCATCGCCGCGGCCACGTCGACCGCGGCCTGCTGGGCGGTGTCCCGGGCGGCGCCGACCGTGCCGCAGCCGGCCAACCCGAGCGTGCCGACGGCGGCCAGCAACCCGGTCGTGACAGCGATCTTCCAACGGTTCATGGTTTCCCTCTCCTGGGGCGTTCCTCGCCGGGTCGTGGGGACCGTGCCGAGCCAGCATCGCCGGGCAGCGCGAGCGGACCGTCAACCGGATGTTCGGATCGGGTAAGAGCGGGCCGTCGACGGCGGAAGGCCGGCACCGGCCCCCTGGCTGGGAGCCGGTGCCGGCCTTCTCCGGACCGTGCCGGGGCCGCCGCCCCGACGTGACCGATCGGCTATGCCGCGGTGAACCGCCACCGCTGGTTGCCGTTGCCGTTGCAACCCCACTGCAGCAGCCGCGCCCCGTCGGCGGTGGACGCGCCGTTCACGTCCACACACAGCCCGCTCAGCACGCTCTTCACCGTGTAGACGCCCGAGGTGCCGGTCGCGGTCGCGGTGAACTTCTGCTGGTTGCCGTTGTTGCAGGTGCTCTGCTGCAGGTACGTCCCCTGGGCCGTGGAGCCTCCCGTGACGTCGAGGCACTTGCCGCTGTGCACCGCCTTCAGGTAGACCGCGCCGCCACCGGCGTCGACGGCCTGCCACTTCTGGTTGTTGCCACCGGTGGACGCCCACTGGACGACCTGGGCCCCGTCGGCGGTGGAGACGCCGCTGACGTCCATCAGCTTGTTGCTGTGCTGGGCGGTGAGGGTCCACGTCTTGCCGGCCACGCCGTCAGCCGGCGGGTTCGGGTCGCCCGGCAGGCCGACGCCCTCCCCGCCGAAGGTGAACGAGTCGAGGTCGAACGTGTTGTTGGCGTTCTTGAACACCATGTACAACGTGTGGCTGCCGGCCAGCGCGGCGACGTTCACCGGCGGCGTGGACTGGTAGTTGTTCCAGCCGCCGGTGCTCGGCACCGAGGTGGTGGCCAGCAGCGTGCCGGTGGGCGAGTCGGCCCGCAACTCGATCGTCCCGCCGGCGGCGCTCGACGCCACCCGGTAGCTGACGGTGGTGATCCCCGCCAGGCTCATCGGGTTGTACGACACCCAGTCGTTGCTGGAGATGTCCCCGACCCGCTTGGTGCTCTCCGCGCCGGCCTGGTCGACGACCTGGACGCCGGACTGGGCGGTGAAGTACTCCGCCTGCTTGTGCTTCGGCTGCAGGATCACCCGCGCGTAGCCGGTGAGCGGGGCCGCCCCGCCGGGACCGCCGTTGTCCGTGTAGCGGGCGTTGAGCGCGTAGTACAGGTTGGCCCCGTCCGGGTGTCCACCGAGCAGGCTGGTCGGGATGGTGCCCGAGCAGCCGGGATATTCGGTGGTCTCGTGCTGGTGTTCGTCGTGGCCGAGCGCCGGGTTGACGAACACCTTGGCGCAGTCGACCGGGTCACCGTCCGGGTCGGTGACGCTGACGCTGTACGGCACCTTGTCGCCGAAGGTGAGCATGCCGCCGTCGGGTGGGGCGGTGATGGTGACCACCGGTGTGGTGTTGCCGACGGTGATCTGCACGTTGGCGAAGCCGGTCTTGTTGGTGTTGTCGGTGACCTTCAACTGCGCGTTGAAGTTGCCGTTGGTGGTGTAGGTGTGCGACGGGTTGGCCTCCGTGGAGGTGCCACCGTCCCCGAAGGTCCACTGGTAGCTGAGCGTCCCGCCGTCGGGGTCGGTCGTGCCGGCGCTGCTGAACTGGACGGTCAGCGGAGCCTTACCGCTGGTGGGCGTGCCGGTGGCCTTGGCGATCGGCGTGCCACCGCCCGGCTGCTGCTTGTAGTCGATCCGGTAGAGGCCGGAGTCGTTGTTGCCGCCGTTGAAGTTGCTGCCCCACTCCAGCAGGTACAGCGAGCCGTCCGGGCCGAACTCCATGTCCATCGGGCTGCGGTAGCCCCCGCCGGGCAGGAACGAGTTGGTCCGGGTGACCGCCGTCGTCGAGTCGAAGTGGACCTCCTTGATGTAGTTGCGCGACCACTCGTAGAAGAAGTGCACGCCGTCGTAGTACGGCGGGAACTTCGTCGTGGACGGGTTCGCCGGGTCGTAGCGGTAGACCGGGCCGCCCATGGGTGCCGAGCCGCCGGAGCCGAGTTCCGGGAAGTCCGGCGAGGCCGGGTAGCCGTACCACATGTTCGGCATGACGATCGGCTTGAGGTTGACCAGGCCGGTGTTGTTGGGCGAGTTGTTGACCGGCGCGTTGCAGTTGAACTTGGCGCCGACCACCTTGGTGTCCGGGTTGTACGGCGCGTACGGCTGGTTGTTGCCGTGGCAGAACGGCCAGCCGTAGTTGCCCGGGGACTTGATGACGTTCAGCTCGACCAGTCCTTCCGGGCCGCGGTTGGTGGTCGGCGGGTTCCGGTCGGGCCCGTAGTCGGCGAGGTAGACCCAGCCGGTGGCCTTGTCGATGGAGAATCGGAACGGGTTACGGAAGCCCATCGCGTAGACCTCGGGGCGGGTCTGCGCCGTCCCCTCCGGGTAGAGGTTGCCGGCCGGGATGGTGTAACCACCGCTGGCCGAGGGCCGGATCCGGAGCAGCTTGCCGCGCAGGTCGTTGGTGTTGCCGGCGCTGCGGGCCGCGTCGAGGTTGGCCTTGCCGGGGCGCCAGTCCAGCGGGGCGTAGCCCTGCCAGTTGGCGTCGAGGTTCGGCGGCGTGTCGTCACCGGTGCCGATGTAGAGGTTGCCGTCCGGGCCGAACTCGATGTAGCCGCCGGTGTGCCCGGGCTCCGGGAACGTCCGGTCGCGGTACGCCGGGATGTCGATGATCTTGACTTCGCTGGAGAGGTTCACCGTGTCACCGCTGACCGTGAAGCGGGAGACCCGGTTGACGTCCGTCGAACTGCTCGCCGGCGAGTGGTACAGGTACAGGTAGCCGTTGGTGGCGAAGTTCGGGTCGAGCGCGAGCCCGGTGAGGCCGTCCTCGCCGCCGGTGTAGACGCTGAGCGTGCCGGCGGTGACCGTCGTGTTCGTGGTCGGCTTGAAGATCTTGATCTGACCGCCCCGCTGGACGTAGAACACCCGCTTGTCCGGGGCCACGGCCAGCGCCATCGGGTCGCGCGTGCTGTTGTCGAGGGTGCGCTTCTCGAAGTTGCTCCAGACGGTGCCGCCGCACTCCCCGGGCACGTTGCCGGCCGCCCACTTGACCCCGCCGAGGACGTGGTTGCGGAAGTTCGTCTCGCTGTAGGACTCGATCGCGTGCCCCATGGCGGTGGCCCAGACCCGGCCGCCGGAGACGTTGCGGCACCAGGAGATCGGGTGGTCCGGACCCATCGCCTTGCCGCCCGGGTTGTAGGTGCGTTCGTCGGCGGTCACCAGGACGTGGACCTTGCCGCGCGGGTTGGCGTCGAAGTTGTACCACTCCTCGCTCCGGTTCCACCGGTCCGGCAGGCTGGCCGTCGACGGGTGCTGCTTGTCGGCGACGATGGCCGTGCCGGGCAGCACACCGGGCGAGTGCTCCGGCATGTGGGCACCGGCGTTGACGGTCTGGTCCCACCACGGGTACTCGCCCTCGATGCCCATGTCGGTGGCGTTGTGGACGGCGACGATGCCCTTGCCGCTGGCGAGGTAGCCCTCGACCGCCTGGCGTTGGGCCGCCGTGGTCCACACCATGCCCGAGGTCTGGAACATGATCAGGACGTCGAAGGTGGCGAGGTTGGCCGGGGTGAAGACGCTGGCGTCCTCGGTATGCACGAGCTCGAAGTTGTTGGCCGCCGCCTGCTGCTGGAACATGGAGATTCCGGCGGGTATCGAGTCGTGCCGGTAGCCGGCCGTCTTGGTGAACAACAGGGCGCGGAAGGCCGGGGCGGCCGACGCGGGGTGGACGAGCCCGAGCGATATCAACACGCCCGTGATCGTGGCGATGAGCAGAGATCTGCGACGCATGCCGTCTCCTTTTCAGCGGGGCACGAGTGGCGACCACGGGCATGCGGTAACCGCACACCGCCGTACGCGCGTCAGGTTGTGCCTGGGAGCGCGCCGGAGGCGTGCGGGGGTGCCGATGGGATCGTCGTGCCGTCCGCCGCGACGGGCAGTCAGTTCCGCGGGGGTGGTGACTCTGTGTTACGTCGAGGATGCACCTGGTCCGTGGTCTTGGCGGCCAGCATGCGTGAGACATCGTCTCGTGTCAATCTTTTGCCTCGTGGAATCGGTTCGACCACCGTCTCGCGGGCAGCTCGGGGCGGCGGATCAGCCGTTCGACGGACGCCACTTTGGCCGTATGACCGACGTCAATCATTCGGGACTCTGCCGGGATTGCGGGATGGTCATCAAGTATTTACGCTCGTAGCTGCCATGTTTGGTCGGATTCGGCGAAAGTTCACGTCCGTTCGGCGAAAGCCATGGCGAGAGTCGGCACCTCGGTTCTGCCCGCAATCGGTTCGACCGCATCGACACCCCCACAGCCACTACTTTCGGTGAGGAACTTGAGATGTCCGACCCGCCGCCGTCACCCCTGCTGCGCCTCCGGGGCATCGGCAAGTCGTTCCTCGGCGTACGGGTCCTTGACGCGGTCGACCTGGACGTCTCACCCGGCGAGGTGCACGCGGTGGTCGGCGAGAACGGCGCCGGCAAGTCGACCCTCATGAAGATCGTCTCCGGTGGGCACCCGCCGGACGAGGGCACCGTCGAGTTCGCCGGCACACCCCGGGTGTTCCGGGGCCCACGGGACGCCCAGCGAGCCGGCATCGGCATCATCCACCAGGAGTTCAACCTGCTGCCGGAGCGCACCGTCGCGGAGAACGTCTACCTCGGCCACGAGCCGGTACGCCGGGGCCTGGTCGACCGGCGGGCGATGCGCGACGGAACCGCCGAGCTGCTCGCCTCGATCGGGGAGAGTTCGCTGCCGGCGGACGCCCGGGTGGGCGGGCTCGGTGTCGCGCAGCAGCAGGTCGTCGAGATCGTCAAGGCGCTCGCCCTCGACGCGCGGTTGCTCATCATGGACGAGCCCACCGCGGCCCTCGCCGATCACGAGGTCGAACTGCTCTACCGGCTGGTGCGCCGATTGCAGCAACGGGGGATCGGCCTGCTGTACGTGTCGCACCGGTTGACCGAGGTCTTCGACCTGTCCGACCGGATCACGGTGCTCAAGGACGGTCGGCGGGTGACCACCACCGGCACCGCCGCGACCACCGTCGACGAGCTGGTACGGCACATGGTCGGCCGGGAACTGGCCGACTACTACCCGGAGCGGGCCCGTCCCGCCGACCTCGGCCCGGTCCGGCTGAGCGTACGCGCGGGCCGGAACCACAAGCTGCACGACATCGACCTGCGGCTGCGCGCCGGCGAGGTGCTCGGGATCGGCGGCCTGCAGGGCTCCGGCCGCTCGACGCTGGCCCGGGCGCTGTTCGGAGCCGCCCCGTTCACCGCCGGTGCGGTGACGCTCGACGGCGCCCCGGTCCGACTGCGCTCGCCGCGCACCGCCATCCGCGCCGGCATCGCGTACCTCACCGACGACCGTAAGGGCGAGGGCCTCGTCGCCCGGCAGTCGGTCCTGGACAACGGGCTGCTCGCCGGTCGGGCCGTCTTCCCGAGGTGGACCGGCCGGGCGGCGCGGGCCGGACGCCTGCGCGAGTTGCTCGCCGCCGTCGAACTCCGGGCCGCCGGCGACGACCAGGAGATCCGGTACCTGTCCGGCGGCAACCAGCAGAAGGTGGTGCTGGCCCGGTGGCTCGCGCTCGACCCCGGGATCCTGCTCTTCGACGAGCCGACCCGGGGCATCGACGTGGGCGCCAAGTCGACCATCCACGACCTCGTCCGCCGGCTCGCCCGGGCCGGCGCGGCGGTACTGATGATCTCGTCGGAGCTGCCGGAACTGCTCGGCATGAGCGACCGGATCGTCGTCATGCGCGACGGCCGGATCGCCGGCGAACTGCCCGCCGGATCGACCGAGGAGGACGTCCTGGCCCTGGCGGTCGGCACCGACCGGGGGACCGCCGGATGATCACCGCGATGAGCCTGCCGACCCGGCGGAGCGTCCCGGGGGTGTTCGTCGCCCTGGCCCTGGTGCTGGCGCTCGGCTGGCTGGTCGTGACGGTCGACGGCGGCCACCTGTTCAACCAGTCGACGACGGTGAGCCTGCTGCACGTCGCCGCCGGCCTCGGGCTGGTCGCCGTCGGTCAGACCCTGGTCATCCTCGGCGGCTCGCTCGACCTGTCCGTGGCGTACGTGGTCAGCCTCAGCACCCTGGTGGCCGCCGAGACGATGGCCGGCCGCGACGGCGCACTGCTGCCGGCGATCGGCCTCGCGCTCGCGGTCAGCGCCGGCATCGGGCTGCTCAACGGCCTGCTCGTCACCCGGCTGCGGATCAACGCGTTCATCGCGACCGTCGGGGTCGGGTTGCTGCTCAAGGGATACCTCGACAACGGCTACGACGGCCCGTCCGGCCGGACCGCGCCCGCGCTCGTGCAGACCCTCGGCTACCAGCGCGTCGGACCGGTGCCGCTGTCGTTCCTGCTGCTGCTCGTCGTCACCGCGGCGGCCTGGCTGACGCTCACGCGAACGCGATTCGGCCACCACCTGATCGCCGTCGGCGGTGATCCGGAGGTCTCCCGCCTCTCCGGCGTACGCACGCACCGGGTGCTCGTCGGCGCGCACGTGCTCTGCTCGCTCTGCGCCGGTCTCGCCGGGATCTACCTGTCCAGCCGGCTCGGCTCGGGCGCTCCCCGGGTGGGCACCGAGGGCCTGTACGACCTGGAGTCGATCGCGGCGGTGGTCCTCGGCGGCACCGCCCTGGCGGGCGGGCGCGGCGGCGTGCTCGGCACCGTCGGCGGCGTGCTGCTGCTCGCCAGCGTCGACGCCGTCTTCAACCAGCTCGACGTGGACGCCTTCTTCAAGCAGGTGATCCGCGGCGTGATCATCATCGCGGCGGTGGCCGTCTACGCCCGGCGGACCTACCGGAAGGCCCGGTCCTGACCATGCAGACCGTCGAGCACCGTTCGTTCCCGCTGCGGCTGCCGCGCCCGCGGCCCGGCGGCGTCCTGCCGATCGTCGTCATCCTCGCCGTGCTGCTGGCGCTGCTCGCGGTCCGGCAGCCCGGCTTCCTCGCGCCCTCGTCGCTGATGTCGTTCCTCGGCCGCTCCGCACCGATCGTCCTGCTCGCCGCCGGGCAGTACTTCGTGATCGTCTCCGGTGAGTTCGACCTCTCCGTCGGTTCCCTGGTCACCGCCCAGGTCGTCGTCGCCGCCCGGCTGATCGACAGCGACCCGTCCCGCACCTGGCCGGTCGTGGCGCTGCTGCTGGCCGCCGGCGCGCTCGTCGGGCTGGTCAACGGTCTGGTCACGACGCGGCTGCGGGTGCCCTCGTTCATCACCACCCTCGGCATGTTCCTGATCCTCGTCGGCGCGGTCTACCTGTGGTCCAACGGCGCACCCAGGGGTGGCCTGTCCGAGGAGTTCCGGCGGTTCGGCCGGCGGGCGGTCGAGGACGTCCCGGTGCTCGGCCGGATCCCGTACGCGCTGGTGGTCCTGCTCGTGGCGGGGGCGCTCGCGGTGCTGGTCATGCGCTCCGACTTCGGCCGGACCCTGGTCGCCGTCGGCGACAACGCGCGGACCGCTGAGCTGGCCGGGGTCTGGGTCCGACGGACCAAAACGATCGCGTTCGTGCTCAGCGGGCTCGCCGCCGCCGTCGCGGCGGTCCTGCTCGGCGGGTACAGCGGGGTCTCCTTCCAGGCCGGCGCCGGGCTGGAGTTCGGCGCGATCACCGCGGTCGTCCTCGGCGGGGTCGCCCTGGGCGGTGGCCGGGGCTCGGTCGTGGGCGCGATGCTCGGTGCGCTGACCCTGGAGACGCTCTTCGCCCTGATGAACTTCTACGGCGTCTCCGGCGCCCTCAGGCCGACCGTCCAGGGGGCGATCATCCTCGCCGCCGTGGCGGTCTCGTCCATGCGTTCTTCGTCGAGATAAGGGGATTCAGTGCGACGATCCATCACGGCCCTGGCCGCTGTCACCGTGCTCTCGCTCGCCGGCTGCGCCACCGACGAACCGGCACCGACGCCGTCCGGCACCGCGTCCGAGTCCGCCGGGTCGGGCACCGGTGGCCACTCGAAGTTCTTCAAGCAGGCCGACTACGACAACGAACTCGCCCTGCTCGACGCCGCACCGACCGGACCGGCCGACAAGCCGTGGGAGCAGGTGCTCAACCCGAAACCGGTGGACACCGCGAAGTTCAAGAAGCCCGGCCCGTACAAGATCTGTTTCTCGAACGCCGCGCTGAACAACCCCTGGCGGCAGGTCGGCTTCAAGACCATGCAGGCCGAGGTGGAGCGGAACAAGAGCAGGATCAAGGAGTTCGTGCACGTCGACGCCGAGGGCAAGGACCAGAAGCAGATCGCGGACATCAACGACCTGCTGGGCAAGGGTTGCGACGCGCTCATCGTCTCGCCGAACACCACCGCCACGCTCACCCCCGCCGTCGAGGCGGCCTGCCGCAAGGGCCTACCCGTGATCGTGTTCGACCGCGGGGTCGACACGACCTGCCCGGTGACGTTCATCAACCCGATCGGCGGCTACGGCTTCGGTCACGTCGGGGCCGACTTCGTCAGCAAGCGGATGAAGCCCGGCGGCAAGGTGCTCGCCCTGCGCATCCTGCCCGGCGTCGACGTGCTGGAGACCCGCTGGTCGGCCGCGAAGATCGCGTTCGACAAGGCCAAGGTGAACGTCGTAGGGGTCGAGTTCACCGACGGCGACCCGGCCAAGACCAAGAAGATCGTCGACGACTACCTGCAGCGGTACGGCACGATCGACGGCGTCTGGATGGACGCGGGAGCGGTCGCCGTCGCGGCGGTCGAGGCGTTCCAGGACGCCGGCAAGCCCGTGCCACCGATCAACGGCGAGGACCAGCTCGACTTCCTGAAGATGTGGAAGGACAAGAAGCTCACCGCCATCGCGCCCACCTACCCGACCTACCAGTGGCGTACGCCGATCATCGCCGCGCTGCGGGTGCTCGGCGGCGAGCAGGTGTCCAACCCGTGGAAGCTGCCGCAGCCGACCATCACCCAGGAGAACCTGGACCAGTACGTCGACCCGAACATGCCGCCGTTGCACTACGCGATGTGCGGCTGCACCGACCTGCCCGGTTACCCGCAGCGCTGGAAGTAGGTGCCGGTGTACGCCATCGGCGTCAACCCCTGGGTGTGGGCCTCCCCCGTCGACGACCGGGTGCTCGCCGACCTGATCCCGAAGATCGCCGCGTTCGGCTTCGAGGCGGTCGAGCTGCCGATCGAGCAACCCGGCGACTGGGATCCGGTCCGTACCCGTGACCTGTTGGCAGCGCACGGGCTGGTCGCGGCCGGCGTCTGCGCGGTCACCCCGCCCGGGCGGGACCTCGTGGACGCCGCGCCGGCGGTCGTCGAGTCGACCGTGGCGTACCTGAGGACCTGCGTGGACGCCGCGGCGGCGGTCGGTGCCGGCTGCGTCGGCGGCCCGGTCTACGCCGCGGTCGGCCGGACCTGGCGGATGTCGCCGGCGGCCCGGTCGGCCTGCTACGCGGACTTCCGGGCGGCGCTCGCGCCGGTCGCCGGGTACGCCGGCGAGCGGGGGGTGAGCATCGGGGTGGAGGCCCTCAACCGCTACGAGACGAGCGTGGTCAACACCGTGGAGCAGACCCTCGACATGATCGAGGGCCTGCCGGCCAACGTCGGCCTCATGCTCGACACGTATCACCTGAACATCGAGGAGGCCGATCCCTGCGCGGCCGTCACGCTGGCCGGCCCGTACATCAAGCACGTGCAGGTCAGCGGCACCAACCGCGGGGCGCCCGGGGCGGACCACTTCGACTGGCCCGGTTTCTTCGCCGCGCTGCGGGCGACCGGCTACCGCGGCGCGGTCTGCCTGGAGTCGTTCACCGCCGAGAACGAGACCATCGCCACCGCGGCCTCGATCTGGCGACCGCTCGCCCCGTCGCAGGACCGGCTCGCCATCGACGGGCTGACCTACCTGCGCCGGGTCGCCCGATGAGCCCCGGCACGGTCAGGGGCGGGGCGGCAGGCGTACCGAGAACCGGGCTCCGCCCTCGGGCGCGTGGTCGGCGGTGATGCCACCGCCCAGCCGGCGGACCAGCCCGGCGGCCAGGGCCAGCCCGAGCCCGCTGCCCACCTTACGGACGCCCTGGTAGCGCTGGTGCAGCGCGCCGCGTTCGAAGGCCACCGCCAGGTCGTCCTCGGTGAAACCCGGACCGCCGTCCCGTACCTCGATCACGCCGCCGGCCCCGGGCGCCGGGCGGACCGCGAGGACCACCGGCGCGCCGGGCGGCACCACCCGCAGCGCGTTCTCCAGCAGGCCGTCGACGACCTGACGGATCCGGCCCGCGTCGGTGTACGCCGGCACCGGCTCGGCCGGGATCTCGGTGCGCAGCACCACCCCGACCGTCGCGCAGCGCGCACTCCAGGCGTTCGCGGCGTCGGCGACCAGCCGGCCGAGGTCGACCGTGGTGGGTTCGACGGGGAAGTCGGCCGCCTCCAGCCGGGCCAGCGCCAGCAGGTCGCTGACCAGCCGATCCAGGTGTTCGGCCTGGGCCAGCATGGTCTGTCCGGCGCGCTGCGAGCCCTCCGGTCCGACCACCCCGTCGGCCAGCGCCTCGGCGTAGCCGCGGATCGCCGTCAACGGCGTACGCAGTTCGTGCGACACCGACAGCAGGAACTCCCGCTGCCGGCCCTCGCTGGTGGCCAGCGCCGCGGCGAGGTCGTTCAGCGCGTACGCCAGGTCGGCGGCCTCCTCGGGCGGCTCGACGGCCAGCCGGACGTCCCGGTCGCCGGCCCGCAGCCGGGCGGCCGCGGTCGCCGCGTTGCGGATCGGACCGGCCAGCCGGCGGGCCAGCAACGCCCCGGCGACCACGCCGGCCGCCAGCCCGGCCAGCAGCGGCAGCCACAGGCTGCCGGCGACCTGCCGCCACAGACCGGTGCCGATCCGCCGGGCCAGCACCACACCGTTCCCGCCGGGCAGGAACCGACCCTCGACGAACGCGGGCGTGCCGCCCACCCTCGCCCGGCCGGAGAAGTTCCGGCCGCCGGAGACCCGGGCGACGACCTCGTCCGGCAGGCCGGTCCGGTCGGGCCGACCGGCCCGGATCAGGTACGCGTCGATGTTCTCGGCCCGCAACTGCCGGATGATCCGCTCCTCGTCGGCGGTACGCCCGCGGTCCACCCGGGGTCGCAGGCTCTGCGCCGCCAGGGTGGCCTGCGCGGCCAACGCCTGGCGGGCCTGCTGCTCGGCCCGGGCGGCCGCCACCGGCAGCGCCACCAGGGCGGTGACCAGCACCGAGATCAGCGCGACGGCGCAACTGACCAGGACCGCGCGGGCGGTCAGGGTGGCGCCGAACCGGCGCCGGGGACGGCCGGTCGCGCCCGGGCCGACCGGGCCGGCCGGGCCGGTCGGTGGGCCGGCCGGACCGAGCACCGGCAGCGGCACGGTCAGGTGCTGTTCCGGCCGCGCCCGGTCGGGCGGGTGGTGTTCCGGCCGCGGCCGGTCGGACGGGTGGTGTTCGGGGCGCGCCCGGTCGGGCGGGTCAGCCGACACAGGCGTATCCGACGCCGCGGTGGGTCCGGATCACCTCGGCCGCCGGGCCGAGCTTGGCGCGGACCTGGGCAACGTGCACGTCCACGGTCCGGGTGCCGCTGTGCGCGGCGTAGCCCCAGACGGTGGCCAGCAACTCCTCCCGGGTGAACACCCGACCGGGCCGGCTCATCAGGTGCGCCAGCAGGTCGAACTCGGTCGACGTCAGCTGCACCGGCCGACCGGACACGGCGACCGCGCGGCGGCCCGGGTCGAGCGTGATCGGGCCGACCGACCGGGGCCGTTCGGTCCGTTCCGGCGTCCCGGCCGTGCGGCGCAGCACCGCGCGGATCCGGGCCACCAGTTCGCGCGGGCTGAACGGCTTGGTCACGTAGTCGTCGGCGCCGAGTTCCAGGCCGACGATTCGGTCGACCTCGTCGTCCCGGGCGGTGAGGAAGATGACCGGCGTCCAGTCGCCGGACTCCCGCAACCGGCGGCAGAGTTCGGTGCCGGCCATCCCGGGCAGGGCGATGTCCAGCACGCAGGCCACCGGCCGCAGCCGCCGGGCGGCGGCCAGGCCGGCGGTGCCCTCGGTCTCCACGTGTACGCCGAAGCCGTCCCGGCTCAGGTAGAGCCGGACCAGGTCGGCGATGGCCGGCTCGTCCTCGACCACCAGGACCAGCCCCCGTTGCCGCGGGTCGGAACTCACGTACCCATCTTGGCCGACGCGGGTACGCGACGCGGTGGCGCCGATGTTCGGATCGTGTACGGGTCCGCCGCGCCCGGGTCAGCGGGCGATCGCCGGGGTGAGTCGCGTCGAGCGACCGGGACCGGGCAGCGCGTCGGGCACGGTGGCGGTGCCCGGGGAGTAACGGATGTGCCGGTTGGTGTCCTGGCTCCGGAACGCCTGGCCGAGCAGGGCGTCGAGGTGCCACACCTGCTTCGGGTGGCCGGTCCGGATCAGGAACCGCTCGCGGATGCCGTCGACCGCGGTGGCGGCCAACTCGACGCAGGAGAGCCGGGGGTCGGGATTCCAGGTGACGTTGCTCAGGTGCCGTAGCTCCGCGTTGAGGTGCAGGCGGAGCCGGTGCAGGACCCGGGTCTGCTGGGTGACCACCAGTCGGCGGGCGGTCAGCAGGAGGAGGTAGTCGCCGCCCTGCACGGACCGGTCGGGGCGGTTGCAGCGGGTGACGAGGACGGCGGCGTCGCGGGACTCGACGCACCGACGGAACACCGGCATGTGCCGGCTGACGGTCGCGACGGCCAGTCCGGCCTCCGCCGCGGCGGGCAGGAACGTACGTGAGAACACGTCCATGCGCAGTTCAACGACGATTCACCGGGGAATGGTTCGGCAGGACATGGATGAAAGTTGAATTACAGAAGTTCTACCGAGGTAAGGCGTACTGACAACTTCCACGGACACTCTGCGTGATCATCGAGACCGCCGGGTCGCCGCGCGGGTCATCAGAGCAGTTCGACGACGGTGGCGTTGGCCATCCCGCCGCCCTCGCACATGGTCTGCAGGCCGTACCGGATGCCGTTGTCCCGCATGTGGTGCAGCATCGTGGTCATGATCCGCGCACCGGAGCCGCCGAGCGGATGACCCAGGGCGATCGCCCCGCCGCGCGGGTTGAGCCGCTCCGGGTCCGCCTCGGTCTCGGCGAGCCAGGCCAACGGCACCGGCGCGAACGCCTCGTTGACCTCGTACACGCCGATCTCCTCGATGCCGAGGCCGGCCCGGCGCAGCGCCTTGGCGGTGGCCGGGATCGGCGCGGTGAGCATCACCACCGGGTCGTCCGCGGCGACCACCGCGGTGTGGATCCGGGCCAGTGGGCGCAGCCCGTGCCGGCCGGCCCACTCGGAGGTGGTGACGGCGAGCGCGGCGGCGCCGTCGGAGATCTGCGAGGCCGAGCCGGCGGTGACCACCCCGTCGGCCTTGAACGGCGTGGCCAGCTCGGCCAGCCGGTCGAGGGAGGTGTCCCGGCGGATGCCCTCGTCGGCGGAGACCTTGTGCCCGTCGCCGACCGCCACCGGGGCGATCTCCGCCTCGAAGGCGCCGGCGTCCTGGGCGGCCGCCGCCTTCTGGTGACTGGCCAGGGCGTACTCGTCGAGCTGGCGGCGGGACAGGTGCCACCGGTCGGCGATCATCTCGGCGCCCACGCCCTGGTTGAACGGGACCGGCTGGTCGGCCTGGAAACCCTCGGCGCCCCGGTAGCGGTCCCGCAGCAGCTCGCCGTACGGCTGGCCGGTGCCCGCGCTGGTGCCCATCGGCACCCGGGTCATCGACTCCACCCCGCCCGCGACCACCAGGTCTGCCTGCCCCGCGACGACCGCTGCGGCGGCGAAGTGCAGGGCCTGCTGGCTGGAGCCGCACTGCCGGTCCAGGGTCGTCCCGGGCACCGACTCGGGCCAGCCGGCGGCCAGCACGGCGTTGCGGCCGACGTTCCACGCCTGCTCGCCGACCTGGGAGACACAACCCCAGACCACGTCGTCCACATCGGCCGGATCGAGGGCGGTGCGCTCGGCCAGGGCCCGCAGGACGTGCGCGGACAGGTCGACCGGGTGCACCCCGGCGAGCCCGCCCTTGCGCCGGCCGACCGGGGTCCGCACCGCGCCGACGATGACCGCGTCTCTCATCTCTACTCCCCGGTAACTTGGCCTGTCCCCGATCCTACGTCGGGACCGGCTCGGCCGGCACCCGCGTCCGACCGGCACCGCGCTCGGCCACACCGGCTCCCGGCCGACATCGCCACTCGGTCACCCCCGCAGCCGGGCGGCACCGGCGACCGCTGGCATCCTTGACCGATGCGGTCCGGTGCGGGGGAGTCGGTGCTGAGGTGGGGCGTGCCCCGCACGCTGCCGGCGGCCAAGTTCGGCGGGGCGGCCGGATTCGTGCTGCTCGGCGTGCTGCTGGCCGACGGCGATCCGGTCCGGCTCTGGCTGGCCGGACTGGCCGCGCTCGGCCTGGCCGGCTGGGGACTGCGGGACCTGGTCGCGCCGGTCCGGTTGACCGCCGATTCCGGCGGGGTCACGGTGGCCACCGGCCTCGCCGGTTCGCGCCGGTTCGGCTGGGCCGAGATCGAACGGATCGGGGTGGACACCCGACCCCGGCTCGGGCTGCGCACCGAGACGCTGGAGATCGACACCGGCGAGACCCTGCACCTGTTCGGCCGCGCCGACCTGGGGGCCGCCCCGGACGAGGTGGCGCGACACCTCCGGTCGCTGCACGGCGGCCCGGCCGCGGCCAACTGAGACGTCGGGCTTCGGACGCGCCCGGCAACAGCGGCCCCCAACCGTGCCCGGCAGCGACGGCCCCCAGGCGTGCCCGCCCCCAGGCGTGCTCGGCAGCGGCGGCCCTCAGGTGGCCAGCAGCAGGGCGGTGCGGGCCACCGTCACGGCGATCAGGCCCACCACGATCAGCGCGCCGCCGGCCACCTGGACCAGCGTCCGCCGCCCCTGCGGCGCGTACGCC
Organism: Micromonospora zhanjiangensis; assembly: GCF_042650605.1. Taxonomy (NCBI): domain Bacteria; kingdom Bacillati; phylum Actinomycetota; class Actinomycetes; order Micromonosporales; family Micromonosporaceae; genus Micromonospora; species Micromonospora zhanjiangensis. The sequence continues at coordinate 245,372 of NZ_JBHSBN010000006.1, read as the reverse complement.
AGCAGCAGCGCCATGGCCGCGCCGGTGACCAGCCCGCCGAGGTGCCCGGCGATGGAGATGTTCGGCACCGTGAAGGTGAAGATCAGGTTGATCACCAGGATCGGGATCACCGCCGAGGTGTCCCGGCCGAGCCGCCGCATGATCACGAAGAGCGCCGCGAACAGCCCGAAGATCGCCGTCGAGGCGCCGGCGGTGGCGTGGTCGGGGCTGAAGACGTACGCGGCGACGTTGCCGCCGACGCCGGCCACCAGGTAGAGGGCCAGGAACCGGGCCGGCCCGAGCACGGCCTCCAGCGACCGGCCGAGCACCCACAGCGCCCACATGTTCAGCAACAGGTGAAGCGCGCCGTAGTGCAGGAACATGGCGGTCAGCAGCCGGTAGAACTCGCCCGCCGGGATGCCGTACGCGACGCCGGTGGGCGAGACCACGCCGAACACCGCGCCCAAGCTGGTGACCGGGGTACTGCCGCCCATCAGGCCGCCCAGTCCACCGCCGGCCACCGAGTTGCCACCCCGGTCCGACCAGATGGACAGGGCCATCACCAGGACGTTGACCGCGATCAGCGCCTTGGTGACGTACCCGTGCCGGCCGGCGGCACCGCCACCGAAGACGGTGCGCGCCGGCCGCTGGGTACGACGGCCCTCGGCCACGCATTCCGGGCACTGGTGCCCGACCGCCGCGTCCCGCATGCAGTCCGGGCAGATCGGCCGCCCACAGCGGCTGCACCGGACGTACGTCTCGCGCGACGGATGGCGGTAGCAGACCGGAGTCGCCGGCGGGGACTCACCCACGCCGTCACCTCCGCCGGGCTCCGGATGCGTGGTCATGCGAGCAAAGGTACCGCGCGTTCGGTCAGGCCTGGCCGCGCTGGATCTCGACGCGCTCGATCACCACGTCCTGCACCGGCTTGTCGGCCGGGGTGGTCTGGGTGTTCGAGATCGCCTCGACCACCTTCTCCGACGCCTCGTCGGCGACCCGTCCGAAGATCGTGTGCCGGTTGTTCAGGTGCGGCGTGGGCGCGACGGTGATGAAGAACTGCGACCCGTTGGTGCCCGGCCCGGCGTTCGCCATGGCGAGCAGGTACGGCCGGTCGAAGCGCAGCTCCGGGTGGAACTCGTCGGCGAAGGTGAAGCCCGGCCCGCCCCGGCCGGTGCCGGTCGGGTCGCCCATCTGGACCATGAAGCCGCTGATCACCCGGTGCGAGATGGTCCCGTCGTAGTACGGGCCGGAGCCGGGCTGACCGGTGCGCGGGTCGACGTACTCCTTGCTGCCCTCGGCGAGTTCGACGAAGTTGCGCACGGTCTTCGGGGCGTGGTTCGGAAAGAGCTCCAGCCGGATCGGGCCGGCATTGGTGTGCAAGGTGGCGTAGATGGTCTCGGCCACGGGTACTCCTCGGTCGATGGTCAGTTTCCATGCGGATCCTCCCATGTGCCCGTTCTGGCAGTACGGAGGCATCCGAAGGTGGAGGATGACGGAGACGTCACAGCAGGAGGTGGACACCGTGTTTGGATTCGGGCGCCGCAGGACCCACCGCGATCTCGTCAAGGCTGAGCTGGGCGAGAGCCTCGAGCACTTCGTACAGGCGGCGACGCACGCCGCGGGTGGCGTGGGCGCGACGGTCGGGCCGCGGGTGCGGGCCGCCCAGGCCCAGGTCGCCCCGACCGCGACCAAGATCCGGGACGGCGCGTCGAGCGGCTGGGGTTCGACCGTGGCGGCGTTCGCGCCGCTGGCGGCGGCCGCCACCGACGGCGCGCGGAACGCCGGCAAGGCCGCGAAGAAGGCCAAGGCGAAGAGCCTGCGGCCGGTCCGCCGGAAGCAGTCGTTCGTGGCCCGGCGCAAGTGGCCGATGGTGGCCGGCGCGCTGGCCGCCGGTGCGATCGCCGGTGGTGTGGTCGCGGCCCGGCGGCGGCGGGCGGCCGAGGTGGAGTGGGAGGCCTACCACCCGGACACCCTGGCGGACCTGGACGGCGACCGGACCACCCGGGACCTGCCCGTGGACGGTTCGGCGGGCGGCGGTTCGGCGGCGGGCGGCTCGGCGGTCGGCGGGGTGACGAAGGACAACCCCACCGTCGCGACCGGAAAGGCCGCCGCGGCCAAGGACGCCGCCGCCAAGGCCGAGGACCGACTCGCCTCGGCCGCCGGCACCGTCACCGACGGGGCCAAGCAGGGCGCGGCGAAGAACACGAACGGCAAGGCGAACGGCAAGGCCGACGGCGTGATGGGCAACACCACCGGCTCGTCGAGCCACAACTGACCGGCCGGTCACCGGCATGGCGCCCTCGTACCGGTGGCGGCGGACCAGCTCCGTCGCCACCGGTTCGACCGTCACAACCAGCCGTTGCGGCGGAACCAGCGGTACAGGACCAGGGAGATGAGCAACATCACACACCAGACGCCGGGATAGCCGTACGTCCACTTCAGCTCCGGCATGTGGTCGAAGTTCATGCCGTAGATGCCGACGATGGCGGTCCACACCGCGCCGATGGCGGCCCAGGCGGCGATCTTGCGCATGTCGTTGTTCTGCTCGACGCTGACCTGCGCCAACCGGGCCTGGAGGATCGAATTGAGCAGGTCGTCGTAGGAGTTGACCTGCTCGACCGTACGCGTGAGGTGGTCCTGCACGTCGCGGAAGTAGCGCCGGATCTCCTTGGGCACCGCGCGGTTCATCTGCCCGGTCAACGACAACATCGGCCGTTGCAGCGGCACCACCGCCCGCTTGAACTCGACCAACTCCCGCTTCATCTGGTAGATCCGCTGGATCCGGCCGGTCGTCTGGCGGGAGAAGACCTCCGCCTCCAGGGTGTCCAGGTCGTCCTCCACCTTGTCGGCCACCTCCACGTACAGGTCGACCACCCGGTCGGTGACCGCGTAGACAACCGCCCACGGCCCCTGTTCCAGCAGTTCCTTCTTGGTTTCGAGGTCGGCCCGGACCGGGGAGAGCCGGCAGGCGTCGCCGTGCCGCACAGTGATCACGAACTGCGGACCGATGAAGAGCATCACGTGGCCGGTCTCGACCACCTCGGAGTTCTCGGTCAGCTCGTCGTGCTCGCAGTACCGGGCCGTCTTCAGCACCAGGAAGCTCACCTCGCCGAACTGCTCCAGCTTCGGCCGCTGAGCCGCCTTGACCGCGTCCTCGACCGCCAGTTCGTGCAGGCCGTAGGTCTCGGCGATGCCGGCGAGATCATCCGCTCCGGGCTCGTGCAGGCCCAGCCAGACGAACGCGTTCGACTGCCCCCGGGCCGCGGCGAGCGCCTCGACGTAGTCCCAGTCGCCCGGCTGCCGGACGCCGTCCACGTACAGTGCGCAGTCGACCACGGCGTTGTGCCCGGCCCGCGCGGCCGGCGGGCGGCGCTGCTGATTGCCGTCGGCGCTGAGGATGCGGCTCATCGCCCGGGCCGGCGCGGTCCAGGCGCGCGATCTCGTACGGGCGGTCCCGTTGCCGGTGGCCCGTTCCGGGTTGAGTCGGTCGGTCATCGCGGCGCACCCCCTTCCGCCGGGTTCGGGTGTCTGCGCCTGAAGGGTACGCCGCCGCGCCCGCGGCAGCGTGATCAACTGCGCCGGCGCGCGGGGCCACGCCGAGCCGGACTCGCGTCACCGCGGTCCGGCCCGCGTGGTCGGTGGGCCCGCCCGGTCAGCCGCGGACCGCGGCGACCGCCTCGGCCAGCCGGCGCACACCCTCCTCGATCCGGTCCGCGGTGACCGCCGAGAAGGCCAGCCGCAGCGCGTGTCGGCCGCCGTCGAGCATGAAGTCGGTGCCCTTGACCACCGCCACCCCACGCTCGGCCGCCGCTGGCGCGATCCTCTCCGCCAGTACGTCGGTGGGCAACTCGATCCAGAGGAAGTAGCCGCCGTCCGGCTCGGTGAACCGGGCCTCGGGCAGGTGGGTGCGCAGCGCCTCGGCGAGCAACCGGGCCCGCTCGCCGAGGGCCGTCCGGACGGTCTCGATCGACCGGTCGATGTCCCCGGAGACGCAGAACTGGTGCACGATCGCCTGGGCGACCATGCCGGGCGAGATGTAGAGGTTCGTCGCCTTCTTGGCGATGTCGGCGATCAGGTCGGCCGGGCCGATCAGGTAGCCGACCCGGACCCCCGGGCAGACCGTCTTGGTGAAGCTGGAGGCGTGCACGACCCGGTTGCCGGTGTCCAGCGACAACATCGACGGCAGCCGCTCGCCGCGGAACCGGATGTCCGCGTACGGGTCGTCCTCGAAGATGATGAAGTCGTACTCGGCGGCGAGGTCGAGCAGTTCGCGCCGCTTGTCCAGGGAGAGCGTGACGCCGGCCGGGTTCTGGTAGTTGGGGATGATGTGGGCGAGCCGGGGGCGGATCCCCGACTCCAGCAGCTTGCGCAACTCGGCGGTGTCCACGCCGTCCGGCTGGACGGTCACCGCGTGCACCTCACCGGCCTGCTGCCGCAGGTTGAGCAGGGTGCGGTCGTACGTCGGGCGTTCCACCACGACGGCGTCACCGGAGGAGACGAGATGGTCGAAGAGGAAGGCGTCGGCCTGCAACGAACCGTTCGTCACCAGCACCTGGTCCGGCGACACGCCGTGCTTGGTGGCGATCCATTCACGCAGCGGCAGGTATCCCACCGATGTGCCGTACGCGGTGATGCCCGCGGGGTCGGCGTCGAAGGCGCGGACGGCCGCGGCCTTCAGTCCGTCGACATCGACGATGTCCAGTGAGGGTGCCCCACGGGCGAAAGAGATCAGCTGCTCGGCGGTCATGACTACCCAGAGTACGGGCGACCGTGGTAGTTGCGCCGCAGGACCGGCCGTGTCCGCATACTGAGCGACCCGACCGGTACGGCACCGCCGATACCGACCCGGCGAGGAGCGGCGTGGCGGTCGGCGACGCCGGTGCGGTCAGAGCCGGGCGGCGGTCCGGTGGCCGGTCCAGACCCGGACGATGTCCCGGACCGAGATCACGCCGAGCACCTCGCTGCCCGCCATGACGACCAGGTGCCGGAACCCGCCCCGGGCCATCGCCTCGGCCGCCTCGTCCACCGTCCAGTCCGGGTCCGCGTAGACCACCTCCGAGGTGAGGTGCGCGGCGGTGCGTTCGGTGTCGCAGTCGAGCCCGGCACCGATCGCGTTCAAGACGTCCCGCTCGGTCATGATGCCGACGCCCTCGGAGTCCGGATCGATGACGATCGCGGAGCCGACCCGCCGTTCGGCCATCATCCGAGCCGCCTGTCGAAGCGTGTGATCCGGTCCGACGACGAGGATCTCACTGGACATCGCTTCCCGTACCTGCATCGCGCATCACCTCATTGGAAGGCCGGACAGGTACGGACATCGTGCTGCCTTCCGTCGATGCGGACAAGACCTCACGCTGCGCATCAGCCCTCCGTGGTGACTAATGTCGACCAGGTGCCCCCTCTCCGCTGCGCTGGTGCGCTGGTCGTGGACGACGACGGTCGGATCTTCATCCAGCGCAGGTCACCCCGGCGACGACTGTTCCCGAACTGCTGGGACATCGTCGGCGGGCACCTGGAGCCGGGCGAGTCCGACGACGACGCGTTGCGCCGCGAGGTCACCGAGGAGACCGGCTGGACCGTCTCGCACGTCCTCGGCCAGGTCGGCAGCTACGCGTACACGGGGGACGACGGGCTGGACCGGATCGAGAACGACTTCCTGGTCCGGGTGGACGGCGACCTGGCCCGCCCCCGGTTGGAGGCCGGCAAGCACACCGAGTTCCGCTGGATCGCCGAGCACGAGACGGTGATCCTGGACGAGCACCGCGAGGCGGGCGACGGGCTGCTCCGCCGCATCGTCGACGACGGTTTCGCGGCGCTGCACTCGATCGGCCTGTGACCGCCGTCCCGACCCGGCCGGTGATGCGCGGGTGAACGATCCGGTCGAGCTGGCGCCGTACCGGTTCGCGGCGCTTGTCGCACCGGCCGTCGACCGGATCTGTCTCGGGGTGCTGCGGGCCGCCGGCGCGGCCGGCCGGCCGGAACTCGACCGGCGGTACGGCGGCCCGGCGGCCACCGGCTTCCTGGTGGACCTGCGCACCCGGCTCGCCGTGCCGGGCGGCACGGTCAGCGGTCCCGGCTTCGCCGCGGTGACCCGGTACGCCGACCCGGCAAGGTGCCAGCGCGCGCTGGACAAGCAGGTGGCGCACGGGATGATCTACCGGACCGCCGGCGGTGGGCTGTGCGCCACCGAGCGGGGCGTGGCCTATCTGACCGAGATCGCCGAGCTGCACGCCCGGGTCACCGAACGGCTCTGGGACGGGCACCGGGCCCGGGTGACCCGGCTGGTCGGCACCGTGGGCCGGTTGCTGGTCCGGGCCGCCCGCCCGGCACCGGCCGACGGGACGGATCCGGCGACCGGTGCGCACCGGTCCGGCCCGACCGACCCGGTGGGCGCGGCGGGCGAACCGGACGAACCGACCTGGTCGGACCAGTGGGCCCGGGAGGCCGGGTCCGCGTTCCACGCGCTCGGCCCGCCGTACGAGCCGGACGGCACCCCGGCCGGCGTGCTGCTGCTGAACCGGCTGAGCACATTGCGTTACCACCGGGCCGACGCGCACGCCGCCGCCTGGACCGCGGCGGGACACACCGCGCGGAGCATCAGCGCCCTGCCCGACGGCCCCGAGCGGCGCGCCATCGAGCTGGAGACCGACCGCCGGGCCGCCGGGCCGTACCGGGCGATCGCCCCGACCGAGCGGCTCGAACTGCTCGCCGACCTGGCCGCCCTGCCCGGCTGAGCACGGCTGCGGCCGGCCGTGCTGTCACGCAGCGCTATCCTCCTGCGGTAGCCGTCGTCCACGGACCGCGGTGCCACCGAACCTGCGGAGAAGGAGTATTCGATGATCGGCCTGGTGCTCGCCGCCGGCGCGGGACGTCGGCTGCGGCCGTACACGGACACCCTGCCCAAGGCACTCGTACCGGTGGACGGCGAGACGACGATCCTGGACATCGCCCTGCGCAACCTCGCCGCGGTGGGGCTCACCGACGTGGTGATCGTGGTCGGCTACGCCGCCGAGGCGGTCGAGGCCCGCCTGGACGATCTCCAGTCGAGGTACGGCGTGAAGATCACCCTGGTGCACAACGACAAGGCCGAGGAGTGGAACAACGCGTACTCGCTCTGGCTGGCCCGGGAGCACTTCGCGCGGGGCGCGCTGCTGGTGAACGGGGACACCGTGCACCCGGTCAGCGTCGAGCGGACCCTGCTGGCCGAGCGCGGACCGGGCATCCTGCTGGCCCTGGACACCGTCAAGAAGTGCGCCGACGAGGAGATGAAGACGGTCTTCGACGAGCACGGCCAGCTCACCAAGATCACCAAGCTGATGGATCCGGCCGAGGCGTACGGCGAGTACATCGGCGCGACGCTGATAGAGCCGCACGCCGCGGCGGGCCTGGCCGAGGCGCTGGAGGCCACCTGGCGACGCGACCCCAACCTCTACTACGAGGACGGCTACCAGGAGTACGCGAACCGGGGCGGCGAGGTGCGCGGCGCGTCGATCGGCGACGTCGAGTGGGTCGAGGTCGACAACCACGACGACCTGATCCGGGCCCGGGAGATCGCGTGCCGCTACTAGCCCGTTCCGTACAGACCCCGCTGCACATCGACGTGCGGCGGGGGGCGGTGGCCGACCTGGGCGCGATCCTGGCCGACGGCCGGATCTCCGCCGGTGGTGACGTCGCGGTGGTGGTCGGGCCGGGCCAGGGCGAGAAGATCGCCGAGTTGATCGGCCCGTCGTTGGGCTCCGCCGACGTCTTCACCGTCGCCGGTGCCACCCTGGACGCCGCCAACGACCTCGGCGCGAAGCTGCGCTCCCGGTCGTACGACGCGGTGGTCGGGATCGGCGGCGGCAAGACCGTCGACGTGGCCAAGTACGCGGCGATGCGGCGCGGCCTGCCGATGGTCTCGGTGGCCACCGCGCTGGCCAACGACGGCATCGCCTCCCCGGTGGCCAGCCTGGTCACCGACGGGATCAAGGGCTCGTACGGGGTGCACATCCCGATCGCCGTGATCGTCGACCTGGACTTCGTGGATGCCGGCCCGGAGCGGCACAACCGGGCCGGCATCGGCGACGTGATCAGCAACATCAGCGCGCTCGCCGACTGGGACCTGGCCCGCCGGGTACGCGGCGAACCGGTCGACGGGCTGGCCGCCTCGCTGGCCCGGGCCGCCGCCGAGGCGATCATCAATCATCCGGGCGACATGGGCGACGACGACTTCCTCACCGTGCTCGCCGAGGGGCTGATCTCCAGCGGCCTGGCGATGGCGGTCTGCGGCAGCAGCCGGCCGGCCAGCGGCGGCTGCCACGAGATCATGCACGCCATCGACACGCTGTACCCGGCGACCGCCTCGCACGGTGAGCTGGCCGGTCTCGGTGCGCTGTTCTGCACCTGGCTGCGCGGTGACCAACGGCGGTTCGCGCAGATGTCGGCCTGCCTGGACCGGCACAACCTGCCCCGCGTCCCGGCCGACGTGGGGTTGACCGGGGAACAGTTCGCCGAGGCGGTGGCATTCGCGCCACGGACCCGGCCGGACCGCTACACCATCCTGGAGCACCTCGACCTGTCGCCGGAGGAGATCCGGGACCGGCTGGCAGACTACGTCGATGCGATCCGCGACCTCGGTGTCTGACGCCACCCGCCCCACCGCCGCCGACTTCTACCGGGTCAACCGGGGTGGTGGGCTGTTCAGCGAGGCGATCAGCCAGCGGATCGGTGCGGCGCTGGCCGTCGGGGCCGACCGGGCGGGGCTGCCGCCGACCGCGTTGACCCTCGCCAACCTGGTGCTCGGGCTGGCCGCCTCGGTGGCCGTGGTCGCGCTGGCGCCGGCGGTGGCCGTCGGGGACGTACCGGCCTGGCCGGTCGGCCTGGTCGCGCTGCTGGCCTGGCAGCTCGCGTACGCCCTGGACTGTGCCGACGGGCAGTTGGCCCGGGTCACCGGGCAGGGCAGCCCGGCGGGCGCCCGGGTCGACGTGCTGTGCGACGTGGCCGCGCAGATCGCGCTGGTCGCGGCGCTGTCCGCGACCGCGGTGGCGCAGCGTCCGGGCATCCCGAGCTGGCTGGTGGCCGGGTTCGCCGGCACCTGGATGGTCAACCTGGTGACCTCGGTGATGCAGGCCGGCCCGAACGCCGCCAGCATGGTCCCGTCCACCTCGCTGCCGGTCCGCCTGGTCAAGCTGATCCGCGACTACGGCGCGGTGATCTTCCTGGCCGGCCTGGTGCTGACCGTGACGCCGGCCTGGACGATCTGGCTGGTCGCCGCCTTCACCGTGATCAACGGCGGCTTCCTGCTGGCCAGCATCGCCTTCTCCGCCCGCTCCTCCCTCCGCTGACACCCACCCGCCCGCTGCCCGCACCCCGCGCCGCGCTGCCGCGCGGCGGGGCGCGGGCGGGGCGCCCGCGCGGGGGTGGTGGGGGTCAGGGGCGGCGGGTGGCCTCGTAGGTGGCGAGGAGTTGTTTCGTGACGACGTCGGGGTGGAAGGTGCGTTCGTAGCGGGCCCGGGCGGCGGCGGCGAGGCCGGGGGCGCCGGCGCGGGCCACCGGCAGTGCGACAGCCAACTCGTCGGGTTCCGGCCGCACGGCCCAGCCGGCGGCCCGGGTCGGGTCGTCCACGCCGAGCAGGTACGGGATGCCGCCCAGCGCGGTGCCGAGCACCGGCCGGCCGGCGGCCAGCGCCTCGATCACCACGGTGGGCAGCACGTCGTGCCAGGTCGGCACGGCCAGCACCACGGCGGTGTCGCGCAGCGCGGCGGCGACGCCGGCCCGGTCCAGCGGCCCGAGGTACTTCACGTCGGTCCGCTCGGCGGCGGCCCGTTCGGCCAGTGGGCGCAGTTCGCCGTCACCGGCGATCCGCAGCGGGCCGAGGTCGCCGTCGGGATGCCGCCGCCAGGCGTCCAGCAGCAGGTCGAGGCCCTTCTCCGGGGAGAGCCGGCCGAAGAACAGGAAACCGTCGCCGAGCGGGGCCGGCGGTCCCGGGTCGGGGACGGCGTTCGGCTTCACCGTGATCCGGTCCGCCGGGATGCCGTAGTCCCGCAGGTGATCGGCGATCGCCGAGGTGAGCGCGATGTAGCGGTCCACCGACCGCCAGGTGGGCCGGTGCACGGCGAGGGTGGTGGCCATCAGCGCGCTCTGCGCCCGGGAGCCGCGGTAGCAGCGGTGCACCACCGCCGGCAAACCGAACGCCCGGCCCCGGCAGTCGGTGCAGATCCGGCCGTCCCGGAAGTACACCCCGGACGAGCAGACCTGCCGGTAGTTGTGCACCGTCTGCACCACCGGCACGCCGTGCCGGTGCGCGGTCCGCACCACCCAGGGCGAGATCAACGGGTACGGGTTGTGCAGGTGCACCACGTCCGGCCGGTGTTCGGCGAGCAGCCGACCCAGGTCCCGCTGGGCCTGCGGCGCCCAGATCGGGGAGATCGGCAGCAGTGCCTTGGCAGTCGCCGGCAGCGCCGGGATCTCGTCCGAGCTGCGCAGGAACGGCAGCACCTCGACCCCGGCCGCGGTGAGCTGGGCGATCTCCAGGTCGACGATGGTGTTCTCGCCGGACGGCTGGGCCTCGCGGTACCGGTTGTGCGCCACGACCACCTTCACACGTCCAGAGGCTACCGTTGGGGACGTGCCTGAGTTACCGGAGGTCGAAGCACTCGCCGCCTATCTGCGGGAGCGGGCGGTGGGTCGCCGGGTGGACCGGATCGAGGTCTCGGCGATCAGCGCCCTGAAGACGTACGACCCGCCGCCGTCCGCCGCGGCCGGCCGCGAGGTCACCGACGCGGGGCGGCACGGCAAGTTCCTGGACGTCGTGCTGGACGGCGAGCTGCACCTCGTGGTGCACCTGGCCCGGGCCGGCTGGCTGCACTACCGGGACGCCTTCTCCTCCGGGGTCCCGCTGCGGCCGGGCAAGGGCCCGATCGCCCTGCGGGTACGCCTCGACGACGGTTCCGGCTTCGACCTGACCGAGGCCGGTACGCAGAAGAAGCTGGCCGCCTACCTGGTGACCGACCCGGCGCAGGTGCCGGGGGTGGCCCGGCTCGGGCCGGACGCGGCGACCGTCGACCTGGCGACCTTCGCCGAGCGGATGCGCGGCCGACGCGGCCAGCTCAAGGGTGTGCTGACCGATCAGCAGGTGCTCGCCGGCGTCGGCAACGCGTACTCCGACGAGATCCTGCACGCGGCCCGGTTGTCCCCGTTCGTGATCAGCGACCGGCTCACCGACGACCAGGTCGCGGCCCTGCACACCGCGACGCGGGAGGTGCTCGGCGGCGCGGTCGAGCGTTCGGTCGGTCAGCGGGCGGCGGAGTTGAAGGGTGAGAAGCGGTCCGGTTTGCGGGTGCACGCGCGGACCGGACTACCCTGCCCGGTCTGTGGTGACACGGTGCGTGAGGTGTCGTTCGCCGATTCCAGCCTCCAGTACTGCCCCACCTGTCAGACCGGCGGAAAGCCCCTTGCTGACCGTCGGTTGTCCCGACTTGTGCGGTAGGTGACCGAAAATCACCGCTGCAAAGAAAATCACTAATCCACCGATGAACTCCGGACTCCGAGGTCTACCGAAGCGGTCATCCATCGGTATAGTGGCCCGGTCGCGGATCCACCGGCGGCAGCACACCGGCTCACATCGAGGTGGTGGGGCGTAAAGTCCCACGGGTCCACGTTCCGGGTGATCCCGCGTGGGAGACTGGAAGTGTGGGCGATCCGAGCCCCTATGGCGAGTGGGCGGCACGTGTCATGCGGGAGGACTTAGGTGAGGTGACGACCAGCCTCCAACGCCCGGCCACCGGCACCGGCCGAGGCGGGCCATTGCGGCACGTCGACAGCTTCGAGATCCAGGGACCAGCACCCCAGTCGCCCAACGGGGTGCCCCGCTCCGCCTGGGCACGGGCCCGCCGTCGGGTTTCCCGCTGGCACCGCCCCTACACGGCGGTGCTGGTGCTCCTCGACTTCGGCGCCGTGGCGCTGGTCAGCCTCATCGCCATCGCCTCGTTCGAGCAGGCCGCGTCCGGCTTCGCCGCGAACCGGGACCTGTTCAACACCATCGCCTACCTGCTGCTGCCGCTGAGCTGGCTGTTCCTGTTGTGGGCGAACGGCGCCTACGACCGGCGGTATCTCGGGCTGGGCACCGACGAGTTCCGTCGGGTGGTCCGGGCCGCGGTCACCGTGGCGGCGACCGTCTCGTTCGTCGCCTTCGCCACCAAGACGGACCTGTCCCGGTTCACCGTGGGCACCGCCCTGGTCGGCACGATGGTGCTGATCCTGCTGATCCGGTTCACCGCCCGCCTGGTCCTGCAACGACTGCGCCGGCAGGCCGGTTACGCCGGGCACCGGATGGTGCTGGTGGGCAACCTGCCGGACGCGCTGGAGGTGCACAAGGCGGTCACCCGCAACCCGTCCGCCGGTCTGGTGCCGGTCGCCATCCACCTGACCGACGGCATCGCCGCGGCCCGGGGGATCGAGACCCCGGTCCCGGTGTACGCCGGCCGGGACATCCTGGCGCTGGTCCGGGAGGTCGGCGGCGACACCATCGCGGTCTGCGGTTCGGCCACCGCCGAGCCGGGTGAACTGCGCCGCCTGGCCTGGCAGTTGGAGGGCTCCGGGGTCGACCTGGTGGTCGCGCCGCAGCTCACCGACATCGCCGGCCCGCGGGTGCACATCCGGCCGATCGAGGGCCTGCCCCTGCTGCACGTCGAGGAGCCGACCCTGTCCGGGCCGGCCCTGCTGGCCAAGAGCCTGCTCGACCGGTGCGCCGCCGGACTCGGGCTGCTGCTGCTCGTCCCGCTGTTCATCGCCATCGCGGTGGCGATCCGGCTGAGCGACCCGGGCCCGGTCTTCTTCCGGCAGCCCCGGGTCGGGCACGAGGGACGGACGTTCCGGGTCTGGAAATTCCGGACGATGTACGTGGACGCCGAGGACCGCCTCGCCGGCCTGGTGGACCAGAACGAGACCGACGGGATGCTGTTCAAGATCAAGCAAGACCCGCGGGTCTTCCCGATCGGCCGGTTCCTGCGGGCCAGCTCGCTCGACGAACTGCCTCAGTTGATCAACGTACTGTGGGGCGAGATGTCGCTGGTCGGGCCGCGACCGCTGCCGGCCGACGACGGCGACTTCCTCGGCGACGTCCGACGTCGGCTGCTGGTCCGACCCGGGATGACCGGTCTGTGGCAGGTGTCCGGACGGTCCGATCTGTCCTGGGACGAGTCGGTCCGGCTCGACCTGTACTACGTCGACAACTGGTCGCTCGCCTACGACCTGAGCATCCTGTGGCGCACCATCGGCGTGGTGCTGGCCCGCAAGGGCGCCTACTGACCCACCCGCCGGGGTGGCGCGGTCGGGGCGCACCGGACAGGATCGACGGCGTGCGAGCCAACCTGTCCGCGGCGCTCGCGGTGCTGGCACTCGTCACCGCGCTGACCGCGGCCGTCTTCGCCGTCGTCCGGTTGCGCGGACGGCGTGGCATCGCCACCCCGATGCAACGGGCCACCTACGACGTCCTGCACACCGCCGGGTTGGCCGCCGAACCGCTGCGGGCCGGCCTCACCGCCGGCAACGCCGCCAAGGTCGTACGCCATCTGCGGGTGCTGGTCGGCGCGGCCGGCCTGGCCCTGGTGGACGACGGGGGCGTGCTCGCCCTGGACGGCGGCGGCGGGCACCACCGTGACCAACTCGTGCTGGCCGCCCGACGCGCGGTGGCCGCCGACCGGTCCACCGTGCTGGGCGAGTCGGAACTGCACTGCGACCGGGTCGACTGTCCGGTGCGCGGCGCGGTCGTGGCCCCGCTGCGCGGACCGGACGGGCGGCCGGTGGGCGCCCTGGTCGCCGTCGCCGACGGGCAGCCGGCACCGGGGCTGGTCCAGGCCACCCTGGAGACCGCGCACTGGGCCGGCTCGCAGCTCGCCCTGGCCGAGCTGGAGTCGTCCCGGGAGCGCCTGGCCCGGGCCGAGGTACGGGCCCTGCGCGCCCAGATCAGCCCGCACTTCATCTACAACGCGCTGACCGCCATCGCGTCCTTCGTGCGGACCGATCCGGAACGGGCCCGGGAGCTGATCCTGGAGTTCGCCGAGTTCACCCGGTACTCGTTCCGGGCGCACGGCGACTTCACCACGTTGGCCGAGGAGTTGCGCTCGATCGACCGCTACCTCACGATCGAACGGGCCCGGTTCGGCGACCGCCTGCAGGTACGCCTGCAGATCGCCCCCGAGGTGTTGCCGGTCAGTCTGCCGTTCCTGTGCCTGCAACCGCTGGTGGAGAACGCCGTACGGCACGGACTGTCGCGCAAGACGGGGGTGGGGATGGTGAGCATCGAGGCGCGGGACGCCGGAGCCGAGTGCCACATCACCGTCGAGGACGACGGGGTGGGCATGGATCCGGCCGGGCTGGCCGCCGGGATGGCCGCGGCGGCCACCGACCCGGCCGACGACTCCGGCCAGCACGTCGGCCTGTCGAACGTGGACGAACGACTGCGGTCGGCCTTCGGGGACCAGTTCGGGCTGGTGGTGGAGACCGGCCTGGGAGCTGGTACGAAGGTGAGCATGCGGGTGCCGAAGTTCCACCGTCACGTCCGGGCCGGCACGTGACCGCCTTCCTGCGGGTCCTCGCGGTCGACGACGAGCCGCCCGCGCTGGACGAGTTGGCCTACCTGCTGCGGGCCGACCCACGGGTCGCCCTGCTGCACACCGCGTCCGACGCGACCGAGGCGTTGCGGGTGCTGCGGGACACCGACGTGGACGCGGTGTTCCTGGACATCCGGATGCCCGGCCTGGACGGGATGGAACTGGCCCGGCTGCTGCGCCGGTTCGCCCGGCCGCCCGCCGTCGTCTTCGTCACCGCGTACGACGACGGGGCGGTGGACGCGTTCGACCTGGGCGTCACCGACTACGTCCGCAAGCCGGTCCGGGCCGAACGGCTGGCCGAGTCGCTGCGCCGGGTGGTGGGTTCCCGGGTGGTGCCGAGCCACCCGGCGGCCCTGGCCCGGACCGAGGAGGACCCGACCATTCCGGTCGAGTTGGCCGGCACCACCCGGATGCTGCCTCGGTCGGCGGTGCGCTGGGTGGAGGCGCAGGGCGACTACGCCCGGTTGCACACCGCCGACGGCTCGCACCTGGTCCGGGTGTCGCTGGCCACCCTGGCCGAACGCTGGGCCGACGCGGGCTTCGTCCGGATCCACCGGTCCTACCTGGTGCAGTTGCGGCTGATCGCGGAGCTGCGGCTGGCCAACTCCGGGTACGTGGTGGTCGTCGACGAGACCGAGCTGCCGGTCAGCCGGCGGCACACCCGGGAGTTGAAGGACAAGCTGGTCCGGGCGGCCAAGCAGGACTGGGGTCGCTGAGCACCGCCGGCCCCGGTGGCGCGCGGCCGCCAGGCGCACCGGAACCGGCCCGCGGGCCGGGAACCCGCCGGGAGGCGACTGCTGGCCCCGCGGGCCGGGAACCCGCCGGGAGGCGGCCGCCGACCGGCCGAAAAGCGGACCACCCGATCAACGCCGGTGACATATCCTCCGGGGGCCGACCGGCGAGCGGGGCGCGGGTCGGGGCGTTTCCGGCGTGTCTGTCGCCGTGCCTGCCCCGCACCCTCCCACCCTCCCACCCTCAGAGGACCTGCATGGGCACTCCTTTTCTGCGCCGGGTGACGCTCGCCGGCGTACTCGTCGCGGTCGCCGCCGTGCCGGCGGCGCCGGCGCACGCCGCGGCCACCGGCTCGATCACCGGGCGACTGACCACCAGCACCGGGGCACCGGCCGCCGACGCCTGGGTCTCCATCGTGGACAGCGAGAGCTGGAACTACGTGGGCAACGCCACCACCGACGCGACCGGCGGCTACACGGTGGCCAACCTGGCCGCCGGCTCGTACCTGATCAGCTTCCAGGCACCGGACAATCCGGAGCAGTACTACCACCAGCGGTCACGCATCTCCGATGCCGACCCGGTGACCGTGGCGGCCGGCAAGGCCACCCGAGTCGACGAGCAACTCCGCCCGACCGGCGTCATCACCGGGCAGATCACCGACGCGGCGGGCGCTCCGGTTCCCGACCTCTCGATCACCGGTCGGGGGGTGGAGACCATGGAACTGTCCTGGGCCCTCACCGACGACCAGGGCCGCTACCGGATGCCGGTGATCCCGGGCCGGTACCACGTCGAGCTCCAGCCGATTCGCGACTCGTACCAGACCCAGTACGTCCCGGGCACGCTCGACGAGACCGCGGCGACCGCCTTCGAGGTCGGCGCGGGCCAGGAGGTCACCGCGGACGACCGGGTGCTGCCCACCGGTCACCTGGCCGGTCGCTTCACCACCGCCACCGGTCAGCCGGCCGCGAACGTCGATGTCGACGTCTTCACGCCGAGGTGGGGAACCGGCGCGTGGGCGCGGACGGACGCCGCCGGGAACTTTGACGTCACCCTCCTCGTCGGCTCGTACAAGATGAACTTCTCCGCCGGGGAGCGCCTCCAGTACTACCGGCAGAAGCTCACCTTCGAGGAGGCCGACACGGTCACCGTCGAGGCGGGCCGGACCACCTCGATCAACGAGAGCTGGCTGCCGACCGGCTCGGTGCGGGTCAAGGCGGTGGACTCCGGCACCGGCGCCGCCGTCGCCAACTTCTGCGTCTCGGACACCTGCAGCAAGGGCACCGGAGTCGCCACCGTGACCGGGCTGGCCCAGGGCCGGCACGAGATCTACGTGTACGCGCCGAACGGCGACTACTTCTCGGCCGACCAGACCGTCGACGTGGTGGGCAACCAGACCGTCGAGGTCACCGTCAAGCTCCGACCCGCCGCGCGGATCAGCACCACCGTGGTCGACCGGGCCACCGGTCGGGCGGTCGCCAACGTCTGCGTCGTGCCGTATCGCGCGGGCGCGCCCACGTACCGGGCCGACGGGTACGGCGACTGCACGGACGCCGCCGGAAAGGTGACCATCGGACTGCTGGAGGCCGGGTCGTACCAGCTGTACGCCGATCCGCGCCGGGAGAGCGGCTACGGCCTGCAGTGGGTCGGCGCGACCGGCGGCACCGGTGACCAGCGGCAGGCAGTCACCGTCACGGCCGGGCTGCGTACGCTCACCGCCGGTCCCGCGATCAAGCTGGACAAGGCCGGTGCCATCACCGGCCGGGTCACCGACGCCGGCACGAACGCGCCGCTGGTGGGTGCGAATGTGAACCTGCTGACCGTCCATCCCGGCGTCGGCGCGGGCGACGGGGCGGAAACCGACTCGACCGGTCGCTACCGGTTCGACGGGCTGGGCCCGTACGAGTGGCCGCTGGTCTTCGACGCTCACGGCTACCCCGCTATGTGGTCCGGCGGGGCGACCAACCGGTACGACGCGACCAGGGTCAAGGTGACCGCGGGCGGCACCGCCAGCCAGGACGCCGCCCTGCGGGTCGGCACCGAGGTGACGGGCGCCGTGAAGGACAAGTCGGGCACCCCGTTCGGCTCGGGCTACATTTTGGCGCACAACTCCGTCACCGGCGACATCGTGGGCTCGTGCTGGATGGACGACGGCCACTACAGCCTGCGTGCGCTGGCCGGGCAGTCCGTCTACCTGACGTACGACGTCTTCGACGCCAACGACCGGCAGTACTCCGGGCAGTGGCCGGCGGCGCCCAGCATGCGCGGCGGGGTGGCCAGCGACCCGGGCGCGACGGGCGCGGCCGGTCCGCGGGGCGCGGTGTCGCCGGCTCCGGCGAGGCCCGGCCCGAGGCCGGCGGGCGGCGGCGTGCCGAACCAGCCCTGGCAGTCGCCGGGTTCGTTCCCGGTGCCGGCGAACGGGCCACTAGTCATCGACATCACCATCCAGACCAACTGACCGGAGACCAGGGTGCGCGGGGCCGGCGGCGAAAACCGCCGGCCCCGCGCCGTAGTTATCCACAGGGGTGACGGGTTCTCCACAGGTTGTTCACAATGCCACCCACCGCCCTCCACGCCGGGTGCCTAGAGTCCTCGGCATGAGCGAGCGCAGTGCCGCCCCGAGCGAGCGTCGGGTTCTGGTCGTCGAGGACGAGCACACCATCGCCGAGTCCGTCGCGGCCCGGCTGCGGGCCGAGGGATACACCGTCGACGTGGTCGGTGACGGGCCCGCCGCGGTGCACGCGGTCCGGACGCTCCGGCCCGACCTCGTCGTCCTGGACGTGATGCTGCCCGGGTTCGACGGGCTGGAGGTGTGCCGGCGGATCCAGGCCGACCGACCGGTGCCGGTGCTGATGCTCACCGCCCGGGACGACGAGACGGACCTGCTGGTGGGGTTGGCGGTGGGCGCGGACGACTACCTGACCAAGCCGTTCTCGCTGCGCGAGTTGGCCGCGCGGGTGCACGCCCTGCTGCGCCGGGTCGACCGGGCGGCCACCGCCGCGCGGCACACGCTGCGGCTCGGCGACCTGGAGATCAACCAGGCCGAACGCCGGGTCAGCCGGCAGGGCGTCGAGGCGCATCTGACCCCGACGGAGTTCGAGCTGCTGGTCCATCTGGCCGGGCATCCGCGCACGGTGCTGCCCCGCGAGCGGCTGCTGGCCGACGTGTGGGGTTGGGCCGACGCCTCCGGCACCCGGACGGTCGACAGCCACATCAAGGCGCTGCGACGCAAGCTCGGCGCCGATCTGATCCGTACCGTGCACGGGGTCGGCTACGCCCTGGAGGTACGGGCATGACGGCGCTGCGCACGACGGCGGTCCGCGCCTTCGACCTGCTGCCGCGACCGCTCGACCCGGTCCGGTCGATCAAGGTGAAGCTCGGCATCCTGCTGGTCGCCTCCGGTGCCGCCGGGATGTCCTACTTCTGGTACGCCATCGAGTGGCTACCCCCGGCCACCTCGCTGATCTCGATCTTCGTCGCGCTGACCACCTCGCAGGTGCTGGCGCACGGGATGACCTCGCCGCTGCGGGAGATGACCGCCGCGGCCCGGTCGATGGCCCGGGGCGACTACACCCGCCGGGTCCGGGCCACCTCCCGGGACGAGGTCGGCGAACTGGCCCGGGCGTTCAACCAGATGGCCGCCGACCTCGCCGTCGCCGACCAACGCCGGCGGGAGCTGATCGCGAACGTGTCGCACGAGTTGCGTACGCCGATCACCGCGCTGCAGGGCGTGCTGGAGAACATCGTGGACGGGGTGGCCGAGCCGGAGCCCGGCACGCTGCGGGTCGCGCTCGCCCAGACCGAACGGCTCGGGCACCTCGTCGCCGACCTGCTCGACCTGTCCCGGCTGGACGCCGGCGTGGTGCCGCTGCGCCGGCTCGACCTGGACGTGGCCGACTTCCTCGACCAGGTGGTGGAGCAGGCCGCGGTGACCGCGTCCGGCGCCGGACGCGAGGTCCACTTCCAGGTACGCCACCCGGTGGCTGCGCTGCGCATCGAGGCCGACCCCGGCCGGCTGCACCAGGTCTTCGCGAACCTGCTGGACAACGCGGCCCGGCACAGCCCGCCCGGCGGCACCGTACGGCTGCGCGCCGAGCGGCACGGCGACCGGGTCTGGTTCGAGGTGAGCGACGAGGGCGAGGGCATCCCGGTCGAGGCCCGGTCCCGGGTCTTCGAGCGCTTCACCCGGGGCGACCGGGCCATCGGCGGCGGCACCGGCCTCGGCCTCGCCATCGCGCACTGGGTGGTCGAACTGCACGGCGGGCGGATCGCGGTCTGCGACCGGCCCACGGTCGGCTGCCTGATCCGCGTCGAGCTGCCGCTGCGCCGGCCCGCCCCGGCGCCGGTCACGTCCTCCTCCTGATCCGCCTTCGCTGATCCGTCTTCTCCGATCTGCTCCCTGACCAGCCTGCCCTGATCCCCCGCGCCCGAGCGGCGGCGCACCGATCCACCTACCGATCCGCGTCGGTCCGGCCGTACCGGGCCGGATCCGTCGTGCCCCGATCCGCCCGCCGACCCGTCCCCGCCAACCGTCCGGCAGCGCCGCCGGTCGACCGGCCCTCACCTTCCGGAGTCACCATGAGCGAGCACGAGCATCCCCCCACCGGATCCACCGCCGACCGACCCGGCACCCCGACATGGACCGGCGGCCCGACAGCCGGGCCGGGTGCCGCGCCGCCCGGACCGGCGGGACCTCCCGGACCAACGGCACCGACCGGACCGGCGCCCGCGCCCAGACCGACGCCCGCGCCCAGACCGGCGCCCGCGCCCGGACCGGCGCCCGCGTCCAGACCGCTGCCGGGTGCGGTGCCGCCGACGGCACGATCGCTGCCACCGGCGGGTGCGGGCGGCTACCCGGTCCTCGCGGGGCCCGCGCCGTCGCTGTTCGCCCAGCGGTGGCCCGGCCCGGCCGTCGGTGCCCGGCCCGCCGTGGTCGGCGGTCTGGTCGCCGCAGCGGTGGTGGGTGCCGTGAGCATCCCGATCGACCGGCCGGGACTCGGCTGGCTGGTGGCCGCCGTCGCCGCCGTGGCGGCGCTGGCGGCGGTCGCCGTCGCGCACCGGACGCCGGGTCCGAACACGTCGCCGCGGTCCGGCAACACGGGGGAGCCGGACCGCGGCGACGCGGGCGACGACACCCGACCGCCTAGCACCCAGCCACGGGACGTCGAGCCACCCGACACCCGGGCACCCGCCACCCAGCCTCGGGACACCCGGGCACGCGACACCCGGGCACGCCACACCCGGGCACGCGAGGCCGGACCAGGTGACGCCCGGCCGCGCGACGGCCGCCCGGCCGGACGTACCGTCGAGCGGCTGGCCTGGGCGGTGGCCACGGTGACCCTGGTCGGCGTCGGCGTCGTCCGCGCGGCCGACTGGCTGTACGTGTTCTGCCTGCTCACCGCGGTCATGACCGGCTGGCTGGCGGTGACCGACGGGCGTACCGTGCGGGGCCTGCTGCTCGCCGCCCTGACCCCGCCCGTGGCGGTGATCCGCGGCGTGCCCTGGCTGGCCAGGGGCACCCGCCGGGCCGCCGGCTCGGCACCGGTACGGACCCTGGCCACCGGGGTGGTCTCGATCGTCCTGCTGGTGGTCTTCGGCGCGCTGTTCGCCTCGGCCGACGCGGCCTTCGCCGGCCTGGTCGACGACCTGCTGCCGGACCTGTCGATCGACACGGTGGCCGAGTGGGTCTTCCTGTTCGCGGTGCTCTCCGTCGTGCTGACCGGCGCGGCGTACCTGCTGGCGGCGCCGGTGGACCTGCGCGGCATCGCCGGTGGCGGGCGGCGGCGGGTACGCCGGCTGGAGTGGGCGGTGCCGGTCGGCCTGCTCGACCTGCTGTTCGCGGCCTTCGTCCTGGTGCAGGTCACGGTGTTGTTCGGCGGCTCGGAGCATGTGCTGCGGACCGCGGACCTGACCTTCGCCGAGTACGCCCGCGGTGGCTTCTGGCAGCTGCTGGTGGTGACCACCGGCAGCCTGCTGGTGATCGCCGGGGCGGGCCGCTGGGCGCCCCGGCGGACCCGGCCGGACCGGCTGCTGGTCCGGCTGCTGCTCGGCACCCTGGCCGGGCTGAGCCTGGTCGTGGTGGCCTCGGCGGTGCACCGGATGAACCTCTACACCACCGCGTTCGGCGCCACCCGGCTGCGGTTGCTGGTCACCGCCTGCGAGCTGTGGCTCGGGCTGATCTTCGTGCTGGTGCTGGCCGCCGGGATCCGGCTGCGGGCCGGCTGGCTGCCCCGGGTGGTGCTCGGCGCGGCGGTGGCGGCGCTGCTCGGGCTGGTCGTGGTGAACCCGGACCGGCTGATCGCCGACCGGAACATCGACCGGTACGCCCGGACCGGGCGGCTGGACGTGGCGTACCTGGCCACGCTCTCCGC
Source organism: Micromonospora zhanjiangensis (assembly GCF_042650605.1). Taxonomy (NCBI): domain Bacteria; kingdom Bacillati; phylum Actinomycetota; class Actinomycetes; order Micromonosporales; family Micromonosporaceae; genus Micromonospora; species Micromonospora zhanjiangensis. The sequence continues at coordinate 223,702 of NZ_JBHSBN010000006.1, read as the reverse complement.
CGACGCGGTGCCGGCGATCAACCGGCTGACCGACCGGCAGCGGGACTGCGCGCTGTACCCGATCGCCACGGACCTGACCGAACACCCGGACGACTGGCGGGGAACCAATCTGGCCCGGGCCCGGGCCCGCGATCTGCTCGGTCCGGACGCGCGCCGGGCGCCGAGGCCGGACTGCCCGGTGTACGTCTGGCCTTCCCCGTGACCTCTTGACAATCCGCGCTGGGCGGTGAGACTGCCGGGGTGGCCGACCCCGTTGCCGAACCACCGCCCAGCGCGGCGACCCCGGGCGTACCCCGGCGGTCGCGGATCGTGCTGGCCGACCTGTCCCGGCACGGTCCGGTCCGGGACCGCACCCGGACCGAGCTGACCCAGCAGACCCGGGTCGGCGAGGCCCTGGTCCGCGGCCTGGTCCGGGCCCAGCTCGCGTTGGCGTTCCGGCTGTCCCTGGTGGTGGTCGTCGGGCTGGGTGGGCTGCCGCTGCTGTTCGCCATCGCTCCCTCGGTCGGCGGCGTGACCGTGTTCGGGGTGAACCTGCCCTGGCTGCTGCTCGGCGTCGCCGCGTTCCCGTTCCTGGTCGCCGTGGGTTGGCTGTACGTGCACTGGTCGGAACGGAACGAGCAGGAGTTCACCGAGCTGGTCCAGCGGCCGGAGCGGTAGATGCACAACCCGTACGTGGTACCGGCCATCGTGGCGGTCACCCTGGTCACCGTCATGATCGGCTTCTACGGGCTGAAACTGGCCCGGACCACCTCGGACTTCCTGGTCGCCTCCCGGATGGTGAGCCCGACCTGGAACGCCGCCGCGATCGGCGGCGAGTATCTGTCCGCCGCGTCGTTCCTCGGCACCGCCGGACTGATCCTCAAGTACGGCGTGGACGTGCTCTGGTACCCGGTCGGGTTCGCCGCCGGCTACCTCGCCCTGCTGCTCTTCGTGGCCGCGCCGCTGCGCCGCTCGGGCGCCTTCACCCTGCCCGACTTCTGCGAGCTGCGGTTGGGTTCCCGGGGGCTGCGCAAGCTGGCCACCCTCTTCGTCATCTTCATCGGCTGGTTGTACCTGGTGCCGCAGTTGCAGGGTGCCGGGCTGACCCTGACCACGGTGACCGGCGCGCCGTACGCGGTCGGCGCGCTGTTGGTCGGGGTGGTGGTGACCGCCAACGTGGCGCTCGGCGGGATGCGGGCGATCACCTTCGTGCAGGCCTTCCAGTACTGGCTCAAGCTCACCGCGCTGGCCGTACCGGCGATCTTCCTGGTGCTGCACTGGCAGGCCGACGGGCGGCCGGCGGTCACGCCACCGGCCGGCACCGCCTTCCCCGCCGCGACCACCGTCGTGGTCGAGCGGGACGCCACCGTCACCCTCGCCGACGGATCCGTCCTGCGGGTACGCCCCGGCGACCGGCTCGACTTCGCGGCCGGCGAACCGGTGCCCGAGGTGTCGACGGTGGACGCGAACAACGGACTGGACTGGTTGCTGCCGGACGCCGCCGGCAAGGACGACCGGGGGTTGTTCGCCACCTACTCGCTCATCCTGGCCACGTTCCTCGGCACGATGGGGCTGCCGCACGTACTGGTGCGCTTCTACACCAACTCCGACGGCGCCGCCGCCCGCCGGACGACGCTGGTGGTGCTGGCCCTGGTCGGCGCCTTCTACCTGTTGCCCACCCTGTACGGCGTGCTGGGCCGGATCTACACGCCGCAACTGCTGGTGACCGGCCGGACCGACGCGGTGGTGGTGCTGCTGCCCGGCGCGGCGCTGGGTGACGGCCTGACCGGGCAACTGCTCGCCGCGCTGGTCTCGGCCGGCGCGTTCGCGGCCTTCTTGTCCACCTCGTCCGGCCTGCTGACCAGCGTCGCCGGGGTGATCTCGGCGGACGTGCTGGGCCGGGGCTCGGTCCGCGACTTCCGGCTGGCCGCCGTGGTGGCCGGTACCGTGCCGGTGGTCCTCGCGCTCAACCTGGCCGGCCTGGACGTGTCCCAGGTGGTCGGGCTGGCCTTCGCGGTGGCCGCCTCCAGCTTCTGCCCGCTGCTGGTGCTGGGGATCTGGTGGCGCGGCCTGACCGACGTGGGCGCCGCCGCCGGCATCCTGGTCGGTGGCGGCGCGGCGGTGCTGTCCGTGCTGATCACCGTGCTGGCCCCGCCGGCCGGCGGCTGGCCGGCCGAGGTGATCGCCCAGCCCGCGGCCTGGACCGTGCCGCTGGCCTTCGCGGTGATGGTGATCGGGTCGATGGTCACCCGGCGACGCGCGCCGCGGGACGTCGGCAACCTGATGCTGCGGCTGCACGCCCCGGAGTCGCTGCGGCTCTGAACCCGCCGCGGGACGGTCACACCCGCCGGGCATACTGCGACCCGACGACCGGACGTGGAGGCAAGGGATGCTGTCGATCGGGTTCTCGGTGCACGACATGGCCCGCATCCGGTTCGCCCTGTCCTGCCTCTGGGAGGTGGTGGCGAGCCTGCGGGTGCTGGCCGATCCGGCCGGGCACGCCGTACATCTGCCGTGGGTCGCCCGGGTCCGACCGGCGCTGGCCGCCGCGGGGTTCCGCCCCGGCTCGCCGGACCGGTGGCTGACCCGTCTGGTGCCGCCCGTCGGGCGCATTCCCGACTTCCTCAACCCGCCGCCGGCCACCCTGACCGCCGATCTGGCGGCCGAGCTGGCCGCGCTGCGGGCCACCCCCGCCGAGGTCGTCCGCGGTGATCTCGCGGTGCTCGACGCCGCCGACCGCCGGGCACTGCGCGACCTGTACGACGACCCGGCGACCGGGCTCGACCGGCTGGCCGACGAGGTCGAGGAGTACTGGCGGCTGGCCGTCGCACCGTACTGGCCCCGGATCCGCACCCTGCTGGAGGCGGAGGTGTTCCAGCGGGCCCGGCGACTGACCGAGGACGGCGCCGAGGGCCTGCTCAACGACCTGCACCAGCGGGTCCGCTGGGAGGACGACACCCTCTCCATCACCCACCGGTTCTGCTCGGCCGACACCACCGGGCACGGCACGGGTCTCCTGTTGATCCCGTCGGTCTTCGTCTGGCCCTCGGTGCTGAGCGTCACCTGCGGCGGCTCGGGGGACCGGGCGGTGGCACAGCCCCAGCTGGCGTACCCGGCGCGGGGCATCGCCACCCTCTGGGAGAGCGGCGGCGGCGGGTCGGCCGCCCTCACGGCGGTGCTCGGGCGGACCCGGGCCGCCCTGCTGGCCGCGCTGGAGTCGCCGCTGTCCACCACCGAGCTGGCCCGGCACGCCGGGCTGTCCCCCGGTGGCATCTCCCAGCAACTGGGGATGCTCCGGGCGGCGGGGCTGGTGACCACCCACCGGGCCGGGCACGCGGTCCTGAACACCCGTACCCCGGTCGCCGAGGCGCTGCTGTCCGCGGCCGGGAGCTGACGGTTCCGCGGCCGGTCGGCGGACCGGCGGCGGCGGGAATCCGGCGCGGGGCGGACCTTCGGATCAACCTGCGGTCGGACTCCGTCCTGGCCACCGATGGTTACGGTGGAGGCATGATCGGTGAGGGGCACGCCGCGCTCGCGTTGCGCGGTCTGGTCAAGCGGTTCGACGCCAAGGTGGCCGTGGGCGGGGTGGACCTGGACGTCCCGGCCGGCTCGTTCTACGGGTTGCTCGGCCCGAACGGCGCAGGCAAGACGACCACCCTGTCGATGGCGGTGGGGCTGCTCCGACCGGATGCCGGCGGCGCCTGGGTGCTGGGCCACGACGTGTGGGCCGACCCGGTACGCGCCAAGCAACTGCTCGGCGTCATGCCCGACGGGGTACGGCTGTTCGACCGGCTGTCCGGGGCCGAGCTGCTGGCGTACCACGGGTTGCTGCGCGGGATGGACCCGACGGTGGTCGACCAGCGGGCCGGCGAGCTGCTCGACGTGCTGGCGTTGGCCGACGCCGGCCGGACCCTGGTGGTCGACTATTCGGCCGGGATGAAGAAGAAGATCGGCCTGGCCTGCGCGTTGCTGCACGCGCCCCGGCTGCTGGTGCTCGACGAGCCGTTCGAGGCGGTCGACCCGGTCTCGGCCGCGCTGATCCGGGACATCCTGCTCCGGTACGTCTCCGGCGGCGGCACGGTGATCTTCTCCAGTCACGTGATGGAGGTCGTGGAGCGGCTCTGCAGCCACGTGGCGATCCTCGCCGACGGCGTGATCAAGCGGGTCGGCACGCTCGCCGAGGTCCGCGGGGAGCGTTCGCTGGAGGACGTCTTCGTCGAGGTGGTCGGCGGACGCACCGCCACCGGCGAGGAGCTGGCGTGGCTCTGAACGCGGGACGCCCCGGCGGGCCGGACACGGCCGACCGACCCGACCCCACGGCGGCCCCCGGCACCGGCCGGACCGGGTCCCGGCCGGAACGGGTCGAGGCCGGGGTCCGGCCGGTGCGGGCGTGGCACTTCGTGCGGCTCAAGCTGCGGGTGCTCGGCAACAACTTCCGGGGTCAGGCCTGGCGGGTGGTGCTGTTCGTCCTCGGGTTGGTCTTCGGGCTCGGCTTCGGCATCGCCGGTTTCCTGCTCTCGGCCGCACCCGGCATGACCGGCAGCCAACGGTTCGCCGTGCTGGTGGCGGCGTTCGGCGGTGGTCTGCTGGCGCTCGGCTGGCTGTTCCTGCCGCTGGTCTTCTTCGGCGTGGACGAGACGATCGACCCGGCCCGGTTCGCGCTGCTGCCGCTGCGGCGGCGCACCCTGGTCGGCGGGATGTTCGCCGCCGCGCTGGTCGGCACGCCGGCGCTGGCCACCCTGCTGGCCACCGGCGGGGTGGTGCTGTCGGCGGGCGCCCTGGGCGGGTGGCCGGCCGCGGTGACCGCGTTCGTCGGCGTGCTCGCCGGGATGTCCCTCTGCGTGGCCGCCAGCCGGGCGGTGACCAGCGCGTTCGCCAACATGCTGCGGTCGCGCCGGGTACGCGACCTGGCGATCGTCCTGCTCGCCCTGTTCGCCGCGCTGCTCGGTCCGCTGCAACTCGCTGCGGTCAACGCGGCCACGCACACCGACTGGGGCCGGTTGACCGGGGTGGCCGAGGTCGTCGGCTGGACCCCGCTCGGCGCGCCGTACACGATGGGGCTCGACGTGGCCGCGGGACGGGCCTGGGCGGCGCCGGCCAAGCTGCTGATCACGCTGGCCGCCGTGGCGTTGCTGCTGTGGTGGTGGTCCCGGTCGATCGAGGCGGCGATGGTCGGCGCGACGAGCGGCGGCGCGGCCCCGGCCAGGGGCCGGTCGGCGGCGCCCGGCGGCGCGGTCGGGCAACTCTTCCCGTCCGCCGTGCGCTGGCTGCACCGGGACCGGTTCGGCGCGCTGGTGGCCCGGGACGCCCGGTACTGGTGGCGGGACATGCGTCGGCGGGCCGGCCTGATCACGTTCGCCGTGGTCGGGCTCTTCCTCCCGGTCATGGTCAACCTCGGCAGCGGCGACCTGATCGAGGGCCGGGCGATCACCGCCGCGGCGCCGGTGCCGCTGAGCCTGTCGATGCTCTTCGTCGGGGTGCTCGGCGCGACCACGGTGGCGAACCAGTTCGGCTACGACGGCAGCGCGTACGCCGCGAACGTGGTCGCCGGGGTGCCCGGCCGGCTCGAACTGCGGGCCCGGGCGCTGGCCTTCTCGCTGTACATCGTGCCGGTGCTGACGGTCATCGCGATCGGCGTGCCGCTGTTCCTGGGCCGACCGGCCTGGATCGGGCTGGTGGCCGGCGTGATCTTCGCCGCCTACGGCAGCGGCCTGGCGGTCAACCAGTACGTGTCGGTGCTCGGCGGGTACGCGTTGCCCGAGACGACCAACCCGTTCGCCATGAACACCGGTGGCGGCGCGGCGAAGAGCCTGTTCGGCCTCCTCGGGATGATCGCCGCGGCCGCCGTCGCGACGCCGGTGACGGTGGCCGGCATCCTGCTCGGCGGGGCCTGGCTGTGGGTCGGGTTCCCGGTCGGGCTGGCGTACGGGCTGGCCGCGGCGGCGCTGGGCACGTACCTCGCCGGCGACGTGCTGGACCGCCGACAGCCCGAACTGCTTCAGGCGGTCACTCCCCGGCGGTGAGCGGGCCGGGGGCGGCACAATGTTTCACGTGAATCCAGAACCCGGCGGACAGATCCACCACACCGATCCGTTCGCCACCCCGGCCGGGCAGCGGTCCCCCGTACGCCGGTTCCGGGGTCGCCTGCCGGCGGCGGTGACGCTCTGGACGGCGCCCGGCCCGGCCGGTCTGACGGTCTCCTCGACGCTGGTCGCCGACGGCGACCCGGCCCGGCTGCTCGGGTTGATCGACGAGGATTCCGACCTGTGGGCGGCGGCGTCGGCGGCCGGGCGGTTCGCCGTCACGCCGCTCGGACCCGGGCACCGCCAGTTGGCCGACCGGTTCGCCGGCCTGTTCCCCGCGCCCGGCGGCCTGTTCGCCGCCGGCGCCTGGACCGAGACCGGGTACGGCCCGGTGCCGGCCGACGGCGCCGGCTGGGCGGGCTGCCGGCTGGACGACAGCCGGGAGTACGGCTGGGGCCGGTTGGTCGAGGCGACCGTCGAGACCGTCGAGTTCACCGGCGACGCCGGCCCGCTGGTGCACTACCGCGGTCGATACCGCGAACTCACCGACTGACCGCCCGCCCGGCACCGGCCACCGCGCCGCTCGTCGGCGTGAGCGAGGTCACTCGGCGCAGCCAACGGCCCGTTCGGCGCAGTGCGCGACCGCGACCCGACCGATGCCTTTCCCGGCACGGCGCGGCTACCTACCGTGCGCGTAATCCCGCACACCTGTGAAGGGTGGTGAGTCGCATGTCTACAGATACCCCCGCCGACACCCCGGCCCCGGCGTCCGCATCGGAGCGGTACGTCACGGTCCAGAACTCGGCGGAGTTCGCCGGGCTGCGCAAGGCGTTGCGCGGCTTCGTCTTCCCGATGACCGTGGCGTTCTTCCTCTGGTACGCGCTCTACGTGATCCTCTCGGCCTACGCCCGCGATTTCATGGGCACCAAGCTCGTGGGCAACATCAACGTGGCGTTGCTGTTCGGGCTGTTGCAGTTCGTCTCGACGTTCGTGATCGCCTGGCTCTACTCCCGGTACGCCGACCGCCGGATCGACCCGGTGGCCGACTCGATCCGGGCCGACCTGGGGGAGGTGAAGCATGAGGACGTTCCTCGCGGCTGAGGCGACCAACAGCACCGCCCGCACGATCACCATCGTGCTGTTCCTGTTGCTGGTGGCGGTGACCCTCGGCATCACGGTCTGGGCGAGCCGGCAGACCAAGACGGCCACCGACTTCTACGCCGGCGGTCGGTCGTTCTCCGGCTTCCAGAACGGCATGGCCATCGGCGGTGACTACATGTCGGCCGCCTCGTTCCTCGGCATCGCCGGCCTGATCGCCCTCTACGGCTACGACGGGTTCCTCTACTCGATCGGCTTCCTGGTCGCCTGGCTGGTGGCGTTGCTGCTGGTGGCGGAGCTGCTGCGCAACTCGGGCCGGTACACGATGGCCGACGTGCTGGCGTTCCGGATGCGGCAGCGGCCGGTCCGGACCGCGGCGGCGGTCTCCACCATCACCGTGTCGATCTTCTACCTGCTGGCCCAGATGGTCGGCGCGGGCGCACTGGTGGCGCTGCTGCTCGGGATCAAGCCGGGCACCACGTTCCTGGGCATGGACGCCGACGCCGCCAAGGTCGCCACCATCATCCTGGTCGGCGCACTGATGATCATTTACGTCACGGTGGGCGGCATGAAGGGCACCACCTACGTGCAGATCGTCAAGGCGGTGCTGCTGATGGGCGGCACCCTGGTGATGACCCTGCTGGTGCTGGTGCACTACAAGTTCAACATCTCCTCGCTGCTCGGCGACGCGGCCCGGGTCTCCGGCAAGGGGGAGGCGTTCCTGGAACCCGGGCTGAGATACGGCGTGGAGACCGCCGGTGACGCGACGAAGACCTTCTACAGCAAGATGGACCTGCTGTCGCTGGGGATGGCGCTGGTGCTCGGCACCGCCGGCCTGCCGCACATCCTGATCCGGTTCTACACCGTGCCCACCGCGCGGGCGGCCCGCAAGAGCGTGCTCTGGGCGATCGGCATCATCGGCACCTTCTACCTGTTCACCCTGGCGCTGGGCTTCGGCGCGGCGGCCCTGGTGGGCGGTAAGGAGATCACCGCGCAGGACAAGGCGGGCAACACGGCCGCCCCGCAGTTGGCCCAGAAGCTCGGCCTCGACTACCTGGGCGGCGAGATCGGCGGGGCGACCCTGCTCGCCATCATCGCGGCGGTCGCCTTCGCCACCATCCTGGCCGTGGTCGCCGGACTCACCCTGGCCTCCTCGTCCAGCCTGGCGCACGACTTCTACGCCAACGTGGTCAAGCGGGGCGAGGCGTCCGAGCGGCAGGAGGTGAACGTCGCCCGGATCTCGGCCTTCGTGATCGGGGCGATCGCCATCGCGCTGTCGATCTTCGCGCAGAGCCTGAACGTGGCCTTCCTGGTGGCGCTGGCCTTCGCCGTCGCCGCGTCCGGCAATCTGCCGGCCATTCTCTACAGCCTGTTCTGGAAGCGGTTCAACACCTCCGGCGCGGTGTGGGCGATCTACGGCGGCCTGATCGCCGCGGTCGTCCTGGTGTTCTTCTCGCCGGTCGTCTCCGGTGCGCCCACCGCGATGTTCCCGGACTCCGACTGGCACTGGTTCCCGCTGTCCAACCCGGGCATCATCTCCATCCCGGTGGGCTTCCTGTGCGGCTGGATCGGCACCCTGCTGTCCAAGGAACGCGACGACGCGAAGTACGCCGAACTGGAGGTCCGCTCGCTCACCGGAGCCGGCGCCCACTGACCCTCCACCCCCCGAAAGCGGCGCCCCGTCCGGTCATCGACCGGGCGGGGCGCCGCGCGTATCCGGGTCGGACCCGACGGGTCCGACGGCCGGCGAGTCGGTGATCGGCGATCTGGGTAGGCTGACCGCATGGTGGTAGCCCAGCGTTTCGGACCCGGCAGCCGGGTTCTCGTCTCCGGCGGGGCCGGTTTCGTCCCGTCCCATCTGGTCGACGCCCTGATCGGGCGGGGCTGCACGGTCGTGGTCGTGGACAACTTCGTGACCGGGTCCAAGGACAACCTCGCGCAGCTGGCCGACCACCCGCGGTTCACCCTCGTCGAGGCGGACGTCTCCGACGGACTGCCGGCGCACCACCCGGCCGTCGCCGAGCGGTTCGACGCGATCCTGCACATGGCCTCGCCGGCCAGCCCCAAGGACTTCCCCACGCTGCCGGTGGAGATTCTCCGGGTCGGTTCGGTCGCCACCCTGCACCTGCTGGACCGGGCGGTCGCGGACCGGGCCCGCTTCCTGATGGCCTCCACCTCCGAGGCGTACGGCGACCCGAGCGTGCACCCGCAGCCGGAGACGTACTGGGGCAACGTGAACCCGATCGGCGTACGCAGCGTCTACGACGAGGCGAAGCGGTTCGCCGAGGCGGCCACCATGGCGTACCACCGCTACCACGGGTTGGACGTCGGCATCGTCCGGATCTTCAACACGTACGGGCCGCGGATGCGGCCGGACGACGGGCGGGCCATCCCGGCGTTCATCACCCAGGCGCTGCGCGGCGAACCGCTGACCGTGCACGGCACCGGCGCGCAGACCCGGTCGATCTGCTACGTCGACGATCTGGTCCGGGGCATCCTGCTGTTGCTCGACTCCACCGAGACCGGCCCGATCAACTGCGGCACCGAGCACGAGGTGTCCATGCGGGAGTTGGCCGAGCTGATCGTCGCCATGACGGGCAGTTCGTCGGAGGTGACCTACGTCACCCGACCCGGCGACGACCCCGAAAAGCGCAGGCCGGACCTCACCCTGGCTCGTGAACGGCTCGGATACGAACCGGTGGTGGCCCCTGACGAAGGGTTACGGCGCACCATCGAACACTTCAGCCAGCGACTGGGATAATCCGGACACGGGCAACATTCCGCCCGAATCCCCGCTTCGCCTGAAGACTCCTCTTGGCCGGGCTACGTACCCTGAGTGGCATGTCAGCGACCTATCCCCCCGGCCCTCACCCCGGCTCCGGCTTCGCCCGGGCCACCGGCGGCGCGTCCGGACGCGCCTCGGTGCCCGCCGCGGGATCGGCCGGCGCCACCCGGGCCGCGGGTCGGGCCCGGTTCCTCGGCACCCCCGAGCAGAGCCGCGGACTGCACGACGGTGGACCGGCCGGCCCCGGTGGACCGGGCGGACCGGGCGGCCCACCGGACGGACCCGGCCGGTACGGCGGTGCGCCCCGCCGCGGTCGTCGTCCCCGCTGGGGCCGCATCGCCATGGTCGTCGGCGCCGTGGTGGTCGTGCTCGCCCTGCTGGGCGGCGTGGGCGCCTGGATCTACGCCAACAACCTCAACGACGAGCTGAAGCGCACCGACGCGTTCAACGGGATCGGCAGCCAGCGGCCGGCCAAGACCGTCGAGGGCGCGTTCAACATCCTGCTGGTCGGCAGCGACTCGCGGGACCCGTCGGCGGCGCTCGACAAGGCCGGTGCCTGGCGGTCCGACACGATCATCCTGATGCACGTCCCGGCCAGTCACGACCGGGCCTACCTGGTCTCCATCCCGCGCGACCTGTACGTACCGGTGCCGCAGAGCGCCGGCGCGGCCTGTGACAGCGGTCAGCGTGAGAAGATCAACGCCGCCTTCGCCGAGGGTGGCCTGCCGCTCGCCGTGCGTACCGTCGAGTGCTTCAGCGACGTGCGGATCGACAACGTCGCCGCGATCGACTTCGGCGGCTTCAAGGAGGTCACCGACGCGCTCGGCGGGGTCGACCTGAAGGTGGACCGGGACATCACCTCGATCCACAAGCCGTTCCGCAAGTTCAAGAAGGGCGTCCAGCACATGGACGGCGCGACCGCGCTCGACTGGGTCCGGCAGCGCAAGCAGTTCCCCGACGGTGACTTCGCCCGGATGCGGCACCAGCAGGAGTTCCTCCGCGCGATCATGGACAAGGCGGCCAGCACCGGTACGCTGAGCAACCCGGCGAAGCTGAACGCCTTCCTCAGCTCCGTCACCAAGGCGGTCACGGTGGACAAGGACTTCTCGCTTCTCGACACGGCGACCCAGTTCCGCCACCTGCGGGGCGAGAACCTGCACTTCATGACCAGCCCGAACCTGGGCGGTCAGACGATCGACGGTCAGTCGGTCGTGCTCTCCGACCGACCCAAGGCGCTGAGCCTCTATCAGGCGATAGCCGCCGACAAGGTGGCCGACTGGGTGGCATCGAACGGGAAGTCCGGCACCACGAACGGCAGTTGAATTCCGGCGGTCGAGCGCCGTCCGCGCTGGTGACGCTCCGTGTCGGCGGCCGTGGACGGTGCCTCGACCCGTTCGGGATGTGAAGTTCCGGTGAACGGGGACCTCGCGGGAAGGCGCCGCACTCCGTACAGTGGTCTGGCCCCTCGACACGCGACCTGGAGCACACATGTCGGTTCAGACCCGCGGACGAGCCGCCGCAACGGTGCCGCCCGCGGCATCGGTGTACTCATCGGGATCAGCCGCCCGTCCACCGTCGAACACGGACGGTAAGAAAACCAAGCGTAAGCGGCGCAAGGACCCGGGCTGGGCCAAGGCGCTGGTGATAGCGGGCGCCGTGCTGATGATGCTGAGCGGGGTCGCCATCGTCGGCGGCAACGCCCTGATCAGCAGCGCGACCAACAACATCAGCCAGGACAACCTGCTCGGCACGGCGGGCAAGAGCGAGGCCGAGGGCGGCAAGAACCTCGAAGGCCCGATCGACATGCTGCTGCTCGGGGTGGACGTGCGCGCCGACTGGGACAAGAACGACACCCGGCCGGACACGATCATCATCCTGCACATCCCGGCCTCGCACGACCAGGCGTTCCTGATCTCCGTCCCGCGGGACACCGAGGCGCGGATCCCGGCCTTCAGCAAGAGCAAGTTCGCCGGCACCACCGACAAGATCAACAGCGCCTTCTTCTTCGGCGCGCAGAACGGTGGCGGTTGGGGCGGCGGCACCCAACTGCTGGCACAGACGATCAAGAACATGACCGGCATCAGCTTCGACGGTGCGGCGATCATCGACTTCAGCGGTTTCAAGAGCGTGATCGACGCCCTCGGTACGGTCCGGATCTGCGTCGACCAGCGGGTCGAGTCGCACCACATGTCGATGGTCGACGGCAAGCCGATGTGGAACGCCGACGCCAAGAAGACCGGCAAGAAGATGACCCCGGTGGTGCACAAGCCCGGTTGCCAGGAGATGCCGGGCTGGGCCGCGCTGGACTACTCCCGGCAGCGCTACGGTCTGCGCAACGGCGACTACGACCGGCAGCAGCACCAGCAGCAACTGATCAAGGCGATGGCCAAGAAGGCGATCGACGGCGGCGCGATGACCAACCCGACCAAGCTCAACGCCCTGATGAAGGCGGCCGGCAAGGCGTTCACGCTGGACACCGGCGGGGCGCCGATCGCCGACTTCATCTTCACGATGAAGGGCGTCACCGGCAACGACCTGACCATGCTGCGCACCAACGGCGGCACGTTCAGCACCGACGGGGCCGGGCGTGAGGTGTTCAACCCGCTGACCAAGCAGATGTTCGCGGCGGTCAAGAACGACACCCTGGCCCAGTTCGTCACCGCCAACCCGGCCGTGCTGTCGACCAAGAAGTGAAATCCTGACCGCCGGCGCGGCACCGCCCACCAAAAACCTCGAAAGCCGCTAGCCGACCAAACCGGACCCTTAGTCTGACGCGAGAGCCATTCGCGCCAGACCGGGTCCGGGAGGGGTCACGTTCACGTCGAAGCGGAGCCCGTGGTGGGCCCGGATCGCACTCGTCGCCGGGGCGGCACTGCTGATCTTCGCCGTCGTCGCCGGGGTGGGACTGCGGGCCCTCACCGAACGGTACGACCGGAGCGTGGCCAGGCAGAGCCTGCTCGACCCGGCCGCGCGTCGGGCGAACGGCACCGCCTCCGGGCCGCTCAACTTCCTGCTGGTCGGCTCCGACCAACGGCCCAACGCCTCGGACTCGGACGCGCGCTCCGACACGATCGTGATCGTGCACGTGCCGGACGGGCTGCGGCAGGCGTATCTGATCTCCGTTCCGCGTGACCTGTACGTCGCGATCCCGCCCACGGCCACGTACCCGGGCGGTGACGACAAGATCAATTCCGCGTTCGAGCACGGCGGCGGGGGCCAGGGCGGCACCCGACTGCTCTCGGCCACGCTGAGCCAGCTCACCGGGATCCGCTTCGACGGGGCCGCACTGATCGACTTCTCCGGTTTCGAGAAGGTGATCGACCTGGTCGACGGCGTACGGATGTGCGTGGACGAGCCGGTGCGCTCGATCCACACCGGCACGGTCTTCCCGGTCGGGTGCCAGCAGATGGACGGCGCCCGCGCGCTCGACTACGCCCGGCAGCGGTACGGCCTGCCGGGCGGGGACTTCGACCGGCAACGGCATCAGCAGCAACTGCTGCGGGCGATCATGGACCGGGTCGCCGGTGCCGACCTGCTGACCAGTCCGCTGAAGTTCGACCGGCTGATCCGGGCGATCGGTTCGGCCTTCACCGTGGACAGCAACGGCGCCCCGATCGAGGACCTGGTCTTCGGCCTGCGTCACCTGACCGCCGGCTCCCTGGTGGGCGTGCAGCTGCCCTCGCACGCCAAGGACATCGACGGGATCTCGTACGTGCTGCTCGATCCCACGGCGGACGTACTGTTCCGGGCGGTCCGGGAGGCCGGCATGGCCCACTGGGTCCGGGACAACCCGAGCTGGATCAACCGGCTCTGAGGCCGGCCGGCCGCGGATGTCCGGACCGTCGGCGGACGGCCGGTGCGACACTGGCCTAGGCTTGGTAGCCGTGTTCGGACCTGACGTACCTTCCGTAGCCCCTGCCGACGTCGCCGAGGGCGCCCACATCGTCGACGTCCGCGAGTCGGACGAGTGGGCCGCCGGTCACGCGCCCGACGCCCGGCACCTGCCGATGAACGACGTACCGGCCCGGCTGGCCGAGATTCCCACCGAGGGGGACGTGGTGGTGGTCTGTCGCTCGGGCGGCCGGTCCGGTCAGGTCGTGGCCTATCTGATGGGCAACGGCTGGGACAACGTCCGCAACCTCACCGGCGGGATGCGCCAGTGGGCGGCGACCGGCCGGCCCATGGTCAGCGAGGACGGACAACCGGCCCGAGTGATCTGATCATGGACGATCGAGGCAGCCGCGCCGGCGAGGCCGGGCTCGGGAAGGATCCGCTGGTCTTCGCGCACCGGGGCTCGTCGGCGGTGCTGCCCGAGCACACCCTGGCCGCCTACCTGCGGGCCCTCGACGAGGGCGCCGACGGGCTGGAGTGCGACGTCCGGCTGACCCGGGACGGCCACCTGGTCTGCGTGCACGACCGGCGGTTGGACCGCACCAGCAACGGCCGGGGACGGGTCAGCGCCCGGACCCTGGCCGAGCTGAACGAACTCGACTTCGGCTCCTGGCACCCGGGCGCCTCGTCCGAGGACGCGCCGACCGACGTACCCGCCGATCCGTCCCGGACCCGGCTGCTCACCCTGGACCGGTTGCTGCGCGCGGTGCGCGAGGCCGGCCGGCCGGTCGAGCTGTTGATCGAGACCAAACACCCCACCCGGTACGGCGGGGACGTGGAGCGCCGGCTGACCACGCTGCTGCGCGAGCACGGCCTGCTCGAACCGCGGCCGAGCGATCCGGTACGGGTCACCGTGATGTCCTTCTCGGCGCTCGCGGTCCGCCGGATGCGGGTGCTGGCGCCGCGGCTGTCGACCGTGCTGTTGCTGGAGGTGATCCCGCCCGGGCTGCGGGTGGGCCGGTTGCCGTTCGGCGCGAAGATCGCCGGGCCGGGAATCGGTCTGGTCCGGGCCCGACCGCAGTTGATCCCCGCCCTGCGGGCGGCCGGGCACCAGGTCTACGTCTGGACCGTCAACGAGACGAACGATCTCGACCTGCTGCTCGACCACGGCGTGGACGGCATCATCACCGACCGGCCGGCGCTGATCCTGGAGCGCCTCGGTCGCTGACAGTGAGGGCCCCTTCCTTCCGTCCGCCCGGTCGGGGCAGACTCGGGGCATGCCGGATCACCCTGACTATCCCTCGCTCATCGCCGGCCGGACCGTCGTACTCGAAATGATCAACTCCGGGGACTCCGGGCTGCCGGTGCTGGGGCAGTTGTTGCGGGTGGCCCAGCGAAGTGTCCACGCGGACGGGATGATCTTCGTCGAGTACGCCGCCGGTCAGGGCCGGATCGTCGCCGCCACCGGGATCGCCGAGTGGGCCGTCGGCCGGCCGGTGCCCGGGTCGGACCCGTTGGTCGACCGGCTGCTGACCGGTCCGCGTACCCAGGAACTGCGGCGGGAGTCGCTGACCGGTGAACTGGCCGGCCACCTGGGCGGACGCGGGGTGGGCCGGATCCTCGCGGCCCGGTCGGAGCTCAGCGGGGTGGCCGTCGGCAGCCTGCACGCGCTGTTCGACGCGGCGGACGACCGGGCCGGCCCGGAGCACCAGGCGGTGGTCACCTACCTCGCGTCCTGCATCGCCCACATGTACGGCGACCAGGTCGGGCTGCCGGTGCACGGGGACGGGCCGGTACTGGCCGCGCTCGCCGACGGACTGGCGATCGTCGACCGGGACGGTCAGGTCCGGCTCTGGAACCCGGCGGCCGAGCAGGTCATCGGACGGTCGGCGGCCGAGGCGCTAAACCGCCCGCTGCCGTTCCCGGTGCCGCCGTCCGGGCAGGTCGTCGACCACCGGCTGCCGGACGGACGATGGGTGCAGATCACCTCGGGCGAGTTGTCCGGCCCGGTCAGCTCCCGGGTGGTCACCTTCCGGGACGTCACCGACCAGCACCGGCGAGACCACGACCGGGACCTGTTCGTCGCCGTCACCAGCCACGAGCTGCGCACCCCGGTCACCGTGATCAAGGGGTACGCCGAGACGCTCAGCAACCACTGGGACTCGCTGCCCGAGCCGGACCGGCGCAAGGCGGCCGAGGTGATCGGTCAGCGGGCCGCCGAACTGGCCCGCCTGGTGGACCGGTTGCTGTCCAGTGCCACCGACAGCGGGCCGGTGGGCGACCCGACGCCCGTACCGTTCGAGCTGGTCGATGCGCTGCGCTCGGCGGCGGCCGACCTGCCGGCGGACCTGCGCCGCCGGCTCGCCATGGAGCTGCCGGACGGGCTGCCCAAGGCGCTCGGCGACCGGGCCAGCATGTCGACGGTGCTGACCGAGCTGACCACGAACGCCGGAAAGTACGCCCCCGAGGGGACGACCATCCTGGTGACCGCGGACGCCGATCCGCAGACCGTGGCGTTTCGGGTGATCGACCAGGGTGTCGGCATCCGGCCGGAGCACGTCGAGCGGGCGTTCGAACGATTCTGGCAGGGCGAGTCGGGCGACCGGCGGCGGTACCCCGGCGCCGGACTCGGGCTATACCTCGTCAGACGCATCATAGAGCGACAAAAAGGGTGGGTATCCCTCCGTCCGCACGAGGGGGGCGGTACGGTCGCAGAGGTACGCCTGCCCCGTGGCTGAGTCGTGCCCCGCCGCCGGAGGAGGCCCTACGTGACGACCGAGCTGGCAGAGCGCGCCTGGTGCGTGGTGGTCCCGCACCAACCCCGTGGTGCCCGGACGGCCCGCCGCCGGCTGTCCACCGAACTCGCCCTGGTGGTCTCCCCGGCGCTGCTCGCCGACGTGGTGGCGACCGTCGCCGAACTCGTCGGCAACTCGGTCCGGCACGCCGACCCGCTGCCCGGCGCGGTGATCCGGGTGGCCTGGCGGCTGCGCCCCGGCCCGGACACGGACACCGTCGAGGTACGGGTGACCGACGGCGGCGCGGCCACCGGCGTACCCCGCCTGCGCGAGGCCGGACCGGACTCCCTGGACGGCCGGGGGTTGCACATCGTGGCCGCCCTGGCGGTCGAGTGGGGGGTTGACCGCGACGGCCTCGGCCAGAGCGTCTGGGCCCGCCTCCGCGCCGCCAAGCGCGTCCCCCCGGCCACCGCCGCCGCTCCCGTGCTCGCCACGGTCCCCTGAGCGCGGCCTGCTGTCGGGTGGTCTTCGGACGCGGCCTCCCTGGGGCGCGTGATGCCGCCGCGGCGCGTGGGCGGTTCCCCGCCGCACCTGGCGATCCAGGGCGACGGCGGCCTCGGGAGCCGACGTCACTTTCGGGCTCACATCGAAAATCGTGTAGCTACACGATTTTCGATGTAGCCCCACACGTCGGTTACTCGGGCAAGCCGGTCGGATCGAGAACGTAGGTCGCCACCCAACTCCGAGCGGCCCTCACCGCCGCCGGCTGGCGCCCCGCCGAGTGAGTCTTGGACAGTTTGCGTCCCGTCGGAACAGAACTTGTCCAAGACTCACTGGCTTTCCCCGCCAATGGCGGGGGCATGCGAGTACACGCCTCGACCCTGCTGGCCCTCGATCAGCCCTTCGGCTTGCAGTATCGCCAGATCGGCGTCAGGCATCGGGCTTGCGCACGTACACGCCCTTGCCTTGGTGACCTTCGACCAGGCCGGCCGAACGCAGCACCAGCATCGCGTTGCGGACCGCGGTGTTGCTCGCGTTGTACTGAGCGCGCAACTCGGACACGGACGGCAACTTGTCGCCGTTCTTGAGTTCACCCGAGGCGATCTTCGCTCGGATGTCGGCGACGATCCTCGTGTAGATGGGTTCGATCGGCATGGGTGGGACCTTCTGCTTGGCGGCCCACCAATTCGATCACGTCCCGGCCTCCTACATCAAGCACATGGTGCTTTCAGTGTTGACCGAGCGTACATTGTCCTCTAAGTTTTCCTCCGGGATGCCTGCTTGGCGGTGGGTGACCCGTCCTCGGGATAACTGCCCGAACGCCGGGGCGAGCGCCTTGTTCGTCCCGGCCAGCACCGATTGCTGCCCTGTTCGTCCGTACTCGCCGGGAAAGGCTGCGGGTGGGTGGGGCGGGGTGGTCCTGCCGGACCCGAAGCGGCAGGACCACCCCATCCAGCACAGCCGAGAAGTGAGGTCGAGCAAAGAAGGGACCACCCCGCCCGATGCGCTACGTCATCCATCTGCCCGTTAACGCGGCCACCCTGGCCCACGCCCGGATCCTGGCCCGCACCGCCGTGCGGGCACTGACCTTCCTCACCCCGCTCGACCCCGGCGAGACCACCGTCTCCGAGGAGGACGCCCAAGGCGTACGGCATCGGGTCTACTGCGACCGGCCGCTCGACGGCGGCCGGCGGTGCGTGCTGCGGGCGGAGCACGAGTCGGTCTGCACCGCGCGGGTACGGCGATGACCGAGCCTGCCGTCGTGGCGGTCTCACCCGGGACGATCGCCGGGGTCGCCGGGATGCTGCGTCCGTACCCGGCCCGGCCGGCCACCTGACTAGGCTGTCTCGCCGTGAGCAAGCGTCGAAGGAACAACCGGGCCGCGAGCGACGCGGCGCCCAAGCGGCAGAAGCTGCGCGACATCTTCGTCCCCCGCCCGTTCGAGGGGCTGACCGACGAGGCGGAGTGGATCGCGCTGCGCGAGTTCGTGCCGGCCGCGTCCGCCCCGCTGACGCTGGCGCCCAGCCTGGTCGAGGAGTTCGGGGAGCGGCCGGTGACCCTGGCCACCGTGCTGCCCATGGCGGCGCCCGCGATCGCCAAGGAGGACGGCCGGATCATGGTCGGGCTGCAGCGGCACGTGCAGTCCGGCGACGTCTCCCGCGACCTGGCCGAGTCGCTGCTCTGCGCGTTGCGCACCGAGCCGGGGCGGACGGTCACCGTACCGCCGTTGCCGGGCGAGGGGCCGCGGTTGCAGGACATCCTGGTCGACGGCCCGCTGGAGGTCAGCGTGCACAGCGGCTTCGACTTCTGGCTGGAGCCGGGGGCCACCGAGGACCCGAACGTGCGGGCCTCGCTGGAGCGCGCCAACGCCTCGATCTACCCGACCACCCGGCTGACCGCCGCCCGCGGCGTCTACTGGTGCCGGGTGCCGGAGAAGGCGCACGTGCGCTGGGTGCTGCCGGACGACGAGGACGCCGCGCTGGACGCGCTGTCCCGGCTGGCCGCGGCCGGCGACCTGCCGCTGGGCGACGGGACCAGGTTCGCCGGCATGTTCCGGGCGCACGGGCGGCTGGTGCCGGTCTGGGACCTGCCGGAGGAACCGGAGGCCGACCGCTGGGAGGCGCCGGCCGCCGACTTCGCCAAGCGGTACGCCGCCGCGCTGACCGACACCGCCCCGCTGGACGCCGCCGGCCGCCGGGCCCGGCAGGGCCTGGTGGGCCGCCAACTCACCCTCCGCTGACCCGGTCGGGACGTCGGACCGGCCGTCCACCGGCCGATCCGACGTCCGATCCGGTCGTCAGTCGACGGTGAGGCGGATCCGCCGACGGCAGGTCACCAGGAAGACCACCACACCGGCGATCAGCAGCACGAGGCCGACCACGACGAGCGCGGTGACCGGGGTGCCGGTGATCGGCAGACCGCCGTCGCTGCCGCCGGTCCCGCCGTTGTCACCCGTCCCGCCGTCGCCGCCGGTGCCCGGCTCCGGGGCGCCCGGCTGCCCGACGGTGTACGCCCGCTCGACGGTGTCGGCGGTGACCGGGGAGTTGGCCTTGAAGTAGTCGACCAGCACGGTCAGGTCGTTGTCGCCGGTGGCGAACCGGTCGGTGCCCCCGCCCAGCGCGGTGAAGTTGTCCCCGCCGGAGGCCAGGAACGAGTTGACCGTCACCCGGTAGCTGGCGTTCGGGTCGAGCACCTTGCCGTTGAGGAAGATCCGGTCCGCGAGGACCCGGTTGCCGGCCGTCCCGTTCGGGTCGTAGACGTAGCTGAAGCCCTTGGAGACGCCCAGGTGCAGGAACGGCCGCGAGGCGCCCGCCGGCTGCCACTGCTGTTCCAGGACCTCCTTGATCTCCTTGCCCGTGTACGTCTTGGTGATCACGTCGTTGGCGAACGGCTGGACGCTGGCGGCGTCCGCGTACGAGACCACGCCGTCGGCGCCCTTGAGCAGGTCGGCCCGCAGGCCGCCGGGGTTCATGAAGGCGATCTGCGCCCCGCCCCGGTTGGTCGCCTTGGTCCCGGCCAGTTGCACGTCGGCGATGAAGTTGCCGAGCACCGACTCGGCACCCCGGTCCTCGTCGCCGGTCGACGTCCGGGCCCGCTTGATGTCCGCGGTGATCTCGCCGACCTTGACCTTGCCCTTCTCGTCGGCCAGTTTGGTCGCGTCGGCGACCAGCTTGGCGACGTCCGGGTCCTCCGGGTAGCCCTTGATCGGCAGTACGGCGCTCGTCGCGTCCGTCACCTTGCCACCGGAGACGGTCAGCTTGATCTGGTCCAGGGCGTCGCCGTACTGGCCGGTCTGCACCACCGGTCGCTTGTGTCCGAGGCCCGGCACGTCGTACGAGCAGTTGTAGGGCGTGTGGGTGTGGCCCGAGATGATGGCGTCGATGCCGGCGCCGGCGCCCGTCACGATCTTGCCGAACGCCGTGCCGGGGTTCGCCACCGCCGCGCAGGACGCGGCGTCCGTACCGGCGGTCGCGGCACCCTCGTGCACGAGCAGGACGACGGCCGCGACGTTCTGCTCGGACCTGAGCTTCGCGGCGACCCGGTTGGCCTCGGTGGTCGGGTCCTTGAAGGTCAGGCCCTGGATGCCGGAGGGCGAGACCAGGGACGGCGTCTCCTGGGTCACCACGCCGACCACACCGATCTTCACGCCGCCCACGGTGAAGACCGCCGACTCGTCGAGCCGGTCCGGTGCCGGCGTACCGCCGCGGTAGACGTTCGCGGCCAGGTACGGGAAACCGCCGCGCGGGATGACCCGGTCGTTGAGGTCGGCGAAGCCTCGGTCGAACTCGTGGTTGCCGACCGCGCTGGCGTCCAGCCGGATCTTCTTGAGGAAGTCGATCGTCGGCTCGTCGTTCTGGACCGCCGAGACGAACGGCGAGGCACCGATGTTGTCGCCCGCCGAGAGGACCAGCGTGTTCCCGTTCTCCGCCTTCAGTTTGTTGATCATGCCGGCCATCTGGGCCGCGCCGCCGGTGCCGGCGACCGGCGCCACGAGGCGGCCGTGGAAGTCGTTGAAGCCCAGCAGCTGCACCTCGGTGCCGGCCGCCTGGGCGGGCGCCGGTACGGCACCCAGCAGCGTCAGCGTCGCGGCACCGGCCGCGGCGACGGCGCGCATTGGCGATAAACGCACGAAAATACCCCGATCCCTGCTCATCCGTTGTGCCAGTTCAGGGGCACACCTGGACGAGGGTGCTGATCTTCCGGGCTTCCGTCAACCGCCGCGGTCCAACAATCGGGTAAACGATTCGCCCAGCTCGCGACCGCTAGAGCGGTTCGCGGACCAGCGGGCAGGACATGCACCGGGGACCACCCCGGCCGGAACCCAGCTCCGAGCCGGCGATCGGGATCACCTCGATCCCGGCCCGCTCCAGCTGCGCGTTGGTCTCCACGTTGCGCTCGTAGCCGATGCAGAGCCGGGGCGCGATGGCGAGGGTGTTGTTGCCGTCGTCCCACTGCTCGCGCTCGGCGGTGACCGGGTCCAGGCCGGTGTCGATCACCCGCAGCTCGGCCAGCTCCATCGCGTCGGCCGCCGCCCGCAGGAACGGGGCCGGCCCGGCCACCGCCGGCTCGCCGTCCGGTCCGACCACCACCGTGTACGCCGACAGCGTGTCGGCGATGTTCGGGTACATCAGGACGGCGTCGGCGTCGACCATGGTGCAGACCGTGTCGAGGTGCATGGTGGCCCGCTCCTGGGCGACCGGCACCACCAGCACGGTGTGCGCGAGCCCGTCGGCGAAGGCCTGCCGGGCCAGCCGTTCGGCGCCGGCGGGAGTGGTCCGCTCACCCACCCCGACGGCGAGCACCCCGGGAGCCAGCAGCAGCACGTCGCCGCCCTCGACGTGCTCCAGCTCCGGTCGGTAGACGAACTTCGTACCGCCGAACCGCGGGTGGTGCCGGTAGATCGCGTCGGTCAGGGTGGTCTCCCGCAGCCGGGCCGGCATGGCCAGGCTGGTGACCGCGACCCGGTCCCGGATCCAGACCGACGAGTCGCGGGTGAACAGCAGGTTGGGCAGCGGGTCGATGACGAAGTCGTGCCGGTCCATCAGGGTGTAGACGAGGCCGCCCGGTCGGTCCCCGCTGGTCCGCAGTTCCTCGTGTGCGAGGCCGGCGATCAGCACGTCGGCCAGCCCGGTCGGGTCGAGCTGGGCGAGGTGGTCGGAGACCCGTCGGCGCAGGGTGTCGCCGAGTCGCCGGTCCCGCAGCACCTGCTCGGTCAACTCGGCCCGGGCGTCCGGGACGGCGAGGGTCTCGGCCAGCAGCGTTCCGATGTAGAGCACCTCGACCCCCCGTTCGGTGAGCGCGGCGGCGAAGGCGTCGTGCTCCTCCTGCGCCCGACCGACCCAGGGGATCGCGTCGAAGAGCAACGAGTCGTTGTTGCGCGGGGTGAGTCGGGTCAGTTCCCGGCCGGGCCGGTGCAGCACGACCGTTCCGAGCCGGCCGACCTCGCTGTCCACGTATGGGGTCATCCGAGCAGCGTAGGCCAGGAGTTGGCGCCATCCGGGAAAAAGGGCTAGGGGTGAATATGGCATTCATCCGCACTCACTCCGGCGCTTCGCCTTGCGGGTTTGCACCCTGAGGCACGTAGGGTAGTGGAGACATAACTTCAAGAGACCTTTTGCCGGAGGTCGCGATGACTGTCTTCCCCGCGCGTCGAGCGATGCCCATCGCCCGGGCCGTGAATCCCACCTCGCCGCGTCCAGCCGCAGCACCACCCGGCACCGCCCTCGAACCGGTACGCCCGACCCCGGCGCAGTGGGCCCGCCGGCGCCGTGCCGAACGCGACGCCCGTCGGGTCGAGGCCGCCGGCGCCCGCGCCCTCACCCAGCTCGACCACCTGGGACCGTCCTGGCACGTGGCCGAGCTGCCGCGCACCGACCTGCCCGACAGCCAGTTCCTGGACCTGACCGGCGACACCCGGGACGAGCGTGCCGCGTTCCTCGCCATCGGGCCGAGCGGCCTGTTCGCGGTGACCGTCGCCGACCACGGCCGGTCCCGGGTGATGGTGGCCGGCGACGTCGTCCAGATCAACGGCAAGCGCCCGGCGTACGTGGCCGAGGCCCGCCGGGAGGCGCGTCGGGCGAGCAAGGCGATCTCGACGGCGATCGGCCAGAACGTGCCGGTCGCGCCGGTGCTGACCTTCGTCGGTTCGGGCGACATCAGCGTCTACGGGCTGCCCAAGGAGTGTCTGGTGGCGACCCACCGGGAGCTCGACCGGCTGCTGGTCGCCGGCGGGAGCCGGATCAGTCCCGCCACGGCGGAGAAGCTCTTCATGGTGGCGCAGCAGCCCAGCACCTGGTACACGGCCGGTCAACTGGCCGCCGCCAACTACCGGTGGTACCAGGACGGCCAAACGGCGGCTGACAAGCGGGCAGGGCGCCGGTAACGTCAGCAGCCAGCGCCACCGGCCGCGAGGGGGCCCGGACCGCCGCCGTCACCGGGTGACCGCGTGCTCCACGTCCAGGGCCGCGGACGGCGCTCCGCCCGACCCGACACCCCGCCGCGGGTCGGCGATCCGCTCGGGACCGGCTAGCTTGGATCAAGCCGGTCGGTTGCATAGGAGGCGCAGTGGCCCACCTCGAACTCTCCCTGTCGGATGCGTTCGTGCCAGCGGCCACCCCGCCACCCGGGCCGGACAGCCTCGCGAGGTGGATCGCCACCGTCACCGGGGCACCCGAGCCGTGTCTGGTGATCGACCAACGGACCCGGATCGTCGCCATCTCCCAGGCTTGCTGCGACCTGATCTGCCTCGGTTCGCCCGAGGACACGGTTGGCCGACCGTTGCTGGACGCCGGGGTACGCCTGATCGACTTCACCGCAGCCCGGGGCGAACTCGCCGAGCAGGACATCGACAAGATCCCGCCGCTGCTGGCGCTCAGTTCCGGCCGCCTCGCCCGCGGCCTGTTGCGGGTCTCCGGCAAGCCGGCCGGGGCGACCACGGCCACCGTCGACGCCATCGCCACCCCTCTGTTCTCGGACGGCTCGGTGGCCGGCTCCCTCACCTTCCTGTCCGAGGTGTGAGACGCGGGCGGCCCAGCCCTGGATACCCGACGTCCTGAGCAAAGAGTGTCGTTCGCCGCACCTGTCGAATGTTGGGCCATGCCCCAGCGCATCGTAAGGTTCCCCCATGTTGGATATCGCTCTGCTGCCGGAGGAATACGCCGTGTGCCGGCTCGCCGCCGGTTCGGCGCTGCCCGACGGCCTGCTGAGCGCGCCGGCCGAGTCCGGCGTGGTCTCGGTCACCTCGACCGTCGACGAGTTGTCGGTCATCTGCCGCTCCGACCGGGTGCCCACCGACGCCACCGTCGAGACCGGCTGGCGTTGCCTGCGGGTGGTCGAGCCGTTCCACCTCGCCGCGACCGGCATCCTCGCCTCGCTGGCCGTACCGCTCGCCGAGGCCCGGGTGAACATCGTGGCCTTCTCCACCTTCGACACCGACTACCTGCTGGTCCCGTCGGTCCGGCTGCCCGAGGCGCTCGCCACGCTCACCAAGGCCGGGCACCGGATCACCACCTGAGCCCATGACGTACGCCTATCCAAGGGGTCGGCTCGTGGTCCGCGCAACGCCAGCGAAACCCGTACCGGTGGCCGGCACCGGCGTCGTGGTCGTCCTGCTCTGCCTGTCCGCCCTGGCTGGCTGCGGCACGCCGCCGGAGCTGACCGAGCCGACCGGCGATCCGCCCAGGCCGACCGTCTCCTCGCCGGTGCCGAGCGCGTCCGTGCCGACCGACGCGGGATCGGCCACCCGCCCGACCCTGCCGCCCGCGGTGCCGACCCCGACTACCGGTGGTCTGGTCGCCACCGCCTGCGCCGGCGGCCCGTCCGGTCAGCAGGTGGTCAGCCTGTTGCGCGACCGCGGCCTGTTGCCCGGCGGCGCGAGGCCCACGGTCAGCCGCGGGCCACTCTGCGCCGACGACTGGCAGTACAGCGTCGTCCAGGTCCCGGACCGGGAACCGCTGCAGGTGGTCTCGACCGGCCGGCCCGGCGCGTTGACCCTGGTCACCGCCGGCACCGACGTCTGCGACGCCCGGGTACGGGCGACCGCTCCGGCGGGCATCCGGCAACTGGCGTGTGAGGGTGGACCGGCCCTGCCCCCACCTGCGTAGGCTGCAACCATGCCCGGAACTCCGCCGACCCGCTTCGTCTACCTGGGCCCCGAGGGGACCTTCGCCGAGCAGGCCCTGCGCCTCGTGCCGGCCGCCGAACGCGGCTCCCGTTCGCCGGCCCGCAGCGTGCCCGAGGCGCTCGACGCGGTACGGATCGGCGAGGCCGACGCCGCCCTGGTGCCGTTGGAGAACTCGATCGGTGGCGCGGTCGGGGTCACCTTCGACGAACTGGCCGACGGCGAGCCGTTGGTGATCACCCGCGAGGTGGTGCTCCCGGTCGAGTTCGTCCTGGCCGCGCGGGCCGGCACCGAGTTGGACGCGATCGGTACGGTCGCCGCGCATCCGCAGGCGTCCACCCAGTGCCGCGGCTGGCTCCGGGACCGGTTGCCGGACGCGGTGGTGGTCGACAAGCTGTCCAACAGCGCGGCGGCCCAGGCGGCCGCCGACGGTGAGCAGGACGCGGCGATCTGTGCCCGGGTGGCCGCGGCCCGGCACCGGCTGCCGGTGCTGGCCGACAAGATCGCCGATCACGGTGACGCGGTCACCCGGTTCGTCCTGGTGTCCCGGCCCGGACCGCCGCCGCCGCCCACCGGCGACGACCTGACCTCGCTGGCCGTCTTCATCGCCCACGACCGGGTCGGCGCGCTGCTCGCGGTGCTGACGGAACTGGCCGTACGCGGGGTGAACCTGACCCGGATCGGGTCCCGACCCACCGGCGAGGCGCTCGGCCGGTACGCGTTCTTCCTGGACTGCACCGGTCATGTCGCCGACATCCGGCTGGGTGAGGCGCTGCAGGGCCTCCGGCGGATCTGCGCGGACGTGCGGTTCCTCGGGTCGTACCCCCGGCACCGGGGGGCGGCCGGCGTCAACGAGCGTCCGGTGCCGGCGCCCGCGGGCCTGGCCGACGCCGACTACGCCGACGCGGCGGCGTGGCTGGCCCGCGTCCGTACCGGCGAACAGACCTGACCCGGCGCGGCCGGCCGGACCGGGCGGTCCGGCCGGCCGGGCACGGATCCGGGACGTCGCCGCCCGGTCGGCGTCCCGGTCCCCACGGTCAGCTCAATCCAGCAGGCCGCCGAGCAGTCCGCCGGACTGCTGCTGCTGCTGGCCGCTGCCGAGCACCGGCGGCTCCTCGGACGGCTGGACGATCACGAAACCCTGCCCGGCGAAGCTCAGCGTGAACGCCTCGCCGGTGCGCCGGCCGAGCAGCGTCCCCAGGCCGAGCTGCTCCGCCCGGTGGTAGCCGGTCTGCAGGTTCGCCGACCAGCCGACGGCCGCCTGCGGGTCGACGTAGGTCGGCTGGTCGACGTTGAGCACCACCGGCATGCCCCTGGTGGTAATGGCGATCCGGCCATGCCCGGAGAAGACGCAGTTGAACAGGCCGGACGACGAGGCCATCCCGGCGCCGCCGACCATCCGGATGTCGTACTGCAGGGTCGAGTCGAAGGCGAGCACGCTGGAACCGTTGATCGACAGCGCGTCACCCGGCTCCAGGTCGATGATGTGTACGTCCGCCGCCAGGTTGGCCAGGAACACGTCACCACGGCCGGTCAGCTTCATCAGCGGGACACCCTCGCCGGTGAGCTTCTGCTTCAGGAACTTGCCGATCCCACCGGAGCCGAGCGCCTGGAACTGCACCTGCCCCTGGTACGCGACCATCGAGCCGACCCGGGCCATCGCCTCGCCGTTGAGTTCGATCTTGAGCAACTTGGAGTTCTGCAGCCGCAGGCCGGGCTGGGCGGACTCCTTCTCCAGATTCTCCGCGGAGAACAACGAGCTGCGCATCTCTACCTTGTTCCTCCTGCCGGGCCGTAGCCCCGGGCCATCGTGGTCGCCCGAGGGTAGGCGGGCCTGTCAAGGCCGGACAATCCGCGATCCGGCCGGGAACTCAGCCCCACCCGAGTTCGTGCAGCCGTTCGTCCGAGATGCCGAAATGGTGGGCGATCTCGTGCACCACCGTGACGGCGACCTCGTCGACCACGTCGTCCTCGGTGTCGCAGATGCGCAGGATCGGATGACGGTAGATCAGGATCCGGTCGGGCAGCACGCCCGCGTAGTCCCAGCCGCGGCTGGTCAGCGCGTGACCCTCGTAGAGGCCGAGCAACTCCGGCCCGTCGGCCGGCGAGTCGTCCTCGACCAGGATGACGACGTTGCTCATCAGGCCGAGCAACTCCTCCGGCACCTCGTCGAGCGCCTCGCCGACCAGTTCCTCGAAACGCTCACGGCTCATCTCGACCGGCACGCAGCCCATTGTGCCCGACCGGACCTACCGGCCAGGGGCCGGACGACGCCGGACCCGACCGGCCCGGGGCCCGACGACGCCGGACCCGGGTCGGACGGGGCGAGGCGGGGGACCGGTCAGGAGGTCAGGCGGGCGGAGAGGGTGATCTCGGCGCCCGGGGAGAGCAGCCGCGAGATCGGGCAGTTCTCCTTGGCCGCCTCGGCCACCTTGCCGAACTCGGCCTCGTCCAGGCCCGCCACGTCGACGTAGGTGTCCAGGTCGATCCGGGTGACGGTCATGCCCGCGTCGGTCTTGTCCAGGTGCACCCGGGCGGTGGTCTCGACGGAGGTCGGCGGGTGGCCGGCGTCGCCCAGGGCCTTGGACAACGCCATCGAGTAGCAGCCCGCGTGCGCCGCGGCGATCAGCTCCTCCGGGTTCGTCCCCTCACCCTCCTCGAACCGGGACTTGAAGGAGTAGTCGCCGGACAGCCCTCCCTTGCCGGTACGGATCTTGCCGTACCCCTCGGTCAGGTTGCCGTGCCAGTGGGCGGATGCGCTTCGGATAGGCATACCTGGACGCTAGTCCACCGCTGGCGGCGGCGCGACGGATCCGCCGACGAACGCGGGCCGCGCCGCGCCCGTACGTCCAGGTGCCCGTGCCATGATGCAGCCAGGACCGCGCGACCGCGGAAGGGCGTACCCATGTCCCAGGATCTCCCCATCCCCCGGCAGGACTCGCATGCCGCGGCACCGGTCACCGTCGAGTGGGGACCGGACCGCGACCCGGCGCCACCGTCCCGGCTGTCCCGGGCGGTGACCGGGTTGTTCCGGGACCGCCGGCTGGTGCCGGTCCTCGGCGCGCTCGGCGGGGTGGCCGCCCTGGCGTCCCTGATCGGCGAGTGGACCATCGTCACCATCCCGATGACCGCCGTCGAGGGCGACACCAAGCTGCTGGTGCCGGCCGGGGTCTCGGCGATCGGCAGCTTCGGCACGGCGTACCTGGTCGGGCTGTTCGGCATGGTCGGCTGCCTGGCGCTGGTGCTGGCCGGTGCCGCGTCGGTCCGGCACAACGCCCGGGTCCTCGGTCTCGCGCTCGCGGGCGCCGTGCTCGTCACGCTGGTCGCCGCCACGGACGTGCTGCCGGAGGCGACCGGCCGGATGTACTCGCTGCGGCCGGACAGCGAGCTGCAGGTCGCGTACGGGCGGGGTCTGGTGATGGCGTTCGTCGCCACCGCCGTGCTCGGCGCGGCGCTGCTGCTGGCCGGACGGCTGCTCGCCGCCGGGGCGGACGATCCGACCGACGGCGACGACCCCGGCCCGCTCCGGCGCCGACGCCGACCCGCGACCGGGGGCGATGACGGGCAGCCCGACGGGCCCAGTGACCTGACCGTCACGGCCGCCCCACCGTTCGTCCGTCCCGACCAGCCCGGCGACTGACTTCGCGGGTCCGGCCGCGCGTGGCCCGGACCCGGCCGCCCGCCCGGGTGGGCGTCCGGCCGAGGTATATCGAGGTGAGCCGAACGCCGGCCGCCCGGTAGGCTGACTCCCCGTGATTGACCTGCGTCTGCTCCGCACCGATCCGGAAGCCGTCCGAGCCAGCCAGCGCCTGCGCGGCGAGTCCGAGTCGGCCGTCGACGAGGCGGTCCGCGCCGACGAGGCACGCCGGGCCGCGGTCGGCCGGTTCGAGGCGCTGCGGGCCGAGCAGAAGCAGCTCGGCAAGCAGATGCCCAAGGCCGGCGGCGAGGAGAAGGCCGCGCTGCTGCGCCGTACCAAGGAGTTGTCGGCCGAGGTGAAGACGGCCGAGGCGGCCGTGAACGACGCCGAGCAGGCGCTGCGCCGGGCGCAGTTCGCCATCCCGAACGTGGTCGCCGAGGGCGTCCCGCCGGGCGGCGAGGACGACTACGTGGTGCTCCGCGAGGTGCTGCCGACCGGTTGCGACCGGCTGCTCGGCGCGCCGGACCAGGCCGCCGGGTTCCGGCTGCGCGACCACCTGGAGCTGGGCGAGCTGCTCGGCGCGATCGACATGGAACGCGGCGCCAAGGTCTCCGGCAGCCGGTTCTACTTCCTCACCGGGGTCGGCGCGCTGCTGCAGTTCGGCCTGTTCCAACTCGCGCTGGCCCAGGCGGTGGAGAACGGGATCACCCCGATCATCACCCCGTCGCTGGTCAAGCCGGAGGCGATGGAGGGCACCGGCTTCCTCGGCGCGCACGCCGGCGAGGTCTACCGGTTGGAGGCCGACGACCTCTACCTGGTCGGCACCAGCGAGGTGCCGCTGGCCGGCTACCACGCCGGCGAGATCCTCCAGCTCGACACCCCGGCCCGGTACGCCGGATCGTCGTCCTGCTACCGCCGGGAGGCCGGCTCGTACGGCAAGGACACCCGGGGGATCATCCGGGTGCACCAGTTCGACAAGATCGAGATGTTCTCCTTCTGCCGGCCGGAGGACGCGGCCGACGAGCACCAGCGGCTGCTGGCCTGGGAGGAGGAGATGCTGGCCAAGGTCGAGCTGCCGTACCGGGTGATCGACACCGCCGCCGGTGATCTCGGTTCGAGCGCGGCCCGCAAGTACGACTGCGAGGCGTGGCTGCCGTCCCAGGGCCGCTGGCTCGAACTCACCTCGACCTCGAACTGCACCACCTTCCAGGCCCGGCGGTTGAACATCCGCTACCGGGACGCCGACGGCAAGCCGCAGACGGCCGCCACCCTCAACGGGACCCTGGCGACCACCCGCTGGCTGGTGCCGTTCCTGGAGAACCACCAGCAACCGGACGGTTCGGTACGGGTGCCCAAGGCGCTCCAGCCGTACCTCGGCGGGCGGGACGTCCTCGAACCGAAGTGACCGGGTACGGCCATCGCCTCTTCCCGTAAAAGTCATGGATCGACCGCACAGAGCGAGGTACGGTTGCTGCCCCGCCGCCGCCGACCAGTCGATTCACCCGGTTCGGTAGCCGGCGGTGCGGGGCTCGAGGAGGAACGATGCCGCGACCCGGACTGCCCAAACTGATCGCCACGGACCTCGACGGCACCCTGGTCCGCAGCGACGACACGGTCTCCGCCTTCACCCATCACACCCTGGACCGAGTCCGGGCCGCCGGCATCCCGGTGGTGGGCGCCACCGGTCGGGGACCCCGGCTGGCCGAGCTGACCCGCAACGACATCCGGGCCGCCGACTTCCTGGTGCTGGCCGGCGGGGGCCGGGTGGTGGACCAGACCGACCCGGACGGGCCGGTGGTGCTGCGCGACGAGCGGCTCCCCGGTGAGGTGCTGGCCGAGTTGCTCACCGCCGTGGAGGAGGTGGCCGGCCCGCTGACCGTGATGGTCGAGGCCCTGGACACGCACAACGCCCCACTCTGGGGCGACTACCACTCCTCCTGGCCCTACCAGGACGCCTTCGAGGTGCGCAGCCGGGCCGAGTGCGTCGCCTGCGACGTGATCAAGGCCTTCATCCGGACCGCCGACCACGACGTCGACACCCTGCTCCGGGTGGCCCGGGAGGTCGTCCCGGCCAGCCGCGCCACGCTGACCCAGGCCGGACTGAACTTCGTCGAGATCTGCCCGCCGCGGGTGGACAAGGCGACCGGCCTGGCCGTGGTGGCCGAGCGGCTCGGGGTCGACCCGGCCGAGGTGCTGGTCTTCGGCGACATGCCCAACGACCTGCCGATGTTCGAGTGGGCGGGCTGGTCCCGGGTGGCGGTCTCCAACGCCCACCCGACGGTCCGGACGGCGGCCGACGAGATCACCCTGCGCAACGACGACGACGGGGTAGCGGTGTATCTCGATCGGCTACTGTCGCACTGATGCAGAGCCGTTCCCGGCTGATCGCCACCGACCTGGACGGCACGCTGCTGCGCTCGGACCGCAGCCTCAGCCCGCGTACCGCCGGGGCGCTGGACCGGATGCTCGCCGAGGGCCGGCTGGTCGTGCTGGTCACCGGCCGCCCGATCCGCTGGTTGCACCACGTGTACGACCAGATCGAGGCGCGCCCGATGGCCATCTGCGCCAACGGGGCGGTGGTCTACGACCCGGTCGCCGACACCGTGCTGCGGGCCGATCCGCTCGCCCCGGACCTGCTCGCCGAGGTGGTCCGGCGACTGCGCGCCGAGGTGCCCGGGGTCAGCTTCGCGGTGGAGATCACCGACGGTCGGCAGATGCGGCACGAGTCGACCTACCCGATCCGGTGGGATCAGAACCCGGACGCGGTCCGGACCTTCTCCTCGCCGGACGAGTTGCACTCCGTACCGGCGGTCAAGTTGCTGGCGCGGGCCGGTGAGCAGGACCCGGACGCGTTCGTGACGCTGGTCGCGGCGGCGCTGGGCGGGCTGGCCGAGGCGACGCACTCGTCGTACTCGGGGTTGGTGGAGATCTCCGCCGCCGGGGTGACCAAGGCCGCCGGGCTGGCCTGGCTGGCCGACCGGCACGGCATCGGCGCCGACCAGGTGGTGGCGTTCGGCGACATGCCCAACGACGTACCGATGCTGACCTGGGCCGGTCGGGCGGTGGCGGTCGGCAACGCGCACCCCGCCGTCCGGGCGATCGCCGACGAGGTGACGCTCTCCAACGACGAGGACGGCGTGGCCGCGTACCTGGAGACGTTGTCCCGCCGCGAGGCGGGCTGACCCCCGGCCACCCGCCGCGGCCGGAGGTCGCGGCGGGTGGGTTACAGGTACTGGCCGGTGTTGTGGCCCTCGCCCGACGGCGGCTGACCCCCGGGTACGCCCGGCATCATGCCCACCCCGCCGGGACCCATCGGCAGGGCGGCGCGGCCGCCGGCCCGCATCTGCTCCAGTTGCACCCGGGCCGCCATCTGCTGGGCGACGAGCGCCGCCTGGATGCCGTGGAACAGTCCCTCCAGCCAGCCGACCAGCTGGGCCTGGGCGATCCGCAGTTCCCCCTCGCTCGGCGGCGCGTCCTCGGTGAACGGCAGCGAGAGCCGTTCCAACTCGTCGCGCAGTTCGGGGGCCAGGCCGTCCTCCAGCTCGACGATCGACCGCTGGTGGATCTCGCGCAGCCGCTGCCGGCTCGCCTCGTCCAGCGGCGCGGCCTTCACCTCCTCCAGCAACTGCTTGATCATGCTGCCGATCCGCATCACCTTGGCCGGCTGCTCGATCAGGCGGGCCGGGTCCTCGGTCTGCGGGTCACCGTCGGCCTGCACGGTGCCGATCGGACGTCCGTCCGGCCCCATCACCACCACCGTGGCGGGCCGACCGTCCGCCTCCTCCTGCGGGGAAGTCTCACGCTCGCTCATGGCTGTCATCTTCCCGCAGCGGGCGTACGGCACGCGCGCCGGGACCGTGGGGCGGCTCACCGTGCGACCGGTTACCGTCTCGGCCATGACCACCGACCCGCGCGCGGTGCTGAGTCGGCCCGCGCCCGCCCCGGACGCGACCCTGCGCTACGGCGATCATCCCGACCAGGTGGTCGACCTGCGACTGCCGGCCGGGCCGGCCGGCGGCGCACCGCTGCCGCCGGTCGTGGTGATCCACGGCGGGTTCTGGCGCTCGGAGTACGACCGCGGGCACACCGGGCCGCTCGCCGCGGACCTCGCCGGACGCGGTTACCCGGTCGCCCAGCTCGAGTACCGGCGCACCGGCGCACCGGGGGGTGGCTGGCCCGGCACCCTGGACGACGTGGCGGCCGGCCTGACGGCGCTGCCCGGTCTGCTGGCCGACGCCGGCGTCCGGGTGGCTGCCGGACCACCGATCCTGCTCGGTCACTCCGCCGGTGGGCAGTTGGCGCTCTGGTGGGCCGCCGAGCCGGGCCGGGCCCGGGGCGTACTCGCGCTGGCGCCGGTGTCGGACCTGGTCGCGGCGTACCGCCTCGACCTGGACGGTGGCGCGGTCGCGGCGCTGCTCGGCGGCGCACCGGAGGAGTTCCCGGACCGGTACGCCGCCGTCGATCCGCACCAAATGTCACCGACGACGGCACGGACCGTGGTCGTCCACGGCGGCCTCGATCAGCAGGTACCGCCGGAGATGAACCGTCGTTATGTCACCGAGAGCCGCCGACTGGGCGGTAATATCCGACTAATCGAACTTCCCGATTGCGAACATTTCGGTCTTATAGACCCGAAATCTCCGGCCTGGCCCCGGGTGCTCGACGCGCTGCGTGAACTCAACCCATGATCAGTGGCATTGACGGCGCGTCGTCGAGCGGGTAGAACGCCGGAGGGGCTGGACAAGGCCCCGCAAACCCTGGGGAGGACCATCCGTGTCGCCGCTAGACCGTAGGCAAGCCCTCAAACTCATGGCCGCCCTCGGCGCCACCGGTCTCGCCTCGGCGTGCGGTACTGCCGGCGGTACCGCCGCCGACGTCGACGACGCGACCAGCGACTACCCGATCAAAATCGGAATGATCGCCCCCAAGTCCGGCGGCTACAAGCCCATCGGCGACGAGTTGATCCGGGGCTTCCAACTCTTCCTCGACCTCAACGACAAGCGGCTCGGCGGTCACCCGGCCGAGTTGGTCGTCGCCGACGAGGGCGAGAGCGCGCAGTCCGGCAAGGCCGCCGCGGACAGCCTGCTGAGCCAGAACGTGCACGCCCTCACCGGCGTGGTCAGTTCGCCGGTCATGCTCGGCGTCCGGGACACCATCGAGCAGGCGAGGGTGCCGCTGATCGGCTCCAACGCCTCGCCGACCAACCTGCAGAGCGTCGTCTACATCTGGCGCACGTCGTTCGTCAACGACGAGCCGGGCAAGGCGCTGGGCCCGTACGTCGCCGAGTACCTGAGCAAGTTGCCGCCCAGCCAGCGGCGCGGAGCCGGCGGCCGGGTCAGCATCATCTCCCCGCAGTACACGGGCGGCACCGACGCCGTCCGCGGTTTCCAGCAGTCCTTCGGCGATGGCGCGACCGACCCGCGGTTGGCCGAGCCGGTCTGGACCGAATACATCACCAACCCGGGCAAGAACACCTTCAAGGCCGACATCAGCAGGCTGCTCCAACAGGACCCGGACGCGGTCTACTGCTTCTTCGCCGGCACGGCGGCCGTCGAGTTCCTCCGCCAACTGCACGCCGCCGGGTACCGCAAGCAGATCTTCGGCTCCGGCTTCCTCACCGAGGGCAATGTGCTGACCGAGCTGAGGCCGGCCGAGGCCGAGGGAATCATCACCGCGCTGAACTACTCGGCGGACATCAACAACGCGGCCAACCGGGTCTTCGCCTCGGCCTTCCGCAAGGCGCACAGCGCCGAGCCGACCACGTACGCGATGGCGTCCTACGACGCGGCCCAGGTGCTCAACAAGGCGATCCGGATCGCCGGGGACCGGCCGACGCCGCAGGACATCAACCTCGCCATCGGCCAGATCGGTCAGATCGACAGCCCGCGCGGCAGCTGGCAGTTCAACCAGCCACGGACCCCTCAGCAGAAGTGGTACCTGCGCCGGGTGCAGCGGGACGGCGAGACGCTGTCGAACGTACTGATCAACGAACTGACCGCGCTGGGCTGAGCCGGCCCGCGGACCGGACCGCCGTCCGGTCCGCGGCCCGGGTCGGCCCAGCCGGCACGGGCCGCGGCCGGCGGTGTCGGCCGCCCGGGTGGGCGCCGGGCGGCGTCAGGGGCGCAGCTCGGCGACACAGCACTTGACGCTGCCGCCGCCCTTCTTCAGCTCGCCCAACTCGACAAGCACCGGCGTGTAGCCGGCCGCCTCCAGCTTGCCGGCCAGGCCGGTGGACTCGCTGTTCAGGACCACGTTCCGGCCGTCGCTGACCAGGTTGAGCCCGAAGGCGAACGCGTCCACCTCGTCGGCCAGCACCGCGTCCGGGAACAGCTGCGCCAGCACCTTCTGCGAGGCCACCGAGAAGGCCCCCGGGAAGTACGTGATCCGCTGGTCGTCGAGCGCGGCCAGGGCGGTGTCCAGGTGGTAGAACCGGGGATCCACCAGGCGCAGCGACACGGCCGGCCGGTTCAGCACCTCCTGCGCCTCGGCGTGCGCGGCCGGTTCGGTCCGGAACCCGTACCCGGCGAGGATCAACCCGCCGTACGCCCGGGGCAGGTAGGCGAAGTCGCCCTCGCCCTCGTTGGTCTCGCTCGGCGCGACGAAGCCCCAGTCCCCCGACTCGTAGAAGGCGCGGTGGGCGGTCGCCTCGGCGGCCCGCTGCTCGTGCCTGAACCGGGCGCCGTAGGCCACCCCGTCGACCACGAACGCGCCGTTCGCCGCGTACACCATGTCCGGCAGGCCCGGCTCGGCCGGCAGCACGTGCACGGTGTGCCCCAACCCGGCCAGCGTCTCCCGCAGGCCCTCCCACTGCTTCAGGGCCAGGCCGGCGTCCACCGGCGTCTCCGTGTCCATCCACGGGTTGATGGCGTACTCCACCGCGAAATGTTCCGGCGGGGACATGAGATATGTCCGCTTTCGCGGCGTGCGTTCCTGGTTCACGGACACCAAGGGTAGATACCGTAGATGCTCGGTAACAGCCAGAAGCATTGCTCGCGAGAGGCGAAACGTTGCAGATAGACGGCGTGGACCAGCGGATCATTGCGTTGCTCGTCGCCGACGCGCGGGCGTCGTACGCGGACATCGGGAGCCGGGTGGCGCTGTCCGCCCCGGCGGTCAAGCGACGGGTCGACCGGTTGCGGGCGGCGGGCGTCATCCGCGGGTTCACCGCCGTGGTCGAGCCGGCCGCGGTGGGCTGGACCACCGAGTCGTTCGTGGAACTCTTCTGCACCGGGCGGACCACCCCCGCCCAGATCGCCGTCGCGACCCGGCGACACCCCGAGGTGATCGCCGCGTACACCGTCTCCGGCGAGGCGGACGCCCTGGTCCACCTGCGCGCCGCCGACATCGCGCATCTGGAGCAGGCGCTGGAGCGGTTGCGCGCCGAGCCGTTCGTCACCTCGACCCGGAGCATGATCGTGCTGTCCCGGCTGGTCGACTCGCCGACGGTGGTGCCGGCCCCGAGCTGAGCAGCGACTCGACCCGTCGTACACATGTTCCATCCACAGGCTGTGGAACGTCGCCGGGACTGTCGTCGTCCAACCCGGCATGACTTCGGCATGGGGGAACCGGCGGGCGCGGGCCGTCGGTGTCACACTCGTCGGCACGCTGACCGTGCTGGCCGGCTGCACCGCGGACCGACCGACCACGGTCGGCTCACCCGCGCCCGCGCTACGCCTGGTCGCCTTCGACTCGTGCGCCGACGCGCTGGCCGGGCTGCGGGCCGCCGCGAAGGCGGCGGTGACGCCGTGGGGACTGCCGGGCGCGGACGGCGCAGATGTGATCGCCGGCGGGGCCCGGACCGGCATCGCGAAGGACGCCGCCGAGGCGGCGCCCGCCGGTGCCGCCCGACCGGCGCCCGCCGAAGCCGGGCACTCGACCACCACGGTGCACGAGGCCGGGGTGGACGAGCCGGACCTGGTAAAGACTGACGGTCGGCGGATCGTCACGGTCCAGCGGGGCGTACTGCGGGTGGTGGATCCGGTGGCCCGGCGGGTGACCGGGCGGCTGGACCTCACCACCGGGCCGGCCGACCCGATCCGCTACCAGGCGGTCGACCTGCTGCTGCACGGCGACCGGGCGCTGGTGCTCGTGTCGAGCGCCGGCCGACCGGCCGGCGTCGCCCGGCCGGCGGGCGGAGCGGCCGGCCCGGCGATCAGGCCCGCTCCCGCCGGGCCCGGCAGTGGTGTGAGCAAGCCCGTGCCGCCGGTCGACCCACCGGGCCCGGACCAGATCACCGGTCCCCGGCTGGTCCTGGTGGAGCTGACCGGCGCGCCGAAGGTGCTCGGCGAGTACCGCACCGACGGCACCGTGCTGGACGCCCGCCAGGTCGACGGCACCGCGCGGGTCGTCGTCCGGTCCGCGCCACGGCTGATCTTCCCGGCCCGACCGGACGGCGACGACGCCGGCCGGATCGCCGCCAACCGGGCCGTCATCGACCGTTCCACGGTGGCGGACTGGCTGCCCCGGTACCAGGTGACCGCGGGCGGGCGGACCAGCACCGGCCGGGTGCCGTGCGAGCGGCTCAGCCGGCCGGACGAGTACTCGGGCGCCACTCTGGTCACCGTACTCAGCTTCGATCTGGCGGCGACGGCGCTCACCGACGGCGACCCGGCGACGGTGCTCGCCGACGGCAACACCGTCTACGGCACGGCCGGCGAACTCTACGTCGCCAGCGACGACCGGTGGCGGTCCTTTCCGCCGGCCGTTCCGGAAGCGGGACCTGGCTCCCGTGGTGACGCTCCGAAGGTCGCACCCGCCAACTGGTCTGCGGAACAGCGGACCCTGATCCACCGCTTCGACGTGTCGAGACCCGGGCCGCCGCGCTACGTCACCTCCGCCAAGGTGCCCGGCTGGTTGATCAACCAGTACGCCCTCTCGGCCTGGAACGGCCACCTCCGGGTCGCCACCACCACCGGCGTCACCTGGGGCCCGAGCCCGACCTCCAGCTCCACCGTGTACGTGCTGAGCACCGACGGCGGCACGCTGCGGGAGACGGGCCGGGTCACCGGACTCGGCAAGGGCGAACGGATCCAGTCGGTACGGTTCGACGGCCCGGTCGGATACGTGGTGACCTTCCGGCAGACCGATCCGCTCTACACCCTCGACCTGCGCGATCCGGCCGCGCCCCGGGTGACCGGCGAGCTGAAGATCAGCGGCTACTCCAGCTACCTGCACCCGCTGGACGGTGACCGCCTGCTCGGCATCGGGCAGGAGGCGTCCGCCACGGGCCAGGTACGGGGCACCCAGGTCTCCCTGTTCGACGTGCGGGACCCGACCCGGCCCGTCCAACTCGCCCGCCACCAACTCGACAGCCCGTGGTCGGAAGCGGAGCGGGAACCGCACGCCTTCCTCTACTGGCCGGCCACCGGCTTGCTGGTGGTGCCTACCGGCGGCCCGTCGGGACGCCCCGGTGGCGTCACGGCGCTGCGGGTGACCGACACCGGCATCACCGAGGTGGGCACGGTGAACCACCCGGCGGCCGAGGCCAGCGGATGGGACGGGGGCAGCATCCGTCGCTCGTTGGTGATCGGCGGCACCCTGTGGACCCTCTCCGGTCAGGCCCTGCAGGCCAACGACCTGACCACCCTCCGCCCCCTCACCTGGCTCCCCCTGACCTGACCCCACCCATCCGGCCGGTGGCGGCAATATCCTGGCGCGGAGCGGCCCACGGAAGGGCCGTTTCGCGCCAACATCCCTAGAGGTACATGCCGGTGCGGTGTTCACCGGGGTCGCGGTGTGCCGGCTTGTCGCCCTCGCCGAAGAACCGCTTGCCGCCGAACTCACCGAGCAACCGGTCGTCCAGCTCGTCGGCCAGGCCGGTCATCACCTGGACGGCGAGCATCAGGTGGGTCGCCTGGAAGTTCCGGCCGAAGACCGGGATCGAGGCCCAGACGGTGTCCTGGGTGCAGTAGAGCCGACCGATCGGCATCCGGTTGGTCAGCTCGGACAGCTTCACGTAGAGCTGCTCGGTCGGCTCGATCTCGGTCAGCACCGGCGAGAAGACGTCCACCAGCGGCGGGTTGTCCCGTACCCGGACGAAGACCATCGCCGAGCCGGCCCGGATGTTGATGTCGCCGTCCGAATCCACCTGGAGCCTCTCCGGCTCCGACTTGAGCATCGCCGAGACCACGGTGCGTACCCGCTCGTCCAGGCTCAGCACCTCGTCGTCGTCGCCGTCGGTGGCGAGGGCCGCGGCCGCCAACGCCTCGTCCAGGTCCGCCTCGAAGTTCTCGTCCGGCGCGACCTCGGCCCGGGCGGTGCCGAGCGGCGCGACCGGGAGCGTCTCGTCCCGCGCGTCGTGCGCCAGGTACACCAGGAAGGCGGGATGCGGCGCCCCGTACACGTCCCGCAGGGTGCGGGAAATGGTGGTGGCCAGCTTTCCGGCGTCGCCGGTGCTGCCGCGCAGGCCGAAGTGCTCGCCGCTGCCGGCGATCACCCCGGGCGGCGACCACCCCAGAGCCACCATGTCGGCCACCGCCGCCCGGTCCAACCGGAACCCGGCCGGCAGTACGGCGTTGCCGACGGCCCGAGCGCCGATCTGCCCGTCCGCGCCGACCTCCACGCTGACCGAGTAGACGGCGTCCCCGGTGCCGGAGGCGGTCGGGTCCAGGGTGAGCTCGATGTTCGCGCCGGTCGGCAGGGTACGCAGGCAACCGGCCAGCGCCCGGGCGAACTCCTGCCACGCCTCGATCACCTTGCCGCGCAGGTCGGCGTTGCTGGGCTCGTCGAGCAGGATCAGCTCGTGCGCCTCGGACGGCTCGACCTGTTTCGGCTGGGACGATTCGGCCTGCTTCGGCTCGGACGATTCGACCGGGCCGCGCCCGGCGCCGGGCGCCGTGGTGTTCTCTGCCGTCATGATCGCCTCCGTCCGTCGAGCCCACACCCTACCCAGCGACCCGCCGGAACGGGACGGCCCGGACCCCCATCGACAGCTACCCGACACCCGCTCCGGTCATACCCGAACTCCGGCACCGACTCCTCTAACGGCGGCGAAGCGGCAATGTCGGGGAACTTGCTGTAACCCACCGATGAGGAGGCAGCATTGTCGGGGAAACTGCTGGAACCACAGCGTCGAGCTATCGCCTGGACTCGGCAACGAAGACGCCCCGACCTGGACGACCGACCAAGAGTCCACGTTTCCGCAGGGTGGCCACTGCGCGTTGAACGGTCGAAGGCGAAACATCATAGTGATCGGCAAGTTGCTGACCCGATGGCAGCTGCGAGCCGGGCTCGAACTCGCCGCTGTCAATACGACTGATGAGGTCGGCGATCAACTCATCCATGGTCGGCGGAATAGGCACGACGGATCCCCTGCGGTCGGTTGGCCCGACCAGTATCGATCATCGCACCGACGTAGGCAACGCATGTACCGCATTTGACATAGGTGATGCTTTTGAGGGTTTTGATGTAGGTACTGCAGGTCGCTAGCTTCACTGAAGGTGATGGAGCGCCTGCGGCTGGTTGGCACCTCGTGCTGGCGACACTCACCACGTTGGTCGGGACGGTCGGCGTTCTCCCAGTTGCCCGTCCCGACCCATCAGCAAGCGGCCCTGTTCGTCCGTACTCGCCGGGAATGGCTGCGGGTGGGTGGGGCGGGGTGGCCCCGCCGGGCCCGAGACGGCGGGGCCGCCCCATCCAGCACAACCGAGAAGCGAGGTCGTCGAGCGGAAAGGAACCGCCCCCGCACATGCGCTACGTCATCCATCTGCCGGCGAGTGTGACCAGCCTGGCCCACGCCCGGATCCTGGCCCGCACCGCGGTGCGGGCGCTGACCTTCCTGGCCCCACTCGATCCCGGCGAGACCACCGTGTCGCAGGAGGATGAGCAGGACGTACGGCATCGGGTCTACTGCGATCGACTGCTCGACGGCGGCCGGCGGTGCGCGCTGCGGGCGGAGCACGAGTCGGTCTGCGCGGCACGGGTACGGCGATGACCGGGCCGACCGTGGTGACCTGTGCGCACTGCCAGGGCCTGACCTTCACGCTCGGTACGTGCGGGTGTGTTTCCCGCGGTGATCGGTTCCTGGTCGAGGCCGATCAGCGTGCCGAGCGGAAGCCGTACCGCGACTGCGAACTCTGCCGGGGTGACGGCACCGTGGCCAATGCGTGTCACCACTGCGGCCAGCGGGGCGTACGCCGGGCGCAGCTCGTCCTCACCGTGGTCAACGCCGACACCGGCGCCGTTGCCTCGGCCAGCCTCACGCCCGGTGGGGTCGAGCCGCGGCCGGCGTCCCGAGGTGGCTGGGAAATCGCCCTCGCACCGGTCGTCCGGCAGCTGGCCGACGCGGTCGGCGCCACGGCGCTCACCGTTTCATGACGGGGTCCTGTCGCTGCCCCGGGAGTGGCGGCCCGACCTGCCCCCGGACCGCCGGGACGCGTTGGTCGCGGCGTCGTTGGGGCGCTGGGGTCTCGACGGTTGGCAGGTCTTCCTCGGCCGGAACAGCCCGCCAACGGCGTGTGCTGGCGGGTCGAGGTCGCCGCCCCGGACCTGCCGGCATACCGGGTCAATTCGCCGCACCAACCGAGCCTGGCCGCGGCGGTCGCCTATTGCCTGGAATTCCTCGAACTCGCGCTCGCTGCGAGCGTGCCGGCCAACCCGCACCAGCCGATCCCGGTCCCACAGACGCCGTTCCCCCGGCCGGTCGCCGCGCCGGGCGAGCTCATCGCGCGGCTCGCGCACCACTTTCCCGGCGAACTCCTCACCGTACGCGTCGACCGGTCGGGCTGCGCCCTCCACCGGCATGACGACGACGGTGCTCACCTGCTCGCCAGCGCTCCCGACCTACCAGCGGCGATCGCCCTCCTGGACCTGACACCCGCCTGACCGCTGCCCACGGTTTGTGCGCATCTGGTGTCACCGGGACCGCACTGGATGCGCACAAACTCTGAGCATTGACGCGACACCGTTGGTCGGCGGGCCATGCCGTGCACAGTTCTTGTCGCTCCAGCAGCACGAACTGCACTCAACCAACCTGCCCATCATCCATGCTCGGGCCGGCGTCCCGGTCGGGTCAGGCCGTGGGGCCCGGCGGGCGGGTGTGGTGTGCCGGGTCCAGGTCTCCGGCGGCCGAGTCGGCCGTCCAGTCCCGGGCCAGGGCGGTCAGCTTCGCCGCCGCCTCCGCCGGGTCGGCGCCGCGACCGACGGCCAGCCCGAGCAGGTACGCCGTGACCGGCGCGCCCGGACGCAGCACCTGGTGGGCCACGTCCCGGGCCACGTCGAGCACCAGCGTTGTCGGGATCTCGTCGGCGTCGAGGCCGAGTTCGGCCCGGGCCGCGGCCAACCAGCGGTCCAGCTCGTTCAACGGCTCCAGCCTTCCGCGCGGCGTACGTCGTCATCCGTGTCGCAATCGAACCACGGCGGTGGTCCGGATGCGGTCCAGGGCACGTCGGCCACCCGCAGGTCGGCCAGCAGGCCGCGCATCGCTGCACCGGTGAGGGTGCCGCCCCGACCGGCCCGGCACCGGTCCAGCGCCGAGCGCAACGCCGCCTGTCGCCACACTCCGCAGAGGAACTGCCGGCGCCCCCGGTCGTCGACCAAACACGCCCCGTCCAGGACCGGGCCGGCCAGGACCTGCCGCAGGGTGCCGACCGCCTCGGTGGTGAGCAGTGGAAGGTCGGCGGCGAGCACGGCGACCACGGGCGTACCCGGGTCGACCAGTGCGAGTCCGGCGGCGACGGCGGCGACCGGCCCACCGCCGGCCGGTTCCTCCCGGGTCGACAGCACGCCGGGCGGGAGGGTCGTCGGCGGGCCCACCACGACCCGAGGGGTGGCGTCGGCGACGGCGGCCAGGACCCGGTCGCGCATCGGCCGGCCGCCGACCGGTACGGCGGGCTTGTCCGCCCCGCCCATCCGGCGGGCCGCACCACCGGCCAACACCACGACCGCGTATCGCTCCACCCGCCCACGGTAGCCAGGGACGAGCCCAGTGCCGGACGGGTGTTCCGCCCGATCGGGCGGGACCGGTGCGGGCGGGGCAGGATGGGGAGCATGGGACGGGCCAGTGATCGGCGGCGGGTGCTCCGGATCGACCTGGACGCCGCCGTGAACGGCGACGGCGGGGCGGCGGCGGTGCGCCGGCCGGACACCCTGGCCACCGAGGAGCCGCTGGAGATCCGGGTCGGTCCGCCCGGACCGGGCCGGCGGCGACCGCTCGCGGTGACCATGCGTACCCCCGGCGACGATCTGGACCTGGCCATCGGGTTCCTGCTCACCGAGGGGCTGATCCGGTCGGCGCAGGACGTGTCGACCGCCCAGCTCTGCGCCGGCGACAACGCGCCGAACACCTACAACGTGGTCGACGTGGTGCTGGCGCCGGGCGTGCCGGAGCCGGCCACCGATCCGGCCCGGAACTTCTACACCACCAGTTCGTGCGGGATCTGCGGCAAGGCGAGCATCGACGCCGTCCGCACCCGCTCGCAGTAC
The DNA here is from genome assembly GCF_042650605.1 of Micromonospora zhanjiangensis. Lineage (NCBI taxonomy): Bacteria > Bacillati > Actinomycetota > Actinomycetes > Micromonosporales > Micromonosporaceae > Micromonospora > Micromonospora zhanjiangensis. The sequence goes on along the minus strand of NZ_JBHSBN010000006.1, from coordinate 180,573 downwards.
GACGTGGCCACCGACCCGGTACGCCTGCCGGCCGCGACCCTGGCGGACCTGCCGGACCGGCTGCGTGCCGCGCAGCGGGGGTTCGACCGCACCGGCGGGCTGCACGCCGCGGGGTTGTTCACCACCGGGGGCGAGCTGGTGGTGCTGCGGGAGGACGTGGGCCGGCACAACGCGGTGGACAAGGTGGTGGGCTGGGCCGTCCGGGATGCCCGGCTGCCGTTGCGGGAACACGTCCTGCTGGTCTCCGGGCGGGCCAGTTTCGAGCTGACCCAGAAGGCGTGGATGGCCGGCATTCCGGTGCTGGCGGCGGTCTCCGCCCCGAGCACGCTCGCCGCCGACCTGGCCGCCGAGGCGGGGATGACGCTCGTCGGTTTCCTCCGGGGCCGCACCATGAACGTCTACGCGGGCCCCGAACGCATCACGACCTGACACCTCGCCGGGCCGACCGCCGACCGGCACCGGTCGACCAGCCGGTTGGCACCGGTCGGCAGCCGGGCCGCTACCGGGTCAACCGCTGCCTCGGCGCTGACGGCGGCGCCGGGACCTGCGGCGGCGCGGGCCCGGCGCGGGCGGTTTGGGCCAGGCGCCCAGGGCCGAGGGTTGCACGCCGCGCCGGAGAACGTCGTCCAACAGCAGCGCCATCGAGTAGTCGGGCTGGGCCGCCAGGGCCCGTTCCAGGGCCACCACCGCCAACGCGCCCTGCCCACACCGCCAGGCGGCGAAGGCGAGCAGACAGCCCGGCGCGGCGGCCAGCTCGGGGTCGGCCCGGCGCAGGACGTCCGTCCAGAGCGCCAGGTGCCGCTCCTCACCGTCGGTGTGTTCCCAGGCGTGGTCGCGGACCGGAATGTGCCGTAGCAGCAGGCTCAACCAGGCCACCTCGTCGTCGCTGAGCCCGGCCGGATCACGGGTCGGGTCGAGCGCCGCGCGCACCGCGGCCGCGCCGGCGTCCCGTACCGCCCGGCCGCCGAGCAGATCGCCGGCCGGTGCGGTGTCCAGCAGGGTGACGAGGCGGTCCTCGGCCCGCTCGGTGGCCTGCCGCATCGCGTCCCGGGCCGCCGCCTCGACCGGCGCGACCAGCGCGGCCAGTGCGGTCCGGTCGGGCAGGGCCACCTGACCGGCGAAGACGGCCGTCGCGGTCACCTCGCTGGCGGACGGGTCGAACGGCACCCCGTCCGGCGGGCAGCAGCCCGGATCCGTGCAGCAGTAGGACCAGTACCGGCCGTCGGTGATCCGGAGCAGGTCGAGGACGCACAGCCCGGCCAGGTCCACCGCCGTGCCGACCGTGTCGATGACCGGCGTCACCCGCTCGGCCGGTCCGTACCCGAGAACCAGCGCCGCGTCGGCCCGTTGCAGGCCGATCACGTCCGCGAGGTAGCCGGCCGCGGTGTCGGCGCCGGCCCGGTCACCCGGTTCGGGCAGGTCGGCCCGGGCGGCGAAGACCACCCGCTTGCCGCGCAGCGCCACCACCACGACGCTGTCGGCCGGGTGGAAGCCGAGCAGGAAGGGCACGGCGGCGATCAGGTCGGCGGGGGAACGGACGGCCAGCGTGGTCCGGTCGGTCGAGGTCATGCCGGCAGCCTGGTCGGACGGTGACCCGTCCGCCACCCACCCGTCACCGCCTGTGGACGACACGCGGGGTTATCCACAGGACGCTGAGTAATCGGCCAGCTCATCGGGGCACCGCCGTCCGTCCGGAACTCGGGCGCGGGACACGCACGCGTCCGGTCCGGTGGGAGATACCGTGCCCGGATGGACCTGGCGTACCTCCGGACCCACCCGCGGCACCTGCCCACCTTCCTGACCCACCAACGGATCCGGGAGACGCCGGTCGCGGGCGGTGACAGCTGCGTCGCCTCCCGACTCACCCTCGACGACGGCAACTCGGTCTTCACCAAGTCGCTGCCCGAGGGGAAGGCCGTACCCGAGGGATTCTTCACCACCGAGGCCGCCGGGCTGCGCTGGCTCCGGGCGGCCGGGGCGGTCCCGGTGCCCGAGGTGCTCGCGGACCTGCCGGAGCTGCTGGCCCTGGAGTGGATCGAGCCGGGCGCGGCCGACCCGGCGGCGGCCGAGCGGTTCGGCCGGGACCTGGCCGCGCTGCACCGGGCCGGCGCGCCGGCGTTCGGCGCGCAGTGGCCGGGCTTCATCGGCACGCTGCCGCAGGACAACACGCCCTCGACCGGGCCGTGGCCGGCCTGGTTCGCCGAGCGCCGGCTCACGCCGTACCTGCGGTTGTCGGTCGACAACGGCGCGCTCTCCGCCGCGGACGTCGAGCTGGTCGAGCAGGTGATCGCCGGGCTCAACCAGAACCGGTACGGCGGTGCCGAGCCGCCGGCCCGGATCCATGGCGACCTGTGGCCCGGCAACCTGCTCTGGGCCGCCGACGGGCGGGTCTGGCTGGTCGACCCGGCGGCCCACGGCGGGCACCGGGAGACCGACTTGGCCCAGCTCGCGCTCTTCGGCGGGGCGCCGCACGCTGACCGGATCCTCGCCGCCTACCGGGAGGCCTGGCCGCCGGCCGACGGCTGGCAGGCCCGGCTGCCGGTGCACCAGTTGCACCTGATGCTGGTGCACACGGCGATCTTCGGCGCCGGCTACCGCGACTCGGTACGCGCCACGGCGGACGCCGCGTTGCGCGCCTGACGCGCTACCGTCGAGCGGTGACCATCGAGCGACCACATGAAGGCGCCCTGGCGGACCGGTACGGCCGGGTCGCCACCGACCTGCGGGTGTCGCTCACCGACCGGTGCAACCTGCGCTGCACGTACTGCATGCCGGCCGAAGGGCTGTCCTGGCTGCCCAAGCCGGAGCTGCTCACCGACGACGAGGTGAGCCGGCTGATCCGGGTGGCCGTGCAACGGCTCGGCGTGACCGAGGTGCGGTTCACCGGCGGCGAACCGCTGATCCGGCCCGGCCTGCCGGACATCGTCGCGGCGGCAGCCGCCCTCACCCCGCGCCCGACGTTGTCGGTCACCACCAACGGCATCGGCCTGGACCGGGTCGCCGGGTCGCTGCGGGCGGCCGGCCTGGACCGGGTCAACGTCTCGCTGGACACCGTCGACGCGGAGCGGTTCACCCGGCTGACCCGCCGCTCCCGGTTCGCCGACGTGCTGGCCGGGCTGGCCGGTGCCGTCGCGGCCGGACTGACCCCCGTCAAGATCAACGCGGTGCTGATCCGCGGGGTGAACGACGACGAGGCGCCCGAACTGCTCCGGTTCGCCCTGCGGCACGGTTACCAACTGCGGTTCATCGAGCAGATGCCGCTGGACGCCCAGCACGGCTGGGACCGTGACCGGATGGTCACCGCCGAGGAGATCCTCGCCGCGCTGCGCGCCGAACACACCCTGCTGCCCGACCCGGCCGTACGCGGCGCCGCGCCGGCCGAGACCTGGCTGGTGGCCGGGCACACCGACGCGGCCGGACAACCGGCCCGGGTGGGCGTGATCGCCAGCGTCACCCGCCCGTTCTGCGGTGACTGCGACCGCACCCGGCTCACCGCCGACGGCCAGGTACGCGACTGCCTTTTCGCCACCACCGAGTCGGACCTGCGCGGTGCGCTGCGCGGCGGGGCCGACGACGCGGAGCTGGCCGACCGGTGGCGGGCCGCGATGTGGGGCAAGCGGGCCGGTCACGGCATCGACGATCCGGGCTTCCTGCAACCGGCCCGCCCGATGTCGGCGATCGGCGGCTGAGCGTGTCCACGGTGACGGTGCGTTACTTCGCCGCCGCGCGGGCCGCCGCCGGCCGGAGCGAGGAGACCGTCCCGGGCGCCGGCTGCCTGGACGACCTCGTTGAGGGATTGGCGGGCCGGCACGGCGACCGGCTGGCCAGCGTGCTCGCGGTCGCCAGCTTCCTGGTCGACGGGACGGCTTGGCATGATCGCCGGGCACCCCTGCCGGCGGGTGTCACCATCGACGTTCTGCCCCCGTTCGCGGGCGGCTGAGAGGGCTGGGCTGTCGTGTTCGCCGTCCTGGGTTTCGTGGGAATGCTCGCCCTCGTCACCGGCCTGATCCATCTCTACCTGTGGAAACGGCTGGTCCGGGACACCCTCCGACCCGGCCGGGGACGTCGGATCGGTGGTTTCCTGGTGCTCGCGCTGGCCCTGCTGGTCCCGGCCACCATGATCGGCACCCAGTCCGGCGCGTACTGGCTGGCCTGGCCGGGCTACGTCTGGCTGGCGCTGATGTTCTACCTGCTGCTTCTGCTGCTCGTCCTGGAACTGCCGATGCTGCTGGTCCGTCGGCTCTCGGCCGCCCGGCGCGGACCGGCCGAACCGGCACCGGCCCGGGTGGACGGGTCCGCGGCGGAGCCGGCGCTGGTCGGGTCGGGCGGTCCGGCCGAACCGGTCGCCGAGGCGGGCGACGGTCGGGGACGCGACGGCGACGTACCGGTCGGGCCGGCCGGCGGACCGGTCGGGACGCCCGCCGCCGGCCTGGCGACCCCCGGCCACGACCCCGGCCGCCGGCTGCTGCTGGCCCGCGGGGCGGCCATCTTCGCGGGCCTCACCGCCGCCGGGATCACCGGGTACGGGATCCGCACCGCGTTCGCACCGCCCCGGCTGGACCGGGTCCGGATCCCGTTGGCGAAGCTGCCCCGGTCGATGGACGGCCTGCGGATCGCCACCGTCTCCGACATCCACCTCGGCCCGCTCGCCGGTCGGGCGCACACCGAGCGGATCGTGTCGCTGATCAACAGCCTGGACGCGGACCTGGTGGCCGTCGTCGGTGACCTGGTCGACGGCTCGGTGGCCGAGCTGGGCCCGGCGGCGGAACCGCTGCGCGGTCTGCGCTCGCGGTACGGCAGCTTCTTCGTCACCGGCAACCACGAGTACTACTCCGGGGTCGAGGAATGGGTCGCCGAGGTCGACCGGCTGGGCCTGCGGGTGCTGCAGAACGCCCGGCAGGAGATCCGGGCCCGTGGTGGGGTGCTCGACCTGGCCGGCGTCAACGACGTGTCCGGCACCGGCACCGGGGTGGCCGCCGGTCCGGACTTCGAGGCGACCCTGGGCGGCCGGGACCCGAGCCGGCCGGTGGTGCTGCTGGCGCACCAGCCGATCCAGGTGCACGAGGCGGCCCGGTACGGGGTCGACCTGCAACTGTCCGGGCACACCCACGGCGGGCAGGTGGTGCCGTTCAACTACGTGGTGGCGTTGCAGCAACCCGCGGTGGCCGGCCGGGCCCGGTTCGGCGACACGGAGTTGTACGTCACCACCGGCGCCGGCTTCTGGGGACCACCGGTCCGGGTCGGCGTACCGCCGCAGGTGTCCCTGGTGGAACTCAAGTCCGCATAGCGCATCTCACGTCGCCGCGTGGCGGCAGGCGGCCACCGCGCGGCTCGTGACAGGATGCGGCGTGCTTCCGTTCAGCGCCATTCCCTCCGACGGCTCCGCCGTGGGCGCCGAACCCCTCGTCGCGGACCTGCACATCCACTCGAAGTACTCGCGCGCGTGCAGCCGTGACCTGAACCTGCCCAACCTGGCGTGGTGGGCGGCCCGCAAGGGGATCCGGCTGCTCGGCACCGGCGACTTCACCCATCCGGCCTGGTTGGCGCATCTGCGGGAGACGCTGCGTCCGGCCGAGCCCGGGTTGTTCCGGCTCGACCCGGAGAGCGAGCGGAAGATGGCCCGCCGGTTGCCGCCCCGGTTGGCCAGCCCCACCGAGGCCGATCCGCCCCGGTTCATGCTCAGCGTGGAGATCTCCACGATCTACAAGCGGGACGACCGCACCCGCAAGGTGCACCACCTGGTCTACCTGCCCGACCTGGACGCGGTGGGCCGGTTCAACACGGCGCTGGCCCGGATCGGCAACCTCGCCTCCGACGGTCGGCCGATCCTCGGGCTGGACTCCCGCGACCTGCTGGAGATCACCCTGACCGCCAGCCCGGACGGCTACCTGGTGCCGGCGCACATCTGGACCCCGTGGTTCTCCGCGCTCGGGTCGAAGTCCGGCTTCGACGCCATCGCCGACTGCTACGCCGACCTGGCCGACCACATCTTCGCCGTGGAGACGGGCCTCTCCTCCGACCCGGCGATGAACTGGCGGGTGTCCAGCCTGGACCGGTACCGCCTGGTCTCCAACTCGGACGCGCACTCGCCGCCCGCCCTGGCCCGGGAGGCCACGGTGTTCGGCACCGACCTGGACTACTTCGCCGTCCGGGAGGCGCTGCGCACCGGCGACGGGCTGCGCGGCACCATCGAGTTCTTCCCGGAAGAGGGGAAGTACCACGCCGACGGGCACCGGGCGTGCGGGATCAACTGGTCACCGGAGCGGACCCGGCGGGCCGGCGGGATCTGCCCGGAGTGCGGTAAGCCGCTCACCGTGGGAGTGCTCAGCCGGGTGGCCGAGTTGGCCGACCGCGCGCCCGGGCACCGCCCGGAGCGGGCCCCGGCGGTGGCCCACCTGATCCAACTGGCCGAGATCCTCGGCGAGGTCAACGGCGTCGGCCCCCGGTCGAAGACGGTCGAGGGCCAGCTCAACGCGCTGGTCGCCGCGCTCGGACCGGAGCTGTCCATCCTCACCACCGTTCCGCTCGACGAGATCCGGCGCGCGGGCGGCGAACCGCTGGCCGAGGGGATCGACCGGCTCCGCCGCGGCCGGGTCCGCCGGATCCCGGGGTACGACGGCGAGTACGGCGTGATCACGCTCTTCGAGCCGGACGAGCTGCGCCGGTCGGCCGCCGCGCCGCAGGCCGACGCGCTGTTCGACGTACCGGACGCGCTGTTCGACGTACCGCGGTCGAAGCCGGCCCGGGCCGAGCGGCCGGACGACCGGCGTGACGGCGCCAAGGGGCGGGCCGCGACCGGCCGGAAGTCGACCGGGGAGGCCGCGACCGGGCCGGCGGGTGAGCCGGCCCGGCGGCGGACCCGGCCGACGCCCGCGCCGCCGCCCCCGATCGCCCCGCCGCCGTCGCCGCACGAACCGTTCGAACCGATGCTGGTCGGGATGGAGGAGGTCGGCACCGGGCTGCTGGACCGGCTCGACGCGATGCAGCGGGTCGCGGCCTCCGCCCCGGGCGGTCCGATGCTGATCGTCGCCGGGCCCGGCACCGGCAAGACCCGCACGCTGACCCACCGGATCGCCTACCTGTGCGCGGAACTCAACGTCTTCCCGGAGCGCTGCCTGGCGATCACCTTCACCCGGCGGGCCGCCGAGGAGTTGCGGGCCCGACTGGACGGCCTGCTCGGGCCGGTGGCCGAGGACGTCACGGTGGCCACCTTCCACTCGCTGGGGCTGACCATCCTGCGGGAGAACGCGAAGGCCGCCGGCCTGCCGGCCGCCTTCCGGATCGCCGACGACACCGAACGGGCCGAGATCCGCGCCGAGGCCGGCACCGACGACCTGGCGTACGCGAAACTGCTGCGGGCCCGGGACCTGGTCGACCTGGACGAGCTGGTCAGCCTGCCGGTACGGGTGCTGCGGGACGACCCGGCGCTGGTCCGGCGGTACCGGGACCGGTGGTCGTGGATCTTCGTGGACGAGTACCAGGACGTCGACGCGACCCAGTACGAACTGCTTCGGCTGCTCAGCCCGCCGGACGGCAACCTGTGCGCGATCGGCGACCCGGACCAGGCGATCTACTCGTTCCGCGGCGCGGACGTGACGTACTTCCTGCGGTTCTCCCAGGACTTCGTGGACGCCCGACTGGTCCGGCTCACCCGGAATTACCGCTCGTCGGCGCCGATCCTGGCCGCCGCCGTGCAGGCCATCGCCCCGTCCTCGCTGGTCCGCGGTCGCCGGTTGGACCCGGCCCGGCTGGACCTGGAGGCACCGCTGGTCGGGCTCTACCCGGCGGGTTCGGTGGCGGACGAGGCGGACTTCGTCGTCCGTACGGTCGACGATCTGGTCGGCGGGCTCTCCCACCGGTCGATGGACGCCGGCCGGGCCGACGGCCGGACCAGCACCGTCTCGTTCGCCGACATCGCGGTGCTGTACCGGACCGACGCGCAGGCCGCGCCGATCGTCGACGCGCTGCACCGGGCCGGCGTCCCGGTGCAGAAGCGGTCGCACAACCGGTTGCGGGACCGGCCCGGGGTGGCCGCGATCGCCCGGGAACTGCGGCACGCCGACGGTCTGTCCGGCTCGCTGGCTGCCCGGGTCCGGCTGACCGGGCAGGTGCTCGCCGAACGGTTCTCCGCGCCCACCCTGGACGCGACCGGCGGGGTCGGACCGGACGACATCTGGTCGGCGGTCGAGGTGCTCACCCCGCTGGCCCGGCGCTGCGGCGACGACCTGCCGGCGTTCCTCGGCCAGTTGGCCACCGGCGCCGAGGTGGACGCCCTGGACCCCCGGGCCGAGGCCGTCACGCTGCTCACCCTGCACGCCGCGAAGGGTCTGGAGTTCCCCGTGGTGTTCCTGGTCGGCTGCGAGGACGGCCTGCTGCCGTTGCGGTTCCCCGGCACGGACAACGACGACGAGCAGGTGGCCGAGGAGCGGCGGCTGTTCTTCGTCGGGATGACCCGGGCCCAGGACCGGCTCTACCTGAGCCATTCCCGGCGCCGGTTGCGGCACGGGCGGGACGCCGACTGCGTACCGACGCCGTTCCTGTCCGCCATCGACGCCGGCCTGCTGGAACGGCTCGGCGAGAGCGAACCGCGTCGCCCGAAGGACCGCCAACTCCGCCTGCTCTGACTGCTCGTGTCGTGGCCTCCCAACCGCTCCTGTCGCGGCCGTGGCCCGGTCGACCGCCGTACCCCGGACCCGGTCAGCGGCCGAGCGCCACGGCGAGCAGGGCGCCGGCGAGCAGCGCCGGGCCGAGCGGCAGCGGCTGGTCCCGGCGCGACCGGCCGGTCGACAGCAGCACCACGGCGGCCACCCCGGCCAGCAGGTGCGGCAGCAGCAGGCCGAGCAGCAGCACGTCCCAGCCCAGCCAGCCGAGCAGCAGGCCGAGCACCCCGGCGAGTTTCACGTCGCCGAACCCCAGCCGGGAGCCGGGCGCCAGCGCCAGCACCAGGTGGCCGGCCGCGCCGGCCAGGCCGGCGAGCAGTCCGCGCAGCGCCGGGCCGGTCGCGCCCGACCACCCGGCCGCACCGGCCAGTCCCCCGGCGGCCAGCACCAGCGCGCCGCCGACCAGCGGATCCGGCAGCCGCAGGCAGGCCAGGTCGACCCCGGCCAACGGCACGCCGACGGCGGCCACCGCGAGGAACGCCGGCAGCGCCGGCTCCCCCGGCAGTACGGCGGTGAGCACGCCGAACGACAGCCCGCCGGCGAGACACGTCACCCCGCTGGACGGGCCGGCCCGGACCCGGCAGGCGGGACACCGGGAACCCACCCGGAGCCACCCGGACGGGCCGGGCCGGAAGCGGTGGGCGCAGCGCGGGCACCCGGACCGGGGCGGCGTCCCGGCCGGCACCGACAGCCGGAACACAACCACCGGGGCGAGCGCCCCGAGGACGACCCCGAGCGCGACGGCGGCGGCGAGTGCCACGAGTGTCCCGGCCGGGACCGGTGCGGTCGGCCAGTCCGTGAGCGGTACGCCGGCTGCGGCCGGCGGCGTGACACGCGGCACAGTCGCGGACAGGATGACGGGCTGCGCGACGACCACGGGACGGCAGACTAGCGCCCCCGCGCAACACCCGGCGACGACTCCGATCCGGACGGTGATCCGGGTGGGCCGTTGCCCCACCGGAGAGGGCTTGAGCGGGGGTGAGCGGAGTAGCCCGGCCACGCTACGGTGACCTGAGCGCTGTCCACCTTCGGGTGGCTGAACCTCACCTCGTGCGGGAGAACGTTCATGTCGAACTACGGTCCGCCCGGCGGGCGGTACTCCGGCGAGCCTCCGGAGCCGTACCCGGGAGCGTCCGGGCAACCGTGGACCGGGCGGCACTCCGACGACCCGTACGGGCAGCCGGCGGACCCGTGGGGCGGCCGGGAGCGGGGGAACACCACCGACGACCGCTGGGACCAGGGTGACTGGGCGGCGACGGCGGGCGGCGAACCCGACCCGCCGGACGATCACCGTTCCTACCCGCCGGTCGGTCACGCCGGCTACGGAGCGAGCCACCGCTACGAGCCGCAGTACCCGGTGGAGCCGGATCCGGACTGGCAACCGGACGAGCGGGAGCGCGCCGGCCGCCGACGCCGGGCTCCGCTCGTCGCGTCGGTGGTGGCGTTGGCCCTGCTGGTCGTCGGTGGCGGTGCCGCCGCGGTCTACTTCGTCGGCCGCCGGGCCAGCCCGGACCGGACCGCCGGCGGGGCCACCGGTACCACCGGCGAACCGGCGACGACGGCGGGTGCCAGCAATCCCGCGCCGGAGCAGTCGCCGGCGAACACCCCGACGCCGGAGCGGTCGACCGACGCCCGGTTCGTCACGGTGGGACAGTGCGTCCGGAACGCGGGCGGCGCGGACGGCAAGCCCAAGCTCGCCATCACGCCGTGCGGACCGAAGACGTACGAAGTGCTACGGCGTTTTGACGGAGCGACCACCGGCAAGCAGGATGCCACGACGAAGTGCTCGAAGGTCGAGGGCTACACGGACTGGTACTTCTTCAACAGCGAACTCGACACGCTCGACTTCGTACTCTGCCTGAAACAGCGCTGATCTCTTAACCCCTCAGTCTGGTCCAACCCCTCAGTCTGGAGAATCATGTCGAGCTACGGACCGCCCGGCCCGAGCCAACCCGAAGACCCGTACAACCCGCAGCAGGGCGGTTACCCACCCCCGCCACCGCCGGGCGGTGGCTACCCGCCGGCGCCGCCGCCCTCGTCGGGTGGGGGTTACCCGCCGCCACCCCCGTCGTCGGGTGGGGGTTACCCGCCGCCACCCCCGCCCGGTGGCGGCTACCCGCCGCCGCCCGGTGGCGGACCGAACGATCCGCAGTGGGCGCAGCAGCCGACCACCCCGTTCAGTACGCAGCCCCCGTCGAGCGGGGTACCGGCCAGCGGCGCGCCGTCGAGCGGGGCACCCAACCCGTACGGCAGTCAGCCCAGCAACCCGTACGGTCAGCCACCGAACCCCTACGGTCAGCCGAGCAACCCGTACGACCAGCCGGCCAATCCGTACGGCGCGCCGGGCGTCCCGGATCCGTACGGCGCGCCGGCGGCACCGCCGAAGAAGTCCGGCGGCGGCAAGATCGCCCTGATCATCGGCCTGGTGGTGCTGGTGCTGCTCTGCGGTTGCGGCGGGATCGGCGTCTGGGCCTACAACAAGTACTCGGCCGAGGGCCCGGACCCGCGGCCCACGCCCAGCTCGTCCTACTCGCCGAGCCCGGAGCCGTCGGCCAGCGACGAGCCGACCCCCAGCCCGAGCGCGGACGACGACAGCAGCTCGGTCACCTTCAAGAAGGGCGACTGCGTGGTCAACGAGGGCAGCGACAGCGACGCCAAGCTGAAGAAGGTGCCCTGCGGTCCGAACACGTACGAGGTGCTGTCCCGGATCCCGTTCACCGCGGACAAGGAGAAGTGCAAGACCGACCCGCTGTTCGGGAACAAGGCGACGGACACCACGTACACCAACGACTCGTCGAAGGACTACCTCGACTTCGTACTGTGCATGAAGAAGCGCACCAAGTAGTCGGTAGCTGAAACTAGGGCCGTCTAGCGAGAACGCTAGACGGCCCTAGTTTTTTGTCGACATGCGACACGCCTTGCCGGATCTACCTGTCTCTAGCCGCACGGCTAGACCGCCCGATACGGTGCGAGACGTGGATCCGGTCCGCAACCCGTACGCGCCCGGCGCCGGCCAGCGCCCGCCCGAGCTGGCCGGCCGCGGCCGGGAACTCGACGTGTTCGACATCGTCCTGGAACGCGTCGCCCGCAGCCGTCCCGAGCGCAGCCTGATGCTCACCGGCCTGCGCGGCGTCGGCAAGACCGTGCTGCTCAACACGCTGCGGTCGCAGGCCATCGGACGGCTCTGGGGCACCGGCAAGATCGAGGCCCGGCCGGACCAGTCGCTGCGCCGGCCGATCGCCGGCGCGCTGCACATGGCGGTCCGGGAACTGGCACCCCGGCACCGCGCCCCCGACCGGATCGAGGAGTTCCTCGGCGTGCTGAAGGCGTTCGCGCTGCGGTCCGGGGAGGGCACCACCGGCCGGGGCAGGACCGCGCCGCGGCTGCGGGACCGCTGGCAGCCCGGCATCGACGTACCGGCGGCCGTCGGCCGGGCGGACTCCGGCGACATCGAGATCGACCTGGTCGAGCTGCTGACCGACGCGGCCGGCATCGCCACCGACGTCGGCACCGGCATCGCCGTGTTCATCGACGAGATGCAGGACGTCGGCCCCGAGGACGTCTCCGGGCTCTGCGCCGCCTGCCACGAACTGTCCCAGCTGGGTGCCCCGCTGATCGTCGTCGGCGCCGGCCTGCCGCACCTGCCCGCGGTGCTGTCGGCCGCCAAGTCGTACTCCGAGCGGTTGTTCCGCTACCAGCGCATCGACCGGTTGGACCGGATCGCGGCCGACCAGGCGCTGTGCGCGCCGGCCGCCCGGGAGCAGGTCGAGTACGAGCAGAAGGCCCTCGACCTGCTGTACGAGAAGTCGGGTGGCTACCCGTACTTCGTGCAGGCGTACGGCAAGGCGACCTGGGACCACGCCCCCCGTACCCCGATCGCGGCGGCGGACGTACGGGTGGCCGCCCCGGAGGCCGAGGCGGAACTGGCTGTGGGCTTCTTCGGTTCCCGCTTCGAGCGGGCCACCCCGGCCGAGCGGGAGTACATGCGGGCGATGGCGGCACTGTCCCTGGTGGATGGCGGGCCGGAGAACCCGGAGCACCGCGACGACATGGACGCCGCGGTGCCCACCGCCGAGGTCGCCCGCTCGCTGGGCCGCAAGCCGGCCAGCCTGTCCCCCGCCCGGGACGCGCTGATCAAGAAGGGGCTGATCTACTCGGGGGAACGCGGGACGGTGGCGTTCACCGTGCCGCACTTCGGTCGCTACCTGCGTACCCAACCGGTCTGACCGCCGCCGGACCGTCCGCCCGGACCCGCCGGGCCGGCCGGCGTCAGACGAGCGACCAGGGGGACGGGTAGGTGACCTCGCCGACGGGTGGCGGCGGCGGGTCGCTCACGTCGGGTGGCAGCACCAGCGCCTGCCACGGTGCGCCGAGGCCGGCCCAGGGGCTGACCAGGCCGAACCGGCTGGCCGGCTGGAAGCCGAAGCGTCGGTAGAAGGCCGGGTCACCGAGCACCACCACCAGCCGTTCGCCGAGGTCGGCCGCGGCGTCCAGGGCGGCCTGGACCACGTCGGTGCCGTAGCCGAGGCGTTGCCGTTCGGGGAGCACCGCCACCGGGCCGAGCGCCAGCGCCGGCACCCGGCCGGGTTCCACGAACACCCGGCTGAGCAGCGCGTAACCGACGATCTCACCGGCCGCCTCGGCCACGATGGACAACTCGGGCAGCCACGCCGGCGTGGCCCGCAGGGCGTCGACCAGCCCCGGCTCGGCCGGCTCGCCCGCGTCGGGGCGGGCGAAGGCCCGGGCCACCACGCGTCGGATCGCCGCACCGTCAGCGGGTCCCTCCGGACGCAGCCGCACAGTCGTCACGCTTCGCGACGGTACCCGTACCGGCCGGTTCCGTGGGGGCAACCTGCCGACGCGGGTCGATCCGGTCCCGGGCAGAACGCGGGTTGCCGGGGTGAACTCGGCACGGACGGGGTATGACTGACCCATGAGACCCGTACGCGCCGCCGCTCGCGTCATGCTGAGCGGCATCTTCGTGATCAGCGGGGCACGCGCCGTGTCCAACCCGGAGGCCCTGGTGGCCAAGGCGAAACCGGTGACCGACCGGGTCTCGCCGCTGCTGGCGAAGGTCGACCCCCGGTTGCCCACCGAGCCCGCGAGCCTGATCCGGGCCAACGGCGCGGTCCAGCTCGTCGCGGGGCTGCTGCTGGCCACCGGCCACGTCACCCGACCGGCGGCCGCCGCCCTGGCCGGCACGTTGGTCCCGACCACGCTGGCCGGTCATCCCTACTGGACCGTCGACGACCCGGCGGAGCGGGCCCAGCACCGGATCCACTTCCTGAAGAACCTCGGGATGCTCGGTGGCCTGCTGCTCGCCGCGGCGGACACCCAGGGTCGGCCGGGTCTGGGCTGGCGGGCCAGCCACGCCGTCGGCAGCGGCCGCCGCTCGGTCCGCCGGGCCGTGCGCTCCGCGAAACGGGACGCCCGCATCGCGGTACGTTCGGCGGCCACCGCACGCCGGCTGCCCGGCTGACCGTACCCGGCGACCCCCGTCACCGGCCCGCGCCGGGCGCTCGAGCCGTTGCGCTGACCTGCGTCTATATCAGGCTGTTGCGGTCCGTTCACCCACCGAGGCCGCGAATCATCTGCAAATACCCGCCGTACGGTAACGCGGTTGAAATGTCGCGAACTAGTGTGGGATCGGACACGGTCGGATAACGCGGGAGGCGGTTCAGTGGCGCGCCGTTCTAGGCTCCCTGCAGGACCTGGGCGGGCAAGACGACATCGGTACGGGGGTGGCCATACCATGCCGGCGACCGTCGGGAGACGGAATGACCGTGTTATCGCCGTACCGGGGGGTGGTTGGTCCCTCGACCGGGTGACCCTCGTCCGGATCGGCATCGTCGCCGGGGCCTGCTGGGCCGCCTGGCTCGCGATCGGCGTCTTCGGCCGGCCGTACAACTTCTTCGACATGAAGGTCTACCACGGTGCGGTCGCCTGGTGGGCCAGCGGCCACGACCTGTACGCCTTCGTCGCGCCCCGGACCACGCTCGGCTTCACCTACCCGCCGTTCGCGGCGCTGGCCATGCTGCCGATGGCGCCGCTCCCGGTCGGCCTCGCCGGCCTGCTCAACGTGCTCGCCAGCGTCGCCGCGCTGACGGTGGTCCTCGGCGCGCTGCTCCGGCCGGTCGCCGCGCGGCTGGACTGGCCGCTCTGGTTCACCGTCGGCCTGGCCGTACCGCTGGCCGCCGCCCTCGAACCGGTCCGCGAGACGCTCGGCTACGGGCAGGTCAACCTGCTGCTCTTCGCGCTGATCATGATGGATCTGATGGCGCTGCGCCGGCGTGCCGGCCGGGTGGGCCGGAGCGACGGGCCGCTGCGCCGGCTGTGGTTCAGCGGCGGTTGGGCGGGCGTCGGCATCGGCCTGGCCACCGCGGTCAAGCTCACCCCGGCGCTGTTCATCTTCTACCTGCTGGTGACCCGGCAGTGGCGGGCGGCGATGACCGCGATCGGCACCGCGGTCGGGGTCACCCTGGCCACCTTCGCGATCGCCGGCCGGGAGTCGACGGAGTACTTCAGCACGATCATCTGGGAGACCGACCGGGTCGGTGCGGCGGACATGACGCCCAACCAGTCACTGGCCGGCGTGCTGGCCCGCCTCTACGACTCGGTGGAGACGCCCGGCCTGCTCTATCTCGCGTTCGCGGTGCTGATGCTCGCGGTCGGGCTGACCCGGGCCGCCAACGCGCACGCCGACGGCGACGAGCTGACCGCCTTCACCCTGGTCGGGCTCACCGCCAACGTGATCAGCCCGATCTCCTGGACGCACCACCTCGTCTTCGTGGTCCCGGCGGTGGTGGTGCTGGTGGACGCCACCCTGCGGCGTCGGGGAGCCAGCCGCGCCCCGGTTCGTCGGGCCGGCGGGTTCGCCGTCGGCTCCGGCGTCAACGGACTACCCGGCCTGCGGGCGCCGATCTGGTTCCCGATGCTGACCGGGCTCCGGCACGCGGTCGCCGCGCTCGGGCTCTACCTGCTCTTCCTGGTCGCCCCGATCTGGGCGTACGAGCACCAGCTACCGGCGGTGTCCCACTACCAGGACGGGCTGTTCGGTGCGCTGATGGAGAACTCGCTGGCCCTCGGGCTGATCGTGCTCGTCGCCGCGCTGCCCTGGCGGCCGGGCGCCGAGCCGGCCTTCTACGCCGAGAGCGCCCGGCTGGACCGCCGGCTCCTGCTGGGCCGCTGAGCCCGGGCCGGCCGCGCGTCAGGGGCAGTTGACCCATTCCTCGCCACCGTCGGCGAAGATCTGGTGCTTCCACACCGGCAGTCGCGCCTTGACCTCGTCGACCAGCCGGGCGCAGGCGGCGAACCCGGCGGCCCGGTGGGCGGTGCTCACCGCGGCGACCAGGGCCACCTCACCGATCGCCAGCGGGCCGAGCCGGTGGGACACCGCGACGGCGTACACGGCCGGGTCGGCGGCCACCTCGGCGGCGACCTGGCGCAGCACCTCGTCCGCGCTGGGGTGGCCCTCGTACTCCAACCGGGTGACCTGCCGGCCGTGGTCGTGGTCGCGGACCACACCCTGGAAGGAGACCACGGCGCCGGCCCGTCGATCGGCCACCGCCGCCTCGTGCGCGGCCAGGTCCAGCGGTTCGGTGGTGACCGCGACGAGCGGCGCGCCGGGTGTCCCGGTCCGCTCGGTCACGTCCGCTCCCCGGGCAGCAGCGGCAGCGGTACGACCGGGACCCGTTGGCCCACCTCGCCCCGCTCGCCGGGTCGGATGACGGCGAACCCGTCGGCGCCGGCCAGGCCGCGCAGCATCGCCGAACCGACGTGCCGGACCGGACGGGCGGTGTTGTCGGCCGGGTCGATCCGAACCAGGGCCAGGTGGGTGTAGTCGCCGCGGCCCGCGATCGGCTCGGCGAGCGTGGCACCCGGCAGGACCGGTGGGCGGCGCCCCTGCAGCCCGGCCAGCAGGGGGGCGACCAGGGAGACCAGGGCGACGACCGCCGACTGCGGGTTGCCGGGCAGCCCGGCGACGAACCGGGCCCGTCCGTCGGTGCCGCGGACCCGGGCCAGCAGCATCGGGAAGCCCGGCCGGACGGCCACGGTGTTGATCACGTAGTCGGCGTCCAGTTCACGCAGTGCCGGATGCAGGTGGTCGACCGGGCCGTGCATCGTGCCACCGGTGGTGCAGACCAGGTCGGCGACGCTCAGCGCCCGCCGCAACGCGTCGACGTGCGCGGGCAACGTGTCGGTCACCGGGCCGAGCACGTCGTCGCCGGTGACCACGCAGCCGTACCGACGCAGCCAGGCCGGCACGGCCGGACCGAGCGCGTCCCGTACCCGGCCGGCGCCGGGCGGGCCGGCGGTGAGCAGTTCGTCACCGAAGACCAGCAGGGCCGCGCGCGGGCCGGGCCGCACGCTCAGCACGTCGTGACCGCAGGACGCCGCGAGGCCGAGCAGCCCGGGGTCGACCGGGGTGCCGGCGGGCACCAGTTCCTCGCCGGCCCGGGCCTCCTCGCCGGGTGAACGCCACTCCGGGGCCGCCCGCAGCGTGCCGGCGACCCGGCCGTCGGCGCCGCCCGTCGACTCCTCCACCCGCAGCACGCCGGTCGCGCCGGTCGGCAGCATCGCCCCGGTCGCGATCTCCACGGCCGTCCCGTCCTCGGTCAGCGGGGCGGGCGTTCCGCCGGCGAGCACCCGGCCCACCGGGCGCCACGGCCCGTCGCCCCGCACCGCCCAACCGTCCACGCTGGAGGTCGGAAAGGCGGGCAGGTCGGTACGGGGGGACAGCGGTTCGGCCAGGGTGGTGCCGTCCGCCTCGGCCAGCGGCAGCACGACGGGGGCGGGCGCGTCCGCCCGACCGACGGCGTACACCCGGGCCCTGGCTTCCGCCCAGGCGACGGGCGCCTCGACGGCCGGCGCGACGGCGGGTTGGGCGCTCACCCGGTGAGCCTACTGGAGGGCGCTCGGTGAACCTTTCTCAACCTCCCCTTGCCGGCCGTCGTCGGCCGAGGTCGGAGGCGGCGCCTGCGCGCCGCGCGGTTCAGGTTGGAAGAGGCTCAGTGGTCGCCGCCGCGCACCTGGTCGACGGCGTGCGCGAGGATCGGTCCGAGCACGGCCAGCCCGTCGCGCGCCCCGCCGGTGGAGCCGGGCAGGTTGACCACCAGCATCCGGCCGACCACGCCGGCCAGGCCCCGGGACAGCGCCGCCGCCGGCACCTTCTCCCGACCGTACGCGCGGATCGCCTCGGCGATGCCGGGGATCTCGTAGTCGAGTACGGCCCGGGTCACCTCGGGCGTACGGTCGGTCGGGTTGATCCCGGTGCCGCCGCTGGTGAGGACGACGTCCACCCCGTCCGCCAGGGCCGTACGCAGCGCCTGACCGACCGGGTCGCCGTCCGGCACCAGCACCGGGTCGTCGACCTCGCAGCCCAGCTCGCGCAGCCCCGCGACCAGCAGCGGACCGCTGGTGTCGGCGTACACCCCGGCGGACGCCCGGTTGGAGGCGACCACGACCCGGGCGCGGATCACGACCGGTCCGCCGGACGGGTCCAGTCGCCGGTCTTGCCGCCCTCCTTGCGGAGCACCCGGACGGCCTCGACGGAGGCGGCCGGGTCGACTGCCTTGACCATGTCGACCAGGGCCAGGCCGGCGACGGCGACGGCGGTGAGCGCCTCCATCTCGACCCCGGTCCGGTCCGCGGTGCGGACCGTCGCGGTGATCTCCACCGTCGTCTCGGCCGGGTCCAGGTCGACGGTCACGCCGTGCAGGGCGATCGGATGGCAGAGCGGGATGAGGTCCGGGGTCCGCTTGGCGCCCATGATGCCGGCCAGCCGGCCGACGGCCAGCGCGTCCCCCTTGGGCAGGCCGTCCCGGCGGAGCAGGTCGACCACCTCGGCGGTGGTGCGCAGCCGACCGGCGGCCACCGCCCGGCGGGTCGACACCGGTTTGCCGGAGACGTCCACCATCCGGGCCGCCCCGGCCGGGTCGACGTGGGTGAGCTCTGCCGCGGAGTCCGTCACGACGGCGAGCCTATCGCCGATCCGACGGGCGGGACGGCCGCCGGTGGGTGGGCGACGCCCGCGGGTGCCGCACCGGCGGTCCACCGGTTGACGTCCCACCCTTCGTATGGGGGAGACTATTCGGCATCCACGCACTTCGCGGTACTGCCGCGGACAAAGAGGAGTACCACCTTCTCCACTTTGAGTGGCCATGGCACGACGGAATGCTTTCACCATAACGGGTAATCGAACCCGAGCCGGTTGCGTGTTCGGTGGGCGATCAGATGGCCACGGGAAAGGGAGCGTCGTCAAGCGCCGTGAGTTCCCATATCGGGACAGAGCGTAGCGATTCCTATTAAGCTTTCTGAATAATGCGCATAGCGACATTTATCGGCGACAAACGGACGCTCCGCGCCCTACTCTTCTCCGTATCGGCACGACCGCAAGGCGCCGATAAAGAGCCGGCCAGGAACACAAAGCCCGGCTCCACCCCCGGAACCAACCAGGAGGAGGCAGGACATGCGCGGCAGCGAGTGGCAGCGGACCAACACCGGAGCTCGGGGCAGCGAGTGGCAGCGGGCCCGCGGAACGCGCGGCAGCGAGTGGCAGCGGAACGCCACCGGAACGCGCGGAAGTGAATGGCAGCGGAACGCCACCGGAACCCGCGGCAGCGAGTGGCAGCGCTGACACTCCGCATTCATCGGGGTACGCTACGAGCGCGAATCAGTACCGCCCGCCAGCGGCGAGGAGGCGCGTGGTCCGGACAGCGCGACGCGACAACGAGACCGATAGGCGCCTGGTGGCGCTCATCGGTCTCGTCGTGTTAGCCGCGGGAGCCTTCGGTGTGCAGGCCGTCGTCGACATCGCGACCAACCCGCCCACCTCCGTCTACGACCTGGCCACCATCGCCGCCCTGGTCTTCCTGGTCGCCGTCGGTACGACCGTCAAGGCCACCATCCGCATCCGGTCGACCAACCACGCTCTCACCTGGACCGAAGCGTCGATCATGGTCGGCGTCGCGGTCGCCCCGGTGTCCTGGGTCGTGCTGTGCACCGGCCTCGCCCTGGCCGTCACGACGGCCAGCCTCCGCCTCTCGGCGGCCAAGACCGCCTTCGGCATCGGCAAGAACATGATCGTGGCGGGGATCGCCGGCGCGGCCCTCGGCCTCACCGGATGGCACTGGGAGCCGGCCAGCGTCAGCCAGATGATCGGCCAACTCGGCGCCACCTACCTGGTCGTGGTGCTGCTGGACGACGTGATCGCCATCCCGGTGATCGCGATCGCCGCCGGCAACCGGATCCGGCACCAGTTCCTCGCCGACCTCGACCTGCGGCTCGCCGGCTTCGCCGTACGGTTCGTCGTCGTGGTCTGCACCCTGGCCATCGTGCGCGTCGACAACCGCCTGCTGCTGGCGGTCCCGCCGCTGGTGCTGAGCCTGCATCTCGCGTACTCGACCCGGGTGCGTTCGCGCGCCGAGCGGCAGGCCTGGCAACGGCTGGCCCGCACCACCGACGCGTTGAACGTCGTGGACATGGATCTCGTGCTGGCCACCGCCGTCGCGCAGGCCGCCGAACTGTTCTCCGCCGACGAGGTCGAGGTCGAGCTGACCGACCCGCCGCGGATGGTCCGCGGCAACAGCGCCGGAGTCAGCTACGACGGTCCGCCGGAACAGGCCCCCCGCAGCGGTCACCTGACGATCCCGGCCCCCCTCGAAGGGCACGACGACCGGGCCGACATCGGCGCCGTCCGGCTCCGGTTCCGGTATCCGGTCAAGCTCTCCGAGCGGGAGCGGTACACCCTCCGGACGTTCGCCTCGTCGCTGTGCACCGCCGTCCGCAACGCGTCCGCGTACGCCGAACTGGCCCGGGTCGCCGCCGAGCACGCCCATGCCGCGACCCATGACGCGCTGACCTCGCTGGCCAACCGGCGACACCTGCTCAGCTGGGGTAACGAGCAGCTCCGGCACCAGCACGCGGACGGCGTGACCGCCCTGCTCCTGGTCGACCTCAACCACTTCAAGGAGGTCAACGACACGCTGGGGCACGCCGCCGGGGACCGCGTACTGATCCAGGTCGCCGACCGGTTGCGGGCCGCGACCCGACCCGGCGACCTGGTGGCCCGGCTCGGCGGCGACGAGTTCGCGGTGATCTTCCGCGGCCTGCCCGCACCCGCGGTGGCCACCCACCGGGCCGAGGCGCTGCTGGCCCAGCTGCACCAGCCGCTCGAACTGGAGGGCATGCGGATCAGCGTCGAGGCCAGCGGCGGCATCGCCGTCGCCCCGAGCAGCGGCGGCATGGAGGAGCTGCTGCGCCGCGCCGACGTGGCGATGTACCAGGCCAAGCGCACCGGCCGACGGATCGCCACCTACGCACCGGCCCGGGACACCGCCGACCTCGGCCGGTTGACCCTCGGCGGCGACCTGCCCCGGGCCGTGGCCGAACACGAGTTCACGGTCGACTTCCAGCCGATCGTCGACCTCGGCACCGGCGAGGTCGCCGCCGCCGAGGCCCTGACCCGCTGGCAGCACCCGGTGCACGGGACGATGGACCCGCTGCGCTTCCTGGAGCCGATCGAGCGATCCGGCCTGCTCTCGGCGTTCACCGAGGCCGTACTCGACCAGTCGCTCACCGCGGTCAGGCTCTGGCGGGACGCCGGCTTCGACCTGCCCGTCGCGGTCAACGTGTCACCACGCAGCCTGCTCGATCCCCGCTTCCCCGGCTCGGTGCTGAGCCGGCTGCGGGCCCACGACCTGCCCCCGGACCGGCTCATCCTGGAACTCACCGAGACCCTGACGATCAGCCAGCTGGAGGTGGTCGACCAGGTGCTCAACCAGCTCCGCGACGAAGGCGTACGGCTGGCCCTGGACGACTTCGGCACCGGCTACTCGTCACTGTCGGTGCTGTCCCGGATCCCGGTGCACGAGTTGAAGATCGACCGGGCGTTCGTGATGGGGATGGAGAACTCCGCCGAGGCACTGGCCGTGATCCGCTCCACCGTCGACCTCGGCCGCAGCCTCGACCTGGCCGTGGTGGCCGAGGGGGTGGAGAGCGAACCGCAGCGACGGGCACTGTGGGAGCTGGGCTGCTCCGCCGGCCAGGGCCACCTGTTCGCCCGGCCGATGCCGGCCGCCCGGCTGCTCGCCGCCCTGCACCAGGGCGCGGGGGGACGGCCCGGCACCCTGGCACCGCCGCTGCACGACACCGGCTCGGTGATCCGGCTCGCCCCCGGCCGGCGAACCGCCGCACGCCGATCGGACCGTCTGCCACACTTGCCCGCGTGAATCCCGCCGACTCGCCGGCCGGCGACCGCCCGCGCCGGCTCCGGCCCTCACGTCTCGCCGACGGCCTCGGCCTCGACCTGCTGCTCTACGGTCTCTCGGCGATCTTCGCCGGGGTCACGGCCGCCACCTCGACCCTGCTGCCGCACCGCGCCTGGGGCGCCGTCGCCGCGCCCGGCTACCTGCTGGCGACCCTCGCGGTGCTTGGTCAACTCCTGCTCCGCCGACACCCCGACCGCCGAGCCACGCTCACCGGCGTTCCCGCCCGAGCCGTCCTGACCGTCGTCACCTGGGCCACCACCGCCGTACTGCCGATGCTGTGGCAGGCCGTCGAGCGCGCCGCCGGGCGGACCGACCGGGCACAGGAGGAGGTGATCGTGGTCGAACAGGCCGGCAGCCGCCTGATCGACCACGGCACCCCGTACCTCGGACACGACGCGATCGCCGCGCTGCCACCCGGCGAACAACTGCTCGGCTACCTGCCGTACCAGCCGGGCATGGCACTGTTCGGCCTGCCCCGGGCGCTCGCGGGAATCGCCTGGTGGACCGACGCCCGGGTGTGGTTCGCCCTGTTCACCGCCGTGGTCCTGGCCGCCGCGGCGACCCTGCTGTGGTCCCACCGGGCGGCGCGACCCGCCGTCGTCCGCGCCGTCCAACTCGCCACCGTGCTCCCGGTCTGCGCGCTGACCCTGGCCACCGGCGGCGACGACCTCCCGGTCCTCGCCCTGTGCCTGCTCGCGCTGAGCCTCTGCGCCGCGGGTCGCCCCGGCCGCGCCGGGCTCACCATCGGCCTCGCCGCCGCGCTGAAGCTCTTCGCCTGGCCGGTCGCGCTGGTCCTGCTCGTGCACGCCGCCACCCGCGGTCGACGTACCGCCGGGCGGCTGGCCGCCGGCGCCCTCGGACTGCCGATCCTCGCGGTGCTGCCCGCGCTGGTGATCGACCCCGGGGCCCTGGCCGAGAACGTCGTCCGATTCCCGCTCGGCCACGGCCTGGTGACCAGCCCCGCCCAGTCGCCGTTCCCCGGCCACCTGATCGCCACCGCGGTGCCCGCCGGCCGGACGATCGCGGCGGCCCTGCTCGTCGCGGCCGGCGTGGCCATCGCCGTCCGACTCGTCCGCCGCCCGCCCCGCCGGGTCGCCGACACCGCGACCATCTGCGGGTACGGCCTGCTCGCGGCGATCCTGCTGATGCCCTCCACCCGATTCGGGTACCTGCTCTACCCGGTGGCCCTGCTCGCCTGGGCGTACGCCGTCCGGCGCGCCGAGCCGCGACCCGAGCCCACGCCCCGGCCCCCCGATCCGGTGACCGCGGCGGTGCGGTGACCGCGAACCTTTATCGGCGGTTATCGGGCGGACCACCCCGGCAGGGCGTACACCTGAGACATGGCGACGACCTACCGGGACCGGGCAGAGGCCGGGAACGCGCTGGCCGAGCGACTCACCCCGCTCGCCGGCCGGCCGGACGTCACCGTGCTCGGCCTGGTCCGGGGCGGGGTACCGGTGGCCGCGGCGGTGGCCGACCGACTGGGCACCCCGCTCGACGTGCTGGTGGTCCGCAAGCTCGGCGTGCCCTGGGCGCCCGAGGTCGCGTTCGGCGCCATCGGGCCGGGCGGCGTCGAGGTGCTCAACGAGGCCTACGCGGCCCGGCTCGACCGGGCCGACGTGGCCGAGGTGGTCCGCCGCGAACGGGCCGAGGCCGACCGACGGGAGCGGCTGTACCGGCGCGACCGGCCACCGCTTGACCTGACCGGCCGGGTCGCCGTGATCGCCGACGACGGGCTCGCCACCGGGGCGAGCGCCCGGGCCGCGGTGGCGGTCGCCCGCCGGCTCGGCGCCGACCGGGTGGTGGTGGCCGTTCCGGTCGGAGCACCGGACGCGTACGCGGCACTGGCCGACGAGGCGGACGAGGTGGTCTGCCCGGAGCGCCCGACCGGATTCGGCGCGGTGAGCCAGTACTACACCGACTTCCACGAGGTGTCCGACGAGGAGGTGCTGACGGCCCTGGGCCCGGCCGACTGACTCAGGGCGCCGACTCGCGCAGCGTTCACTCAGCTAACGTCAAGCATCGCCGGGTACCGTCAGCAGATGCAGATGACCTGCCCAAAATGTCATGGCGACATGCGCCAGTACGAACGCAGCGGCGTCACCATCGATCAGTGCACCGAGTGCCGGGGCATCTTCCTCGACCGTGGTGAGTTGGAGAAGCTCTTCGACGCCGAGGCCAACTGGAGCCGGCAGCAGGCCGCGCAACAGCCCGCGCCCGCACCCGGACCCCCGGCGGGCGCCGGATACGTGCCGCCGCCCCCACCGCCGGCCGGCGGTTCCGGCTACGTACCCCCGCCGCCCCCACCGCCGGCTCAGCCCGGTTACGCCGCCGTACCCGGCCACGGCCAGCCCGGCTACCCGCCGGCTCCGGCGTACGGACAGCCGGCGTACGGCTACCACGGCCACCACAAGCACAAGTCGTACGGGTACCACGGCCACTACAAGCACAAGCGGCGCAAGGGCTTCCTCAACGAGCTCTTCGACTGACCCGCGGTCCCGCCCGCCGGTCCCGCCCGCCGGACGGACGGGGCCGGTACCGGCCGACGCGTCGTGCGAGGCTTTGCGGATGACCGCCACCGCCATGCCCGAACACCGCGCGCTGGCCGAGGCGTACGCCGGGATCTCCCGCGCGGTCGGCGACCTGACCGACGCGGACCTGCAGCGACCCAGCCGGTGTCGGGGCTGGCTGGTGGCCGATCTGCTGTTCCACGTGCTCTGCGACGCGCAGCGCGCACTGGTCGCGCTGGCCAGCCCCGCCGACGGGCCGGCGGACGTGGACCGGGTGACCTACTGGCACGCCTTTCCCGGCAACGGCGATCCCGCGGCGGCGGCCCGGTCCGCCTGGTGGGCCCGTCGGTCGGCGGCCGCCTTCGACCTACCGAGCGGCGTGGTACGCCTCTGGGCGGACACCGCACCGGCCGCGGTACGGGCGGCCGGAACCGCCGACCCGAGCGGATTCGTCAGCACCCAGGGCCACGTGCTGGCCGTACCGGATTTCCTGGCCACGCTGGTCACCGAGGCGGTGGTGCATCACCTCGACCTGATCGTCGACCTGCCGGCGGTC
Source organism: Micromonospora zhanjiangensis (assembly GCF_042650605.1). Lineage (NCBI taxonomy): Bacteria > Bacillati > Actinomycetota > Actinomycetes > Micromonosporales > Micromonosporaceae > Micromonospora > Micromonospora zhanjiangensis. The sequence continues at coordinate 155,579 of NZ_JBHSBN010000006.1, read as the reverse complement.
GCCGGGCCGGGCCCGACCGCCACCGCGATCGCGGTCGCCACGATGGACGGTCTGCTCAGCGACGACGCCGTCCGACCGCCGGACTGGTCGGACCCGGACTATCTGCTGAAGGCCGCGGGCCGGATCCCGCTGAACGGCACCGACCGGCGGGTGTTGGGCGACGCGGCGGGCTGGTTCCCGCTGCTGGGCTGACGAGCGAGGGCCCCGGCCCGGTCTCCGGCGTGCGACCGGTTAGACGATCGCCATGTCCACGAAACGCGACAGGTGCAGCTGGGCCGCGACGGTGACCGTGTCGGTCGGTCCATTTCTGTGCTTAGCGACAATAAAGTCTGCTTCGCCCGCTCTGGGGGATTCCTTGTCGTAGTAGTCGTCCCGGTGCAGAAGTATGACAACGTCCGCATCCTGCTCGATGCTGTTGTGGACGGCGATGCCATTGGCGATGAAGTTGTGGGTTCCGAGCACGGTGGCGTCATACACCGGCTGTATCCCGATGGACTCGATGCTGACCACCTCGTCCCAGTACATGTCATTTGTGGCATGCATCTCCAGGCCAGCGTCATCCAGGATCTCAGCGACCCGCGCCAATCGCGCCCTGCTCGGACTGCGCTTCCACATAGCACTGCCGCAGAACTGGGTGTTCATCGCGGCGGCAAACTGCCGATGCGTCATCCCCTGCTCACTGAGCGCGGTGCGCACCCGGCCCCACACCTCCTTCGGAACCGTGTCGCGATTGGTGTTCCGCTTCCGACCGGTCAACCCCGCCAGGCAGGCGGCTGCAGCTTTCGACCGATCACCATGCACGCCGATCTCGCGAAGGAACCGGAGCTGGTCGTCGCCGCCGGAGATCACCAATTGGTAACCGTCGCGATAGCCCGTCTTACGCACTGTCTTGATGTGGGTCTGGATTCCGAACCGGAGACACAGGAGAGCGATCTGGTCTACCAGTTGTCGGCTCGTCGACGCATAGTAGATCCGCGCCTGCTCACCCCCTTCGTCCCACCAGACGCAGCCGTCAGTGGCCCAGAGGTGATGAAGAAAGGTCGCGATCTGACCTTTGGGCAACGCGAACACCGCGTCCGGGATGAACTTCTCGTGGCTACGCAGACCGAATAGTCCGAGTCCGTCGAGCCACGCCGCGATCGGGTTCCTCCTGCCGCGCGCCAGCCTGAAGGGTGCCGGCAGCCGGAGACTCGTGCAGCGGGCGGCAGCGTGATCATCTCGAATCGGTGTGATCCCGAAGTGGGCCGCCGACTCGGTCACAACCCGTAGGTTTTGCTCATCGGTGCTCGCGTACCGGATTGGCTGCCTGCGTACGAACGATCCGTCGCCCAGCAGGTGTGCCAGCATGACGATCTCGGGCTCGGGCCATTCGATTGTGACCAGAGGGGCTGGCACGTGCCTGGGAGTTGCGATCCGCGAACCCGGTGCGAGGTCGCCGAGTGGCTTCCATCCGTCGAAAGTAAGGAACGGATGGTTCGCGGTTGCCTCCACCGTCCGGCCGGACGCGAGCCGGAGGGTGAACGCCTCCTTCGTCCCGCTGGAGAAGACGCGCGTCATCGGCTTGGCCGTATACCGGAGCTTCTCATCGGCCGACCACACTGGAACCTCGGTCGCACTGGTGGACAGAAGTTCTCCGATGGTCGTCTCTGTCCCCGTGTCCGCCCGGAGGATACGGGTGTTCGCCGTGAGGCAACCCGATTCGCGCAGATCGGACAGCTGGGGTCGCTTGTCGGTGCGCTGCTCCGGGCCACGGTTCAGCTGGCTCACCGCGATCACCGGGCACTCGACCTCCTTGGCCAGCAGCTTGAGGCCACGGGACAACTCGGCGACCTCCTGCTGCCGGCTCTCAGTGCGTTTCGGTGAGCTCATCAGCTGCAGATAGTCGACGACGATCATCTTGAGGTCGTGCCGCTGCTTGAGCCGCCGGGCCTTGGCCCGGATCTCCATCAGGTTCATGTTCGGCGTGTCGTCGACGAACAGCGGAGCCTCGCTGATCTCGCCCATGCACCGGGCCAGCTTGGTCCAGTCGTCGTCGGAGAGCTGACCGCTGCGCAGCACGTGCAGCGGGACCCGGGCCTCGGCGGAGAGCAGCCGCATGACGATCTCGACCTTGCTCATTTCCAGCGAGAAAATGGCGCTGGCGGAATTGCTCCTGATAGCCGCATTTCGGGCAAAATCCATCGACGCTGTTGACTTCCCGAGACCAGGCCTGCCTGCAACGATAATCAGCTGTCCCGGGTGTAGGCCGTTGAGCAGCCGGTCCAGGTCGGTGAAACCGGTCGGCACGCCGGTCATCACGCCGCCCTGGGCGCCGACCGCCTCGATCTCGTCCAGGGTGGGTTGCAGCATGTCGGCGAGCACCGCGAAGTCCTCGCTCACCCGCCGCTCGGTCACCTCGTAGACGGCCTGCTGGGCGAGGTCGACGACGTCGTCGACGTCCCGGCCACCTCCGTCGGCCGAGCCGTAGCCGAGTTGCACGATCTTCGTACCGGCCTCGACCAGCCGGCGCAGCACGGCGCGTTCGCCGACGATCCGCGCGTAGTAGGCGGCGTTGGCGGCGGTGGGCACGCTCGCGATGAGGGTGTGCAGGTACGGGGCGCCGCCCACCCGGCCGAGGTCTCCCGCGTCGGCGAGCGCGGCGGCCACGGTGATCGCGTCGGCCGGCTCACCCCGCCCGTAGAGGTCGAGGATCGCGTCGAAGACGGTGGCGTGGATCGGGCGGTAGAAGTCGTTCGCCTTGAGGATCTCGACGACGTCCGCGATGGCGTCCTTGGACAGCAGCATTCCGCCGAGCACGCACTGCTCCGCCGCGACGTCCTGCGGCGGGGTCTTCTCGTACTGCCCCTCGCGAGGGCCGGGGGTGGGTGCCTGCGGACCTCGGCGGTCCGTCCGCGCGTCGTCCGTGACCGACACGGGCACCCCCTCCACTGCATCCGCTACGACCGAGCATCACCGCCCGGTACGACAAGTTCGTCGGGCCAGCCGGCGGCGGCGATCGGGGACGTCGCGACGGTCGCCACGACCAGACGGTAACGATACGGAGCCCGAGGTCAGCGGCCCAAACGCGGCGGTGGAAGAGTCTCGGGACAACCTGTGGACAGTGCCTACCTGATTGTGTGCAGTCCTGTGCACAACGCTGTGGATAACTACGGGGAAAATTGCTCCACACCCCTCTGACCTGCGAGTACGTCGTCCACACACTGTGCAGGAAAGAATTCTGGGGTGATTAGTCTGGCGTACCGGGGGCAACCTGGGGAGACTGGCTGGTAGCTCTGGTCGTATCATCGACATTGAAGAATCGACTAGTTGACTGATTGCCATTCGGACGCAGAAAGGTCACCCTCCGGCAGTGGACCACCGGGACTGGGGGCGCGGTGATGCCGCCCCACGCGCACGGCAACCCAGCGACGGCTGGGCTGCCGTTCTCCCGGACTCCACGGACGGTCCGACCCCGCCGACCGACGAGGGTTACCGTGTTCCCGGCCGGCGTCGCGCGGCCCACCGCCGGGGCGCCGAATCCGCAGCCCGCTACCTTCCGCCCTGGGCCCGTACCGATGAGCGGGAGCCGGACGCGCGGCCGGTGAGTGGCGGCGGCAGGCACCGCGAGTCCGCGGCTGCGGACCCGCCGGTCAGCACCGCCGGCCGGCGCGCGCGACGGGCCATCGGATCGGCCGGTGATCGGGGGTCGGCGGCCGAGCCGACGAGCCGACGTTCCACCTCGGATACCGGCCGACACGCGATCGACGACGACGGGGCCACCGATTCGGGTGGCTACACCGGTGGCCGGCGGCGGGCGGAGGACCGCGACCGGTCCGGCCGACGCGGTCGGGGCCGCCGCCCGGTCAGCGGCGCCGCCACGGGCGGATCGGGCTTCGACGCGCCCGGCGGACGGTCCACCGACGACATCGACGAGGTGCCCGCAGCGCGCAGCCGGAGCCGACGTCGGGCGGCGGAGCGTGCCCGTTCCGACCGGTCGGATCCGGCCGGGACACGCCACCGGTCGGACGAGCCGGACGAGACCGTCGGACGCGCCCGCTCCGACCGGTCGGGCCGGACCACGAAGCGCGCCCGCCAGGACGAGCCGGACGAGACTCTCGGGCGCCGCTGGTCGGACGAGCCGGAGCCGACCGTGGAACGCCGTCGTCGGTCGGAGGCGGCGGAGGTGGCGGAAGATGCCGCCTGGTCGCGCGGGCAGGCCGGGGCCCGGAAGCGTGCCTGGTCGGACGACGCTGATCAGCCCGACGACTACCCGTGGCCCCGGCGCGCGGAGTCGTCGGAGGACACCGCGGAGGCAGCCGGCAGCCCGTGGCGGGTCGCGGCCGACGGTCACGATCGCCAGGCCCGGGACGAGGGGCCGGACATCGAGGTCGACCAGTTCGAGTCCACCGCCACCCGGCTGACCGCGCGTTGGGTTTCTGACGCACCGGTCGAGTCCGGCCGAGGCGGCAGCGCGGAGGTGAACCGCTGGCGTCGACGGGCGGCGGGCGACGGCCCCTCGGACCGGTTCACCGACACCGGGCAGTGGGAGCGGCCGCCGGGTGCCTTCGCCGACGAGGAGCCGTCCCCGGCGCCGCCGTCGCGGGCGCCGAGGTCGGCGGCGCCGGCACGCGATCCGTACGGCGAGACCGGACAGTTCGACCGGTTCACCGACACGGGTCAGTTCGACCGGTTCACCGATACCGGGCAGTGGGACCGGTTTACCGACACCGGGCAGTGGGACCGGCTCGCCGAGACCACCGGGCAGTGGGACCGGCTGACGGACACCACCGAGTGGAGCCGCGCGCCGGTTTCCGGCGGGGGACGCCGCGATCTCGACGGTCCCGGGTACGACGACGACGGGGAAGGCGAGACATTCTGGTCCGGGACCCGGCTGGCCGGTGACGATCCGCGCTGGATGGACACCCCGATCTCGGCACCCCGCTCACCGGCGGTCAGCTTCCCGAATCCGGCTCGGGTCCGCCCGGCGTCGGGGGCGGGACGTCGCGGAGCCGTGGAGCCGGACTGGCGCCGGTCGGATCCGATCAGTGCCCGCCGGTCGGTCAGCGCTCGCCGGTCGGCAGCCCCGCCTCCGCAGGGACGTGGCCGGACCCGCCGGATCGAGGAAGACCTGCTGCCCGGCGATCGCGGCGGCTATTCGGCCACCCTGCTCTACACCGCTGTCTGGTACGCCGTGCCGGTCCTGGCCCTGTTCGTCTGGCTGGTGACGCTGGACGGCAGCGTGGCGCCGAACTGCGTCACCGACATCGCCGGTGGGGGCTGCGAGTCTCCCCGGCTGCACGCGCTGCGGTCCCTGTTGGGCGGTGCACCGCAGTTCGGGGCGGCCTTCGCGGCCAGTCTCGTCATGGCGACCCTGATGCGGCGGGTGATCAGCACCTGGCGGGCACGCAGCATCGGGCTGGCGGCGGCCGTGATCGGCGGTGGGCTGTCCACCGTGGTGTTCAGCGCACTCAGCAACCAACCGTTGAACTGAGCCGGGCGCGGGTGCGGCGGACCGGCCGGCGGTAACGACGGATGGGGTGCCACACCGTGCGTGTGGCACCCCATCCGTCGTTGCTGGTGTTACTTGGCCTTGACCACGTTGAGGTCGAACTTGGCCGCCACGTCGGGGTGCAGCTTGACCCGCACCGGGTAGGACCCGACCGACTTGATGTGACCGGGCAGTTCCAGGCGACGCCGGTCGAGGACCGGTCCACCCGCCTTCTTGACGGCATCGACGATCTCGGCCGGGGTGACCGAGCCGAAGAGCCGGCCGCCGTCACCGGCGCGCACCGACAGGCTGACGTTCAGGCCCTCGATCTGGGCCTTGACCTCGTTGGCGTGGCCGAGGTCGCGGATCTCGCGGGCCGAACGAGCCCGCTTGATCACCTCGACCTGCCGCTCCGCGCCCTTGGTCCAGCGAATGGCGAAGCCCTGCGGCATGAGGTAATTCCGGCCGTAGCCGTCCTTGACCTCGACGATGTCGCCGGGGGCGCCGAGGCCGGACACCTCCTGAGTCAGGATGATCTTCATTTCGGTGCCTCCCCTCAGCGGGCCGTGGCCGTGTACGGCAGGAGCGCCATCTCGCGGGCGTTCTTGACCGCACGGGCGATCTGCCGCTGCTGCTGGGAGGTGACTCCGGTCACCCGCCGAGCGCGGATCTTGCCGCGGTCGGAGATGAACTTGCGCAGCAGCGCGGTGTCCTTGTAATCGATATAGGTGATCCCGTCCTTGTCGAGCGGGTTCACCTTCTTCTTCGGCTTGCGAAGTGCCGCAGCCTTTGACATTGCTCGTGCTCCTGGCTTGCGATCTCTGGCGTTCGATGCCATTAGAACGGGGGCTCCTCGTCGAAGTTTCCGCCGCCCGAACCAGAGCCCGAGGAGGCTGGCGCTGCCGTGGCCCAGGGGTCGTCGAAGTTTCCTCCGCGTCCCTGTCCACCGCCACCACCCTGGCCTCCGCCGGAGGCACCGAAGCCGCCACCACCGGAGCGGGACATCTTCTGCACCTTCGCCGTGGCGTACCGCAGCGACGGGCCGATCTCGTCGACTTCCAGTTCGATGACGGTGCGCTTCTCACCCTCACGGGTCTCGTACGACCGCTGGCGCAGCCGACCCGAGACGATCACGCGGGCGCCCCGCTGGAGCGACTCGGCGACGTGCTCCGCCGCCTGCCGCCACACCGTGCACGCCAGGAAGAGCGGCTCGCCGTCCTTCCACTCGCCGGAGGCCTTGTCCATGAACCGGGGCGTCGAGGCGACCCGGAACTTGGCGACCGCCGCGCCGGACGGGGTGAAACGCAACTCGGGGTCATCGGTCAGGTTGCCGATGACCGTGATGGTGGTATCTCCTGCCATGACCATCTCCTCGCGCACTCGTCAGTCGTTGTCGGTACAGGTTCTCAGAGCTGTACGACAGCGCCGACGAGGCTGAATCCGGGCGGACCGGGTTGGAATGCGCGTCAGCGCGTTTCCGGCCGGATGACCTTGGTACGCAGCACCGACTCGTTGAGTCGGAGCTGCCGCTCCAGCTCTGCCACCGCCTCAGGCGAAGCCTGCAGGTCGATGACGGCGTAGATGCCCTCGGCCTTCTTCTCGATCTCGAACGCGAGGCGCCGGCGGCCCCAGACGTCGAGCTTCTCGATCGAGCCACCCGCGGTCCGGATCACGTTCAGGTACGTGTCGAGCGACGGGGCGACGGTGCGCTCCTCGAGGCTGGGGTCGAGGATCACCATGATCTCGTAATGACGCAAGACGTGCTCACCTCCTATGGGCTTGGCGGCCACGGTCCTTCCGTGGCAGGAGGTCGTGCGTCGTCGTACCGCGTGGCTGGTCGGGGGGACCCGGGGCCGACACGGACGACCGGACCAGGATACCCGGCGGTCGCGCCACACCCGCAGGCAGGCGGCCAGGTCGGGAATCGCCTGATCGATTGGGCCGCGGGGCGCCCCCGTCCGCATTCTTTGGGTGGGACCTGGGGAGGAACGACCACACCGATGAGGTTGGACGGCAGGCGCCCCGCGGAGCTTGGTATGTACTTATGTTACGCCACAACAGCCCGACTTGCACGTTGAGTGGCAATCGCCCGAATTGCACCAGCGAGCACCCCTACCAGGCACACCGAGGCGGTCAGCGCGAGCAGACCGATGGGGCCACGGTCGCGTACCGGTTCGACGGCCCCGCCCACCACCTCGGCGGCCGGACCGCGGGCCCAGGCCGCCGGCGGGCCGCCGTCCTCCGCCGCGCCGGCCCGCGCGGCAGGAGCCGTCGTCGGCGCCCGGGACGTCGCCGGCACCACCATCACCCGCACCGTGGATTCGGCGGTCAGGCCACAAACCGGCCGGAGCACTAGCCGCACCGGCCCGCGATGGAACAGCACGTCGGCGGCGGCACCACCGGGAAGATCACCCTGCGGTACGCCGTCCAGCGCCAGTCGGGCACGACGTCCCGTGTCGTTGACCACCCGGAGGGTGGCCTCCGCCGACACGGTGACCGTTTCCCGATCAGCCGAGGCCCGGCACCGCAGGCCCGTCCGTCCGGAGCCGAAGGACAACTCCTGGCCACTCTCCCGTACCGCTGATCGGGGCCGCTCACCGGCGACCGCGATCCCGGGGAGCAACGGTGGCGCACCGGCGAACAGAGCGGCAACCGCGACGGTGGTACGGGGGTGGCGAAGCAAGGACGGCACTCTCTCCTCAATCCGGATCCGCTCGGGCGGTGCGCTGCTCCACCCGCGTCGATGGTGGGGTGGGAACTTCACCCGGGTAAACGAGCCGGTGGCGCGACGGTGACGCGGACCGCCGGAATTCCGTGGCCGGGAAAGCCGGGCCGAGCCGCGGAGAAACCGGACAAGCCGCCGGACGCGACCACGCCGGCGGCGCGGCGCGACGTAGGCTCGCCTTCATGCGTATCGGAGCCCACGTCGATCCGACCGACCCGCTCGACGCGGCCGTCGGCCGCGAGGCGGAGACAGTCCAGTTCTTCCTCTCCGACCCGCAGGGCTGGAAGAGCCCGGAACCACGCGCCGACGCCGAGCAACTCCGGGCGGCCGACATCGACGTCTTCATCCACGCTCCGTACGTCATCAACGTGGCCACGCTGAACAACCGGATCCGGATCCCCAGCCGCAAGCTGCTTGTCGCGCACGCCACGGCGGCCGCCACGGTCGGCGCGAAGGGCCTGATCGTGCACGGTGGACACGTGAACTCGGGCGACGACATCGCGGTCGGCATCGACAACTGGCGCAAGACGTTCGCCTATGCCGCCGAGTCCGGCGGCTTCGCCACCCCGGTGTTGATCGAGAACACCGCCGGCGGCGGCAACGCCGTCGCCCGGCGGTTCGACGTGCTGGCCCGGCTCTGGGACGCCGTCGGCGAGTACGGGGTGGGCTTCTGCCTGGACACCTGTCACGCGCATGCCGGTGGGGAGGACCTGCTCGACATCGTCGACCGGGTCCGGGCCATCACCGGACGGATCGACCTGATCCACGCGAACGACTCGAAGGACGGCTTCGACTCGGGCCGGGATCGACACGACAACCTCGGACACGGCAAGATCGACCCGGAGCTGGTGGTGGCCGTGGTCCGCGCCGCCGGAGCGCCGGTGGTCGTTGAGACACCGGGGGGAACTGAGGGTCAGGCCGCAGACATCGCGTTCCTGCGTGACCGCGTGGGCCGGTAGGGAAAGGTTCATGACGACGGACCAGTCGAGCAACCCCCAGAACACCGGCGCCGCGGCCGCGGCCACCTCCGCGGTCGACGGGAGTCCGGACACGCCCGGCTCACCGCAGGGCGAGGCCGGCCCGAACGGCACCGCCCCGACGAAGAACGCCGGCCCGACGAAGGACGACCACGCCACGTCAAAGGACGGCGCCACGGCGACGAACGGCACCGCGTCGAAGGACAGCGTCGGTTCGACGAGCAGGGAGGCCAAGTCGGACGAGGTGAAGTCGGACAAGGCCGAGGCCGAGGCGTCGGACGTGGCCGAGGCCGATCCGTGGGACGCGTTCGCGTCCGCTCCCGAGGAGCGGATCGGTCGACCGCGCCGGATCCTGCGGGCGACCGGCCGGGCCCTGGTGCACGAGTGGACCCTGGCCGCCCTGGCCAGCCTGGTGCTCGCCGTGCTGATGACCTGGCCGACGCTGCGCTACCCGCTGCACACCATCCCGCAGGACTACTGGGACCCCACCCTGCAGGCCTGGCAGATGGCCTGGTCGGGCCACGCCCTGCTGACCGATCCGGCGCATCTGTTCCAGTCCAACACCTTCTATCCGGAGAAGTGGAGCTTCGCCTTCTCCGACATGCTGCTCGGCTACGCGCCGGCGGGCATGATCGGCAGTGGGCCGCAGGCCGCCCTGCTGCGGTACAACATCATCTTCGTGCTGGCCCACGCGGTCGCCACGTTCGGCGCGTACGCGCTGGTGCGGCAGTTGGGTGCCGGCCGGATCGGTGCCGCGGTGGCGGGAGTCGGCTACGCGTACGCGCCGTGGCTGTTGTCCCAGGCCGGCCACCTGCACATCGTCTCCAACGGCGGGATCCCGCTGGCGCTGGCCATGCTGGCCAGGGGCCACGGCTGGTCCATGCGGCACGGCTACCGCCCGGACCGCCGGCACGCCGGCTGGGCGCTGGCCGGCTGGCTGGTGGCCTCCTGGCAGATCACCCTCGGCTTCGGCATCGGCCTGCCGTTCGCGTACATCCTGGGTCTTCTGGTGCCGGTCACCGTCCTCACCTGGTACGCCCGGCGGCTCTTCGTCTGGCGGGCCAAGCGCCCGTTCGGGTGGCGGTTGCTGCTCGCCGACCTGGCCGGCGGCCTGGTCTTCGCGGCCACCGGCGCGCTGCTGGCCATCCCGTTCTTCAAGGTCGCCGAACTCCACCCGTACGCGAAGCGGTCGGTCGGCGATCTCGAGGTCTTCTCCCCGCCGGCGGGCAGCTTCCTGATCGCTCCGGCGGAGTCGCGGATCTGGGGGTCCCTGCACGAGCCGGCCCGCGCCACCCTGACCGCGCAGGCCGAGATGACGCTGCTGCCCGGCTACGTCCTCTACGCCCTGGCGATCGCCGGCCTGTTCTTCTCGATCTGGACGGTGCGTCAACGGTTGCTGCTGCTGGCCGGCACGGTGCTGATCTTCCTGTTGTCGATGGGCACCGAGTTCTTCGGCGGGCGGTACACCTACCTGCCGCTCTACGACCACCTGCCCGGTTGGGAGGGCCTGCGGACTCCCGGTCGGCTGATGCTGTGGGGCACTCTGCTGCTGTGCGTGCTGGCGGCCGGCTCGGTCAGCGCCCTCGCCGACCGGGCCCAGCAGCTCGCCGCCCAGCGCATCCCGTCGTGGCCCGGCCCGTGGCTGCGGCTGGCCACCCTGGTCCCCTTGCTGTTGGTGCTGGTCGAGGGCTTGAACGCCACCCCGCACCCGGTCGTCCCGCAGCAGCCGGCCGCGCTGCGCACCGCGGACGGGCCGCTGCTGGTGCTGCCCAGCGACCAGGGCACCGACCAGAACGTGATGCTCTGGTCGACCACCCGGTTCCAGCCCGTGGTGAACGGCGGCAGCGGCTTCCTGCCGACCGGCCTGGCGAAGACCCGGCAGGCGGCGGAGAGCTTCCCCGACCGCGCCAGCGTCGACTACCTGCGCGGGATCGGCGTCAAGACGGTGGTGGTGCTGCGCGACCGGGTCGCCGGGACGCCCTGGGAGGCGTCCGTCGACCTGCCCGTCGAACCGCTCGGCATCCAGCGCGAGGACGTCGGCGACGTGGTGGTCTACCGGCTGTGACCGACCGCTCGGGTGCCGGCCGGACGGCCGGCACCCGGCGACCGGGACGGGGCGGGAGCCGGGCCGGACGCGAACCAGGTGCTGGTGCCCGCCGCGTCGGCGGTGCTGACCGAGCCTTTCGCCGAGCCGCGATCTTCCAGGCCGCCCGCCGGTCCCCGGTCCCCCAGGCGTCCCCGACCCGGCTACGGGGTGACGACGGCGGGTCCGGTCGGGCTGTCCGATCGGGCCCGCCATCGGCGCAGCCAGGACGCGTCGGGTGCCTCGTCGAGGACGCCGCCGTCCGGGTCGTCGGCATAGGTGGCCCGGACCGCGTCGCGCTCGGGCCGCAGCACGTCCCGGATCACCAGGCCGCACAACACTGCGACGGTGACCAGGCGCAGCAGCGCCGCCAGCACGAAGACGCCCTCGGGGATGACCTGCTTGCCGGACGCCCCGAGCAACTCGCCGTAGAAGGCGAGGAAGTAGCACACCTCGGCGAACTGCCAGGCCAGGAAGGCACCCCAGCGCGGCCGGGCGAGCACGGCCAGCGGCAGCAGCCAGAGCACGAACTGCTGCGACCACACCTTGCTGAAGATCAGGAACGCGGCGACCACCAGGAAGGCGAGCTGGCCGAGCCGCGGTCGGCGCGGCGCCAGAAACGCCAGCGCGGCGATCCCGACGCAGGCCAACGCGAACAACGCGTACGTGAGGTTGTTGAGGGTCGGGTCGACGTGCCCGTTGAGCCACTGGAATGGACCCTGGTCACCGGGCGCCCCGGTGTTGAACCGGCCGTCGAAGTAGCGGCCGATGTACCAGAAGGTGCCCCAGTCGATCGGCCTGGTGGTGTTCAGGTCGAAGAACCGCTTCCAGTTGTCCCAGTAGGGCAGGGCGACCGGCAGGTTGACCGCGACGATGGTGACCGCGGCGACGCCGACGGTGGTCAGCGCCGCCCGTACCCGGGCCGCGCGCAACGCGAGCAGCAGGATCGGACCGAGGATGAACAGCGGCCACAGTTTCGCCGCGGCGGCGAGCCCGAGCAGGATCCCGGCCGGCACCGGTCTGCGCCGGGCCCAGGCGTACAGGCCGAAGGCGGCCAGACCGACGGCGAGCAGGTCCCAGTTGACGGTCGCGGTCAGCAGCAGCGCGGGGGAGAGCGCGAACAGCGCCGCGTCCCAGGGTCTGCGCCGACGCAGCGCGAGGATCATCGCCACGGTGGCCACCGCGAGCGCCCCGAGCACCAGGGCGTTCAGGTTGTAGAACCACTGGCCCTGGTTGATGTCGGGGTGGCTCTGCCCGAGACTGTGCACCGGCAGCCCGAGCGCGCCCATGAAGTAGCCGGTCACCACCGGGTACTCGACCGGGTGGTCCCGATAGGGCACCGCGCCCTGGTTGAGGTTCTCGGCGTAGTAGAGCGCCAGCACATCGGTGTAGCAGAACCGGGTGTACTGCACGTTGTTCGCCCAGGCACCGTTCTGGCAGGGTGACTTCTGCACCCAGTGCAGCGCCAGGGTCAGGCAGGTCAACGCGAGCACGATCCGGGCCGCTGTCCAGAACCGGCCGGCGGGGCGCGCGGCGTGCTCGCCGAGCGGGCCGCCGATCGCCTGGGCCAGGCCGTGGACGAAACCGTCCGACCGGGACGGATGCTCGACCCGCTGGGACTCGTCGATGTCGGTCGCTGGATGCGTGCTCATGAACAGGCATCCTGCCGTACCGGGCCGGGATTCGGGAGACGCTGGTACGAAGACGCGCCGACCGCCGGAGGAGGTCTCCGGCGGCCGGCGCGCTCACCGCGTGGTCAGCCCTGGTTTCTACCCGGTGGTGTACTGGGCAGCACACCGGCGCCGGTACCGCCGGGGAAGCCCCCGCCGCCGTTGTTGTTGCCCCCGCCGCCGTTGTTGTTGCCGCCCCCGCCATTGTTGCGGCCGCCGTTGTTCCCGCCGTTGTCGCAGAAGCCCGGGATCGGGATCGTACAGCTCGAGTTCGGATTGTTCTCCTGACTGGGCGGCGCCGGCTTCACGCCGTCGCCGGCGCTGTCGTCACCGACGATCTGGACGTTCTCCGGGAACTTCTTGATCTCCTGGTCGGCCAGCGCCTTGTTCATGAACTTCTGCCAGACGTCGGCCGGCACGTTCGCGCCGTACAGTTCCCCACCGCTCTTGGTGAACAGCGCCTTGCGCTTACCGGCGTTGCCGACCCAGACGGCGGTGGCCAACTGCGGCGTGTAGCCGACCATCCAGGCGTCCGCGTTGTGGTTACTCTTCTCGTCGAGCTCCCAGGTGCCGGTCTTGCCGGTCACCGGCCGGTTGTCGTCCAGCCCGTGGTTGATCTGCTTGGGATACTTCTTGAGCACCTCGGTGACGTTGTCGGCCACCTCCGGCTTGATCCGCTGCTCGAGCTTGAGCTTCTCGCCGCTGTTGGGGATCGCCTGCCAGGCACCGGTGTTCTCATTGATCTTCTCGACCCGGAGCACGAAGTGTGCCTTGGCGTACTTACCCCGGGCCGCGAAGGTCGCCATGCCGTTGGCGTGGTCCAGCACGGTGACGCCGTACTGGCCGTAGGAGACCACGTTGAAGAACGGGTCGGGCGAGACCTCCTTGCCGGACTTCTTGGTGATGTCGATCGCCTTCGGCGGGTTGTCGGCGCTGGTCCACATGGTGGTGATGCCGGCGTCGCGCGCGGTGTCGACGATCTTGTCCGGGCCGATCTTCTCCGAGATGTGGTAGAAGGGCACGTTGAACGACTTCAGCGTCGACTCCTCCAGCGTGCAGCTCTTGCCGCAGCTGGCCTTGAAGTTCTCGTTCGCGTTACGGATGACCAGCTTGCTGTTGGGCACATGGTAGTTCGCCGAGTCCCAGTACGACTTCGTCGAGATGCCCGCGTTGATGGCCGCGGCCAACGTGTAGACCTTGAACGACGAGCCCGGCGGATGACCACCGGTGACGTTGCCCGCGGTGTCGACGTTCTTGCCGGCGTAGTCGAAGCCCGCGCCGCTGTCACCGCCGTAGTAGGCGAGCACCCGGCCGGTCCCCGGCTGGACGGCGACCAGCGCCGCCATCATGTCCTTCTGCTGGGTGCTCATCACCGAACCCTTGGTGCCCCGCCGGGCCGCGGCGATCGCCGCGTCCTGCATCTTCGGGTCGATGGTGGTCTTGATCCGGAAGCCCGCGTCCCGGCAGGCCGGCTTGCCGTCCTTGGGTTCGGCACCCGGGACGCAGAGCCCCTGCTCGGCCAGTTCCTGCATGACGTAGTTGACGACGTTGCCGTACGGGGTGTCGACACCGACCATCGAGTTGCCCGCCTTCGGCGCGATCAGCGACTTGGTGGGGTACTCGGTCGGCTTCTCCTCGGGCTTGAGCCAGCCCTTCTCCACCATCCCCTGCAGGACGTAGCCCCACCGGTCCTTGGCCGCCTCCGGGTTGACCGCCGGGTCGAAGCCCTTGTGTCCGGTCGCGCTGTCCGGCACCGGCTGCTTGATCACCCCGGCCAGTACCGCGCCCTCGGCCACCGTCAGCTTGCTCACCGACTTGCCGAAGTACGCCTGCGCGGCGGCCTCGATCCCGTACGCGCCCCGACCGAAGTAGATCGTGTTCAGGTAGTGCTGCATGATCGTGTTCTTGTCGTACTTGTCGTTGAGCTTGGAGGCCATGATCGCCTCCCGGATCTTCCGACCGTACGTGTCGTCCTGCAGGTTCGCGAAGGCGTTGCGCGCGTACTGCTGGGTGATGGTCGACGCGCCCTGCTTGCTGCCGCCGGTGAAGTTGTTCCAGGCGGCCCGGGCGATGCCGGTGTAGTCGACGCCGGAGTGCTCGTAGAACTTCCGGTCCTCGGCCGAGGCGACCTCGTGCTGCACGAACTCCGGGATCTGGTTGATCGTGACGAACTGGCGGTTCTCCTCGCCGAGTTTCGCGATCACCTTCTTGTAGTCGTTGGCGAAGATCGTGGTGGACAACGGCAGCGGCACGTCGTCCGGCAGCACCACGTTGGTGGAGTAGTAGGTGAACCCGACGACGCCGGCGCCGATCATCATGATGAAGACCGCGAAGGACGCGATGATCAGGTTGAGCCGCTTGCGCTTCTTGGCGCGGGCGATCGCGTCCGGGCCACCGGCACCGCGTCCGGTACGTCCCGGACCGGTCGGGCCGCCCGGGCCACCGGGACCGTCGTAGTCGGCCGGTGGGCGACCCCACGCGTCGTCCGAAACCGGCCGGGCCCGACCCACGCTGGCCCTACCGGCGGTGCCGACCGACGCGGAGCCCACCGAGGCGCGGCCCGTGCCGGCCCGACCGGCCGGGCGGCCGTAACCGCCGTCCGCGCCGGCGCCCGGGGCGCCCGCGCCGGAGACCGAGGCCCGCCCGCCGACCCGGGCCCGTCCCGCGCCCGACGGGGCGGGGCTGCCGGGTGCCGGGCTGACCGGGGCGCCACCGACCGAGGCGCGACCGCTCGATCCGCCCTGTCGGGGCGGCCGGGCCGAGCCCGAGTAGCCGCCGGCCGACGGGTATCCCGACCCGTCGTCCCGGGGCTGGTAGGAGTCGTCCGGTGCCGATCCGGAACCGCCGTTCGAGCCGGGGATCTGGGCCCGACCGCGCGGAGAACTGGGGTCGCCGTACGAGTTCATTCCTCACACCCTGCCGGTCGCGGTGTGGCGCGTTCCGCCATCACCGGGTTGCCGTGAGTTGGGCCACGCGCTGCCGAGCGGCCGGGGGGACCGGCCGGCGTGGCGCAACATCGTGACTTGCCGGACATGTCCGGTTGACTGGATGCCATCCATGACGTCGATCGCGGAACGCATGCTACCGATCGGACGGCCTGGGTTCACCGTTGCGCCTCGCGCCGTCGTCGATGGACGGGTTCGCCGCCACCGGGCGGCACAGCGGCGGCGGCCATCGCGGCGCCGTCGCCGGTCACGTCGTCGGACGGACCGGCCAGTCCGTCCCGCCCGAGCAGGAACTGCTCGATGAGGTGGTTCCAGGAGCACGCCTGGCACACCTCCACCACGAACACCTGGAACTCACGCAGAGTCATGGCGAGGCCGGGCAGTTCCGCCCGGCTGCGCGCCTGCCCGGCCGACTGCCTGAGCTCGTCGCCGTAGATGTAGTGCACGTGGGTCAGGTTCTCCTGACGGCAGACCGGGCAGCGGTGCTCGGTCGGCTCGCCGTGGAACCGGGCGGCGTTCTTCAGGTACGGCGACGCGTCGCACACCTCGTGCACGCCGATCCGACCGGAGAAGACCTCACGCAGCAGCGCCCGCTTCTTGAGCGAGTAGTCGACGAGCTGGCGCTGCGTACGCATGGGCAGAAGGGTACGCGGTTCCGTCAGAGGTGGCGACCGCCGTCACGTGGGGTGAGCAATTTCCTGGCATTGCGTGAACCAGCTCACGAGGTTTGCCCGGTCCCCCGGTGAGGTATTAACGTGCGATGTATCGGGCCGATACATCGCCCGACGTTATCGGGCGGTGTCCGAGGGTAGGGGAGGTAGAGCACGTGCTCGAACTCGCCATCCTCGGTCTTCTGCAGGAGTCCCCGATGCACGGCTACGAACTCCGCAAGGAACTCGTCGCCAAGCTCGGCGCCATCCGCGCGGCGATCAGCTACGGGTCGTTGTATCCCACGCTTCGTCGGCTTCAATCCGCCGGCTGGATCACCGAGGCGTCCGACACACCGGCCAGCGCGGACGAGATACCGGCGCTGACCAGCCGTCGGGGGCGGGTGGTCTACAAAATCACCGCCGACGGCAAAGAGCGCTTCGCGGAACTGATCGCCCAGGCCGGCCCGGAGACGTACGAGGACACCGGTTTCGGCGTGCACTTCGCGTTCTTCGCCCGGACCGACCAGGACACCCGGCTGCGGATCCTGGAAGGCCGCCGCCGCAAGATCGAGGAGCGGCGCGAGGGCCTGCGTGACGTGCTCGGCCGGGCGGCGTCCCGGCTGGACGCCTACACGCTCGAACTCCAGCGCCACGGCCTGGACGCCTGCGAGCGGGAGGTGCGCTGGCTGGAGGAACTGATCGCCAACGAGCGCTGCGGTCGTCCTCCGCACACCGGCCCGGCCACCGGCCAGGATCCGGCAACAGATCGACAAGACAACAGCCCGTTTCCGCCTGGGCAGTCCAGGGATGAGCAGGAGCGGCCGTGACAGAGAAAGAGGAGGCAAACGCGATGGGCTCCGTCCGCGTCGCCATCGTCGGTGTCGGTAACTGCGCCTCGTCCCTGGTTCAGGGCGTGGAGTACTACCGCAATGCCGATCCGCACGACCGCGTTCCCGGTCTCATGCACGTCAGGTTCGGCGACTACCACGTCTCCGACGTGGAGTTCGTCGCCGCGTTCGACGTCGACGCCAAGAAGGTCGGGATGGACCTGGCCGAGGCGATCGTCGCCAGCGAGAACAACACGATCAAGCTGTGTGACGTACCGCCGACCGGCGTGACCGTCCAGCGCGGTCCGACCTTCGACGGTCTGGGCCAGTACTACCGCGAGATCATCGAGGAGTCCGACGCCGAGCCGGTCGACGTGGCCCAGGCCCTGCGCGACGCCCGGGTCGACGTGGTGGTCGCCTACCTGCCGGTGGGCTCCGAGCAGGCGGACAAGTTCTACGCCCAGGCCGCCATCGACGCGGGTTGCGCCTTCGTCAACGCGCTGCCGGTCTTCATCGCCTCCGACCCGGAGTGGGCGCAGAAGTTCACCGACGCCGGCCTGCCGATCGTCGGCGACGACATCAAGAGCCAGGTCGGCGCCACCATCGTGCACCGGGCGCTGGCCAAGCTGTTCGAGGACCGCGGGGTCGAGCTGCTGCGCACGTACCAGCTCAACTTCGGCGGCAACATGGACTTCATGAACATGCTGGAGCGCAACCGGCTGGTCTCCAAGAAGATCTCCAAGACCCAGTCGGTCACCTCCCAGATCCCGCACGAGATGACCAA
This sequence comes from Micromonospora zhanjiangensis, assembly GCF_042650605.1. NCBI lineage: Bacteria > Bacillati > Actinomycetota > Actinomycetes > Micromonosporales > Micromonosporaceae > Micromonospora > Micromonospora zhanjiangensis. The sequence goes on along the minus strand of NZ_JBHSBN010000006.1, from coordinate 137,451 downwards.
GGGCGACGTCCACATCGGCCCGTCCGACCACGTGCCGTGGCTGGACGACCGCAAGTGGGCGTACATCCGGCTGGAGGGCCGCTCGTTCGGCGACACGCCGCTGAACGCCGAGCTGAAGCTCGAGGTCTGGGATTCGCCCAACTCGGCCGGCGTGATCATCGACGCCGTCCGCGCCGCGAAGATCGCCCTGGACCGCGGCATCGGCGGCCCGATCCTGTCGGCCTCGTCGTACTTCATGAAGTCGCCGCCGGAGCAGTACGCCGACCACGCCGCGCACCAGGCCGTCGAGGACTTCATCGCCGGCAAGACCGAACGCTAGAGATCAGCCACCGTCGAGGGCCGGGTCCGCACGGACCCGGCCCTCGCGCCGTTCAGTCCAGCAATCCAAGGTACGGGGACAACCGGAGAGCGATTTCATCGACTGAATCGATCTCGCCGCTCACCATCGCGTCGGTCAGCGCCATCCGGTCTTTCGATGGCATGTCGAGGGTGAATCCAGACCTCTGCAGCAGAACACGCATCGCGGCCCAGCCCAGTCCGGCATTCCACGCTTCCAGCGGGCGCCACATGGTCAATCCGTGCAACAACGCCGCCGCCTTGTCGAGCGACGTCGGATAGACCGATCGCGCGACCAACCTGGCGTGTGGTCGAGCCGCCGCCGCAACCAGGATCCCGGCGTCGCGGACTCGGTTCTGCTGCCCTGTCCACTCCGCCAACAAAGTCAACAGGTCCTCGGCATCGGGCCAAGGGCTGCTCACCGGTCGCCGAGCATCTCGAAGAACTCGGCATCCTCGGCGTAGACCTTGCGAGCCGCCTGGCGATTCCACTCATCGCGCTGGTGTCGATCAAGGTACGCCTCGATAGCCACCTCAACTGTCTTGTGCATCGAACGATGTTCCGCCTCGGCGAGTTCGCGGAGTCGTCGCTCGACGTCGGACTTGAGGGTCAGGGTGAAGGCCATACCAAAGTTGTATAGCCCTTTGCGCCGCCGGTCAACCGTCACGACCACGCGCGTTGGAAGGCGATCGTGGCTTCCAACTCCAGCAGGCGACGTTTGCGGTCCAGGCCGCCGCCGAAGCCGACCAGCTTCCCCCCGGCGCCGACGATCCGGTGACAGGGCACGATGACCGGGATCGGGTTGCGGTTGCAGGCCACCCCGACCGCCCGTGCCGCGCCGGCGTCGCCCAGGATCGCCGCCACCTCGCCGTACGTCGTCGTCTCGCCGTACGGGATCCTGGTCATCTCCCGCCAGACGGCACGCTCGAAGTCGGAGCCCCGACGGACGGACAGCGGCAGCGTGAAGCCGGTCAGCTCACCGGCGAAGTAGGCCCGCAACTCGGCGACGACGGCGCGCAGCAGTTCGTCGTCCGGCTCGGCGACCGCCCCCTCGACCGGGCCGAAGTTCGCCCCGCAGACTCCGGTCTCGTCGACGCCGACGGAGAACTCACCGATCGGCGAGTCGAGCACGGTCCACAGCATGACCTCATTCTCCCCGACCCTCCCGACACTCCCAGCTCCGCGCCCGGCACTCCCAGCGCTCGGCGCTGCGGTCCCCGTCGACGCCGTGCATCTGGAGCGTCCTGGCGTGCACGCCGGCCCGGATGGCCTGAATCGCGGTAACGACCGACCGAGCGGCCGGATACGGGGTTGCCCCAAGCCTCTACCCTGCAGGTATGGCTACGGGGACGCTCATCTTTCTGATCATCGGCGGGCTGGGCGTCGTCGTGCTCGGTCTCGGGTTGCTCGGCGCGGAGTTCCTCCATTTCGGACATCCCGATGTCGACGGACCGGTGTCGCTGGAGGCGGTCGCCGGCTTCGTCGGGGCGTTCGGCTTCGTCGGCGCCATCGCCAACGAGCTGCTCGGCTCCCGTACCCCCGGGTTGATCGTCGTGGCGGCGGTCGTCGGGCTGCTCGCGGCGCTGCCCACGGCGTGGCTGGCCATGCGGCTCGCCCGGGCGGCACGGAACATGCCCACCGACGCCACGCCCACCCGGGCCGACCTGGTCGGCGCGCTCGGCGTGGTGGTCACCCCCATCGCGGCCGGCGGCTACGGCGAGGTGCGGGTCCGCGTCGGCGGAGCGCCGGTCAAGCTCAACGCCCGGTCTGACAAACCCCTTCCGCTCGGCGCCCAGGTCTTCGTGGTCGATGCGCCGAGCGACACCAGTGTGCTGGTCGAAGAAACCCCCATCATCACCTCTGACTGAGGAGTCGCATTGACCTCTCTCTTCGTCGCCATCGGCGGCGCGGTCCTGCTCGTCGTCCTTCTGATCATCTTCATCCTGTCCCGGATCAAGGTCGCCGGGCCGAACGAGGCGTTCATCGTCACCGGCCGCAAGGGGCGCACCACGCAGAGCGCCGACGGCATCCGGTCCACCGACATGTCCGGCCAGAAGGTCGTCATGGGCGCGTCGGTCTTCGTCCTGCCGATCGTGCAGAAGCTCCAGTCGCTCGACCTGTCCAGCCGGCGGATCCACGTGGAGATCCAGGGCGCCGTCAGCAAGCAGGGCATCCGGGCCAAGCTCCAGGGCGTGGCGATCGTCAAGGTCGGCGGCACCGAGGACGCCATCCGGGCCGCCGCCCAGCGGTTCCTGCACCAGCAGGCCGAGATCGACGAGTTCACCCGGGAGGTGCTGGCCGGCGCGCTGCGGTCGATCGTCGGCCGGCTCACCATCGAGGAGATCATCCGGGACCGGGCGGCGTTCGCCAGCGCGGTGGCCGAGGAGGCCGAGCACTCGATGACCAACCAGGGTCTGGTGCTCGACACGTTCCAACTGCAGGACATCTTCGCCGAGGGGTCGTACCTGCAGGACCTGGGTCGGCCGGAGGCGGCCCGGGTGCTCAAGGACGCGGCCATCGCCGAGGCCCGCGCCCGGCAGGCCGCCGAGCAGGAGCGGTTACTGGCCGAGGAGGCCATCGCCGAGGCCAACCGGAACCTGTCGCTGAAGCAGGCCGCGATCCAGTCCGAGATCGACGCCGCCAAGGCCAGGTCGGCGGCGGCCGGTCCGCTGGCCCAGGCCGAACGGGACCAGGCAATCCTGTCCGAGCAGCAGAAGGTGGCCGAGCGCAACGCCGAGCTCAAGCAGCGCCAGCTGGACACCGAGGTGCGCAAGCCGGCCGACGCGGCCCGGTACAAGGTCGAGCAGGAGGCCGAGGCGGCCCGCAACGCGGCCGTGCTGACCGCCGACGCGCAGCGCCAGGCGACCATCGCCGCCGCGCAGGCCGCCGCCGAGCAGGCCCGGCTCACCGGTGAGGGCGAGCGGGCCCGCCGGGCCGCGCTGGCCGAGGCGAACGCGATCGAGGGCGCCAAGGAGGGCGAGGCCGAGCAGCGTCGCCGGTCCGCCATCGCCGAGGCGGTCGAGCGGGAGGGTCAGGCCGAGGCCGCGGCGACCCTGGCCAAGGGTCAGGCCGAGGCCGAGGCGATGGCCCGCAAGGCCGAGGCATTCGCCGCGTACGGCGAGGCCGCCGTGCTGGACCTGCTGGTCCGGGTGCTGCCGCAGGTGGTCGAGGCGGCCAGCGCGCCGATGAGCAACATCGACAAGATGACCGTCATCTCCACCGACGGCGCCTCGTCGCTGACCAAGTCGGTGGCCGGCAACGTCGCCCAGGGCCTGCAACTGGGTTCCGACCTGACCGGGATCGACCTGGCCGGCCTGCTCGCCAAGCTGGGCGGGGCCACCTCCGGTGAGAACGGCAAGCCGGTGGTGGACGGCAGGACCGTGGACACCACCCGGTAATCCGGGCCGAGAAGAGATCGCCGCTCCCGGTTTCGGGGCGGCGATCTTTTTCGGTACGGACCGACCCAGCGGGGTCAGGTCAGTCGGTGATTCCCTGTTCGCGGGCCCAGCGCCGCAGCTCGGCCTCGGCCTCGTCGCGGTCCAACGGGCCGCGCTCCAGGCGCAGCTCCTTGAGATGCCGCCAGGCCCGCCCGACGACCGGCCCCGGTGGTACGCCGAGCAACTCCATGATCGCGTTGCCGTCCAGGTCGGGGCGGACCCGGGCCAGGTCCTCGTCGGCCTGGATCCGGGCGATCCGCTCCTCCAACGCGTCGTAGTCCTCGGACAGTTGCCGGGCCTTGCGCCGGTTGCGCGTGGTGCAGTCGGAACGGGTCAGCTTGTGCAGCCGGGACAGCAGGTCACCCGCGTCGGTGACGTACCGGCGCACCGCCGAGTCGGTCCACTCGCCCCGACCGTAGCCGTAGAACCGCAGGTGCAGCGCCACCAGGTCGACCACCTGCGCGGTCACGTCCTTGGGGTAGCGCAGCGCTTTCATCCGTTGCTTGGTCAGCCGGGCGCCGACCATCTCGTGGTGGTGGAAGCTGACCCGGCCGTCCGGCCCGACCGCCTTGGTGGCCGGCTTGCCCACGTCGTGCATCAGTGCGGCCAGCCGCAGGACCAGGTCCGGCCCGGTGGTTTCCGGGTCGGCCCGCTCCAGCGCCACGGCGTTGTTCACCACGGTCAGCGTGTGCTCGTAGACGTCCTTGTGCTGGGCGTGCTCGTCGATCTCCAGCTTCAGCCCGGACAGCTCCGGCAGAAACCGGTCGGCCAGCCCGCTGTCCACCAGCAGCCGCAGTCCCGTGACCGGCTCCGCGCCGCAGAGCAGCTTGCTGAACTCGTCCCGGATCCGCTCCGCGGTGATCCGGTCCAAATCGCCGGCCATGGCCGCCATCGCGGCCCGGGCCGCCGGCTCGACGGTGAAGCCCAGCTGCGCGGCGAACCGGGCCGCCCGCAGCATCCGCAGCGGGTCGTCGCCGAACGACTCCTGCGGCGTTCCGGGGGTACGGATCAGCCGGGCGGCCAGGTCGGCCAGCCCGCCGTACGGGTCGGTGAACCGATGGTCGGGCAGACTGACCGCCATCGCGTTGATGGTGAAGTCGCGGCGCTTCAGATCGTCGGCCAGGTCGGTGCCGTACTGGACCACCGGGTTGCGGGTGACCCGGTCGTACGCCTCGGCCCGGAACGTGGTGATCTCCAGGCGCAGGCCGTCGCGCTGCGCGCCGATGGTGCCGAACTCCCGGCCGGTCTCCCAGATCGACTCGGCCCAGCCTTTGACGATCTTGATCGTCTGGTCCGGGTGGGCGTCGGTGCAGAAGTCCAGGTCGTTGCCGAGCCGACCGAGCAGCGCGTCCCGGACCGAGCCCCCGACCAGGTGCAGTTCGTGGCCGGCCCGGGCGAACCGGCGGCCCAGCTCGTCGGCGATCGGCGAGACGCGCAGCAACTCGGCCACGGCGTTGCGCTGCGCCGCGGTCAGCCGGGCCGCGTTCGGGACACCGGCGTCGGCTGCGCTCGGAGCGTCGGTGTCGGAGCCGGCCGCCGACGGGACGGTGCCGTCGGAGCCGCTCGGAACCGGCGTGGATCGACGGGCAACCGGAGGTACGGATGTTTCGGACATGGGACCGCCAGCTTATCGGTCCGACCTCCCGCTCGGGCGCCCAGGTCGGCCGTGCCGGAATTGACTAAGGTCTGCACCAGTGCCGGCGGGTGTTCGATCCGCCGTACCCCTTTGGAGGCTGAAGATGAGCGGCCGGATCTACCGGAGCGGGAACGCGCAGGACGGCACTCCCGGCCTGTCCGGCGACGCCAGCTTCATCGCCGCCGAGCCGCTCAACCAGCCCGCGGTCGAGGCGACCACCCCGCCGCCGGAGCAGGTGTCCGAGGGCAGCGCCGCGGCGAACAGCACGGTGATGGCGATCGGCAGCCTGGTCAGCCGGGGCACGGGCTTCATCCGGAACCTGATGATCGGTGCCGCCCTCGGCGCGTACGCGGTCGGCAACGCGTACACCACGGCCCAGTTCCTGCCAAACCAGATCTACGAGTTCCTGCTCGGCGGGGTGCTGAGCAGCGTACTCATCCCGGTGCTGGTCCGTCGGCGCAAGGTCGACGCCGACCGGGGCGAGGCGTACACCCAGCGGCTGCTCTCCTTCGCGGTGATCACGCTCGGCGTCGCCGCGCTGATCGTCGCGGCCGGAGCCTCCTGGTTCACCGCGATCTACGCCGGTGGCAAGTCGGGCGACTACCAGGGCCTGGTCACGAACCTGTCCTACCTGATGCTGCCGATGTTGTTCTTCACCGGCCTCAGCGCGCTGGTCACCGCGGTGCTGAACACCCGGGGGCACTTCGCCGCGCCGATGTGGGCGCCGATCCTGAACAACCTCGTCGTCATCGGCGTCTGCGCGCTCTACATCGCGGTCTACGGCGCCACCGAGATCCAACCCGACCAGATGTCCGTCGACCGGATCCTGCTGATCGGTGGCGGCACCCTGCTCGGCGTGGCCGTGCAGGCCGCCGGCCTGCTGCCGGCGCTGCGCAAGGTGGGCTTCCGGTGGAAGTGGCGGCTGGACTTCCGGGCGCTCGGCCTGCGCGAACTGGGTCGGCTCGGCGCCTGGATGATCTGCTACGTCGGGGTCAACCAGGTGGGCCTGTTCGTGGTGGTCAACCTGCTCACCCGGGCCGCCGGCGAGACCACCGGCGGCCAGAAGAACGCCGGTCTGCTCATCTACAACAACGTGTTCCTGCTGCTGATGATGGCGCACGGCATCATCGCGGTCTCGATCATCACCGCCCTGATGCCGCGGATGAGCGCCGCGATCGCCGACGGCCGATACGCCGACATGACCGCCGACCTGTCCCGGGGCACCCGGATGGTGACGGCCGTGCTCGCCCCGATCGCGGTCTGCTACGCCGTGCTCGCCGGCCCGATCTCGGTGGTGGTGTTCCGGTACGGCGCTTTCACCGGCGAAAGCGCCACGCTCACCTCGACCGTGCTGCTGGTCGCCGCGGTCGGCCTGATCCCGTTCGCGGTGAGCCAGCTCTTCACCTTCGCCTTCTACGCGCTGCCGGACACCCGGATGCCGGCGCTGATCAACATTCCGGTGGTGCTGCTGCGGGTGCTGGTCCAGGTCGGGCTCTTCGCCGCGTTCTCGGCCTCGTTCGCCGCGGCCGGGATGATGCTCGGCAACGCGATCTCCTTCGTGGCTGCGGCGGTCATCTCGGCTATCCTGCTGCGCCCCCGGGTCGGCCCGATCGGACTGGGCCGGATCGGCCGGACGATGGGCAAAGTGCTGGTCGCCTCCCTCGGCGCCGCGCTGGTCGGGTGGCTGGTGCTGAAGGTGCTGCCGGGTGATCCGGCGCGGCTGAGCTGGGCCAGCGCGTTCGTCCGGCTGGTCGTCGCCGGCGGGGCGATCGGGCTGAGCTACCTCGGTCTCGCCGCCGTGCTGCGGATCACCGAGATCACCGAGGTGGTGGGCATGGTGCGCCGCAAGCTCGGACGCTGATTCGCCGGTGTCGCCCGCCCGAGCGACTCTGACCACTGGTAGCGGCGGTGTGACGAAGAGCCACGCCCCCGCCGGGCAACCGGTGGAAACCGCCCGATAGATTGTCAATCACACCTGCGAGCAACACGGATTACCAGGTCGTGGGCCGCCTGAGCCGCCCCAACCCGTGGCTTACCGGCGGTTACGACCGGAAGATGACATGTCGGCGAGGAGCTGAACCCGGGTAAGGTCGCTCTCGGCGGGTGCCGGGAGCGCCTAGGCTATGAGGGTGCGCTCGCCGGCCGGCTCCTTCGACGGCAGAGCGGAACGCACATGCCCAGCAGTACGGGTCCATCGATCGACACAATCACCGAGGGAGGACGGGTGACGCAGGTCGGCGAGGGTCAGGAGGCGGACGAGATCACCCCGCCGGCGACGACCTTCGGTGCACCCGCCGTCGGTGAGGTGCTCGCCGATCGGTACGAGCTTGCCGAGCACATCAACAACGACAGCGCCGGCCGGCAGGTCTGGCGCGGGATCGACGTGGTGCTCCGCCGTCCGGTCGCCGTCGTGCTGCGCCACCCCGGTGGCGACTCCGCGATGGAGATGCTCCAGGCGGCCGTCACCGCCAGCCGGGTGATCCACCCCAACCTGGTCGGTGTCTACGACGCGATCGACGAGGACGACCGTGCCTACGTGGTCCGGGAGTGGGTCGACGGACGGTCGCTGCGGGAACTGGTCGCCGAGGACGGCGTACTCGACCCGGCCCGGGCCACCAGCGTGGCGCACGCCGTCTCCGGCGCGGTCGCCGCCGTACACGCCACCGGCATGGTGCACGGCAACGTCCACCCGGGGACCGTGATGGTCGGCGACGACGGGCGGGTCGTCCTGGCCGACGCCCGCGCCGACATGGCGGACACCACGGAGACCGACGTCCGCGCGATCGGCGGCGTCCTCTACTTCGCCCTGACCGGCCACTGGCCGCACAGCGAGGCCCGGCTGACCGGCGGCACCGAGGGCCGCGGTCGACTGGCCCTGCCCGACGCCCTCCGGGACGGCGGCAACCTGGTCGCGCCCCGGCAGGTCCGCGCGGGCGTACCGGCCTATCTTGACGACCTGACCATGGACCTGCTCGACAGCACGATCGAGCCGCCCTCCTCCGACGTGTTGGCCGCCGAGTTGGGCCGGCTGGACGTACCGCAGGAGGAGCACTACCTGGAGAGCGCGGGCACCCTGCGGTTCACCTCCGGCGACGAGGACCCGCCCGGTCTGGTGCCCACCGGTCGCCGGAAGATGCTCCTGGGGGTGGCCGGCCTCCTGGTCGTCGCCCTGGTCGGTCTGCTGATCGGGATCAACGCGCTGAGCGACAAGAGCGGTGGGACGGCCGGCGAGGCGGGTGGCCCGACCCCGGCCCCGGGCACGACCGGTCCGGCCGGTGACGGCGGGGCCCAGTCGCAGAAGCCGCAGAAGATCGCCATCTCGGCGGACCAGGTACGGGTGATCGACCCGTTCGGCGACCGCACCGAGCTGCGGAACGTCGAGAAGACGGTGGACAACAACCGCAACCAGGGGTGGGAGACCCAGAACTACCGGAGCAACTTCGGTGAGTGGAAACCGGGCATGGGCATCCTGATCGACCTCAAGCAACCGCGGGCGCTCAGCTCCGTACAGGTCGAACTGTCCAGCCCCGGTGCCACCGCCGAGTTGTTCTCCGGCACCAGCGCTCCGACGCAGAGCAGCAAGGCCGCCGACCTGCAGGTGAAGAACGCCTTCACCACCCGGATCGGCGAGCCCTTCGAGAACTACAGCGGCTCGACGATGACCTTCACCGGCTTCCAGCCGGGCACGAAGTACCAGTACCTGCTGTTCTGGATCTCCAGCCTGCCCAGCGACGGCAGCGGCGGCTACCAGGTCGGGGTCCAGGAGATCACGGTCGCCGGGACGTGACCCGGTGACCGGTTCCGCGTCGCCGGCACCCGGGACCGCACCCGGCACCACCGGTACGGACACCACCCCGGGCATGTCACCGCCCGGGGCGGGACGGCCGACCGGGCGCAGTGACGCCGACCTGCTGCGGGCCCACGTAACCGGCGACCGGGATGCGTTCGCCGAGCTGTTCCACCGGCACCGGGACCGACTCTGGGCGGTGGCGCTGCGCACCCTGGCCGACCGGGAGGAGGCGGCCGACGCCCTGCAGGACGCCCTGCTGTCGGCGCACCGCGCCGCGCCCCGGTTCCGCGGCGACTCGGCGGTGACCACCTGGCTGCACCGCATCGTGGTGAACGCGTGCCTGGACCGGATCCGGCGCCGCCAGGCGCGCCCCACCGTGCCCCTGCCGGACGGAGCCCGGGCCACCGACCACGGTGCCGGTACGGGCTGGGGCGGCACCGAGCCGGCCGCTCCCGCCCCCGATCACGACACCGCCCTGGTGGTCCGGGAGGCCCTGGCCGGCCTGCCGGTAGAACAGCGGGCCGCGTTGATCCTGGTGGACGTTCAGGGCTACCCGGTCGCCGAGGTGGCCGAGATGCTCGGCGTCGCCGAGGGAACCGTCAAGAGCCGGTGCGCCCGGGGACGGGCCAGGCTCGCGATGCAGCTCGGTGACCTGCGGCCCGGGCGGCAGACCGGTTCCGCCGCCACCGCCACGACGTCCGACCGGCGGACGAACTCCGCCCCCGCAGCGAGGCCCGGCCGGCGGATGGACTCCGCCACGGCGGCGACGCCCGCCCGGCCCGGTGCGGGCGGGCCCGCCGACGTGCGTCCGGTCACTCCCGGGAACCGTGTCTCCGACGGCGACGTCCGATCGGGGTCAGCCCCTGGCGGGCCGGACAGCAACCTGGAGGACCAGTGACGACGGGCCGATTCGGCGCGGTCGACCTCGACCTGCTGGCGGACTACGTCGGCGGCGTGCTCGACGGCACGCCAGAGGAGACCGTGGTGGACCGGCTCGTCGCCGAGGACCCGGCCTGGTCCGAGGCGTACGCGCGGTTGGTTCCGGCCGTCGGAGCGGTCCGGGACGGCCTGGCCGCCTGGGGCGCCACCGATGCCGTGCTGCCGACCGAGATCGCCGACCGGATCTCCGCCGCGCTCGCGACGGCCCCGCCCGTGGCGCCCGTCGCTCCGGTCGATCAGGCCGCCCCCGCCGAACTGACGTCGCCCCTCGATCAGGCCGCGCCCGCCGCACCTGCGCCGCCCGGGAGGCAGGTCACGCCCGGCGAGCAGGCCGCGCCCGTCCAGCCGGTCGGCGCGCCGCGTCGGGTGCCGAGCCAACCGGGCGGTCGCGGGCTGGTCGTCGTACCCGGTGGGAAGCCGGACACCGGCGGACCGACCCGGCGGTCGGGACGGCGGCGCTGGTCCCGGTTCGCCGGTCCGGCCGCCGCCGCCGCGGCGGTGGTGGCCCTCGGCGGGGTCGGCGTGAGCCAGCTGATCGACCGCGGCGGCGCCGACCGGGCCACGACCAGTGCCCCGGACGCCGGTTCGGCGGCCGACACGAAGGCCACCGCGCAGGCCGGACCGGCCGCCGGTGAACGGCCCCGGGCGTTGCTCGGCCCCGCCACCGACCGACCGCTCGCCACCGGCACCGACTACACGGCCGACCGCCTGGCTGCCCAGGTCGACGGCGTCGCCGCCGCGCCCAAGAGCACCCGGGACGGACCGGGCGTCGCCGCGGAGGAGGGCGGCCGGCTGGCCACCCCGGGGAACCTCCAGCGGCTCGCCGACCGCGCCGCGCTCACCGCCTGCCTGGACGCCGTGGCCGCCGAGCACGGCGCCGGCACCGTGACGGTCCAGCTCGTCGACTACGCCACGTTCAACGGCACACCCGCCCTGGTGGTGCTCTTCACCGACCAGGGACCGGACCGTTGGGCCTGGGTGTCCGGGCCCGAGTGCGGCGTGCCGGGCTCCGGTGCGGACACCCGCTATCAGACCCGGGTAGGCTGAGCCGACCCCTTGACAGTCGTTTGACCGGCCACGTGACGTGACCCACCGGATGCCCGACTCGGGAATTCCCGGTTCGTACGATGGCGTTCTGCTCATCAGTTGCCGAGTGTCTGAACCGGTCGGTCGCTCGGACCGCCGTCGGTGCGCCGCACCGGTGGCGAACACACACATCGGGAGACGGCAGTGGACGAGGTCCGCAACCTGATCATCATCGGCTCTGGGCCGGCCGGATACACGGCCGCGGTCTACGCGGCGCGCGCCAACCTCAAACCGCTCATCGTCGAAGGTGTGCAGTCCGGCGGCGCCCTGATGACCACCACCGAGGTGGAGAACTTCCCCGGCTTCCCGGACGGCGTCATGGGTCCGGAACTGATGGACTCGATGCGCAAGCAGGCCGAGCGGTTCGGCGCCGAGTTCCTCACCGACGACGTCACCCGGGTCGAACTGGTCGACACCGGCGTGGTCGGCTCCGACGCGCTGCACACCGTGTACGTCGGCGAGACCGCGTACCGGGCCAAGGCGGTCATCCTGACCACCGGGTCGGCCTGGCGGCCGCTGGGCGTCCCGGGCGAGCAGGAGTACCTCGGCCACGGCGTGTCGTCCTGCGCCACCTGTGACGGCTTCTTCTTCCGCAACCAGCACATCGTGGTGGTCGGCGGCGGCGACTCCGCCATGGAGGAAGCGACCTTCCTCACCAAGTTCGCCGAAACCGTCACGATCATCCACCGGCGTGACGAGTTCCGGGCCAGCAAGATCATGGCCGAGCGGGCGCTCGCCAACGAGAAGATCCGGGTCGAGTGGAACAGCGTGGTCGAGGAGGTTCTCGGCGCGGACGGTAAGGTCTCCGGGGTCCGGATCCGTAACGCACACACCGGCGAGTCCAAGGTCATGGACGTCACCGGCGTGTTCGTGGCCATCGGCCACGACCCGCGCAGCGAGCTGTTCCGCGGTCAGGTCGAGCTGGACGACAGCGGCTACGTACGGGTCCAGGCGCCGAGCACCCGGACCAGCGTGCCCGGCGTGTTCGCCGCCGGTGACCTGGTCGACCACACCTACCGCCAGGCGATCACCGCGGCCGGGACCGGCTGTTCCGCCGCCCTGGACGCCGAGCGGTTCCTCGCGACGTTGGAAGAAGACTGAACAACTCAAGACAAGACCCGCAAGGAGGGGCTTTCCGTGGGAGCAACAAAGGCTGTCACCGACGCCAACTTCGTCAACGACGTACTGCAGTCCGACAAGCCGGTGCTGGTGGATTTCTGGGCGGAATGGTGCGGACCGTGCCGTAAGGTGGCTCCGCTGCTCGAGGAGATCGCCGACGAGATGGGTGACAAGGTCACCATCGTCAAGCTCAACATCGATGAGAACCCCGAGACCGCCATGGCCTACCGGGTGATGTCGGTCCCGACGCTCACGGTCTTCAAGGGTGGCCAGCCGGTCCAGTCGGTCGCCGGCGCCAAGCCCAAGGGGGACCTGGTGCGGATGATCGAGTCCGCCCTGTAACTCCCGACGTACCAGCCCTCGGTGCCCGCGTCCGCTTTCCGGACGCGGGCACCGGTCTTTCCATGGTCCTCCGGCGTGGTCCTTTGGCGTGGTCGTGGCGGCGGTCGACCGGAACGACCGGCCCGAGCATCGGGACGGGCCGTCGGCCGGGCGGGCGTACCGGCAACCCGGGGCGCCGGCCCGGTCGTCACGGTAGGCTCCGGATCGTTCCTCCGCACCGGCTACCACCTGCCGGTTCCCGCCCGCCGGGGCGGTCGGCACCCGGGTACGACATGAGACCGGCCGACCAGCCGCAGACACGCACAGGGAGGTCGTCCGTGCGTCCGATCCGACGTGGTGACCGTGGTGCCGCGGTCCGGGAGATCCGGGACATCCTGGCGGCCCTGGACCTGCTCGTCGACGGTGGGCGGCAGGACGACGAGTTCGAGTGGGAGACCGAGCACGCGGTCCGCGCCTTCCAACAGAGCCGGGGCCTGAGCGTGGACGGGCGGGTCGGCGCGGAGACCTGGCGGGCCCTGGACGCCGCCCGCTGGCGGCTCGGCGCCCGGACGCTCTACCACGCGGTCCCCGACCCGCTGGCCGGCGAGGACGTCCGGGCACTGCAGGAGCGCCTGCTGGAGATGGGGTACGACGTGGGGCGCGCCGACAGCCTCTACGGTGCCCGTACCGCCCGCGCCGTCGCCCAGTTCCAGCGCGAGGTGGGCCTGAAGGCGGATGGCTCCTGCGGGCCGCAGACGATGAACGCGCTCCGCCGGCTGGGCCGCAAGGTGGTCGGTGGCCGCCCGCAGTGGCTGCGCGAGGTGGACGCCTTCGGCCAGTCCGGACCAGACCTGGTCGGCAAGGTCATCGTCATCGACCCCGGGCACGGTGGTTCCGATCCCGGTGTCGTCGTGCCCGACGGCGCACTCCGCTGGACCGAGGCCGACCTGGCGTACGACCTGGCCACCCGGCTGGAGGGCCGGCTCGCCGCCGCCGGGATGCGGGTGCACCTGACCCGTGGACCGGCCGCCGCGGTGGCCGTGTCCGACCTGGCCCGGGCCGAGACCGCCAACGAGCTCGGCGGCGACCTGTTGATCTCGCTGCACGTGGACGGGCACCACAATCCGGAGGCGGACGGCGTGGCGACCTACCACTACGGCACCGGCAACGGCGTGACCTCGACCGTTGGCGAACGGCTGGCCGGCCTGGTGCAGCGGGAGATCGTCGTGCGTACCGGGATGCGGGACTGTCACATCCACGCCAAGACCTGGGAGCTGCTGCGGTTGACCCGGATGCCGGCGGTACGCGTCGACGTCGGTTACCTCACCTCGCCGGTGGACCGGGCCCGGTTGGTCGATCCCCGGTTCCGGGACCGGGTCGTCGAGGCGGTGGTGGCCGCCGTGCAGCGGATGTATTTCCCGGTCGAGCGGGACGTGCCGACCGGCTCGATCGACGTCAGCGAACTGCGGGCGGCGGTGGTCCCGGCCGGCCGGCCGGACTGACGGCGGTTCCGCTCCGTCGGCGGTTCCGCTCCGTCGGCGGTTCCGCTCCGTCGGCGGTCCCGTCCCGTCGGCGGACCGTTCCTCGCCGGTCGCCGGGTCAGCCGACGGTCGAGCGGGTGGCCGGTCGTACCGGACGGAGCAACGACTCGGGACTCATCGAGCCGAGCAGCTTCTCCAGGGCGTACTCGACGTCCGACTTCCAGGACAGGGCGGTCCGCAGCTCCAGCCGCAGCCGCGGATAGCGCGGGTGCTGCCGGACGGTCTTGAAGCCGACCGAGAGGAAGAAGTCGGCGGGGGCCAGGCACTCCCCGCCGCCGTCACCCGACTCGCCGAACTTCGCGTCGCCGAACGCCTCGATGGCCTTGATCCCCCGTTTGGTGAGATCGCGGGCAACGCCCTGCACCAGCATCCGGCCCAGTCCGCCGCCGGCGAAGGCGGTGACGATGTGCGCGGTCGTCAGCAGGGCCGCGTCCGCGGACACCGGCGAGGTGGGAAAGGCCATGGAACGGGGAAGGTAGGCGGGTGGCGCGTACATGACGAAGCCCGCGGGCATCCCGTCGACGTAGACCAGCTTGCCGCAGGAACCCCACTCCAGCAGGGTCTGGGAAACCCAGGCTTCCTTCTCCAGGCCCGGGTCCCCCGCGGCGCAGGCCCGGTCGGCGGCGACGGGATCCAACTCCCAGTAGACGCACCGCCGACAGGGGCGGGGTAGATCCTCAAGCGTGTCGAGGGTCAGGCTGACCAGACGTCGCGACATCGGCGCATCCCCAAAAGCTCGGAAGGGAGGCCGACCAACGCCCGGAAGTTCTCGGCCCGACCGCCGCGCCCCCGACGTGCGATCGTACGCCCGAACATCGTCGTACGGGAGAGGATGGCGACTTTGCCGGCGGACCTGCGGCGCGTCACCCGCCCGACCGGCGACCCTCCGGGCACCGCCGCCATCGGCCGGACGATGCCCGGGTGGCTCTCGACCGGTGTCTTCATGATCCGGTCCGCGATGTGGACCGGAGCGCTCCGAACGGGCCAAGACCGGCGATGACGGCTTAGGATCGAGCGATTAGCGGCGTGCCGCACCCAGCGGTGGCCCGCCAGCGATCCGTGATCGAGGTGAGGGCATGACCGGCACGACGCTCGACGACTACACCGACCGCTACGCCCGTCGGGTGCGCGGGATGACCGCGTCGGAGATCCGAGCGTTGTTCGCCGTCGCCAGCCGGCCCGAGGTGGTCTCCCTGGCCGGTGGTGCGCCGTACATCGCCGCCCTGCCGCTGGACGCGGTCGGTGAGATGCTCGCCAAGCTCGGTGCCGAGCAGGGCACCACGACCCTGCAGTACGGGATCGGCCAGGGCACCCTGGACCTGCGCGAACGGATCTGCGAGGTGATGGCGCTGTCCGGCATCGACGCCGGCTGCGGCGCCTCGCCGGAGGACGTGGTGGTCACCGTCGGCGGCCAGCAGGCGCTCGACCTGGTCGCCCGACTGTTCCTCGACCCGGGTGACGTGGTGTTGGCCGAGGGGCCCACCTACGTCGGCGCGCTCGGCGTCTTCCAGGCCGCGCAGGCCCAGGTGGTGCACGTTCCGATGGACGACGACGGGCTGGTGCCGGAGGCGCTGGAGGCCACCATCGCCGCCGTCGCCCGGTCCGGACGCCGGGCGAAATTCCTCTACACGATCCCCACCTACCAGAACCCCGCCGGCGTCACGCTCACCGACGAGCGCCGGGAGCGGGTGCTCGACATCTGCGAGCGGGCCGGCCTGCTCGTGGTGGAGGACGATCCGTACGGGCAGTTGGGCTTCGACGGTGATGCACCGGCGCCGTTGCGGGCCCGGCGTCGGCACGGCGTCTTCTACCTCAGCACCTTCTCCAAGACCTTCGCGCCCGGGCTACGGGTGGGCTGGATCCTCGCACCGCACGCGGTCCGCGACAAGCTGGTCATAGCCAACGAGGCGCAGGTGCTCTGCCCGAGCACGTTCGCCCAGGCCGCGGTCTCCACCTACCTCGCGACCATGCCGTGGCGTGAGCAACTCAAGATTTACCGCGAGGTCTATCGCGAACGCCGGGACGCCCTGCTCGACGCGCTGGCCGACCTGATGCCCGAGGGCACCACGTGGACCGAGCCGCAGGGCGGGCTGTTCGTCTGGGCTACCCTGCCGGACGGCCTCGACGCCAAGGCCATGATGCCGAGGGCGATCGCGGCGCGGGTCGCCTACGTACCGGGCACCGGCTTCTACGCGGACGGCTCCGGGCGCGCGAGCATGCGGCTCAACTACTCCTTCCCGGCGCCGGACCGGATCCGTGAGGGGGTCCGGCGACTCGCCACGGTGCTGGAACAGGAGATGGCCATGCGTCGGGTCTTCGGAGCCGTCGGTGGAACGGGCGCCGGCCGTCGGGGACGACCCGGCGCGGATGCGCCGGGTCCCGACTTGGCATGATCCCGGCATGAGCGGCCGCGACGCCTGATCCTCCCGGCTGGTGTGGGGCGAGCCTTCCGCCAAGGCCGTTCTTGGGGCCCGGACTGGGTCGCGCCGCCGCACAACCGGTTCCCCGAACTCGGCACGGAACGCGTGCGCTACCGGCCGTCGAGATCGTCCCCGAGACTGCGGGTACGACCCCCCGCGCGATACACCGCCGGATCTCGCTGCCGCCGCTGGCCGTACTGACGGCCGGTTGGGACTTCGGTCGGGCCCAACTCTTGTCGGTCGCGCCGTGTGCCGCAGCGGTTGAACCGGCCGAGCGACCATGCCATCGCCCGGCCCGCCCCGCCGCCGATCTCGCTCCACGGCCGAAGCACAGCGGTGGGCGGTGTTTCACGTGAAACGCCGCCCACCGCTGTGCCCGGTCGAGCCGCAGCGCGCGCCACGACTACCGGGTCGGCTCGGCCGGCATCTTCTGGGCAGGTTGTCTGCCTGCCGGCCAGGTCGTCAGCCCGCCGGGCGCGCGGAGTGGCCAGCCGCAGACCCGTCCGTCGTCGAGCCGTCGGAGGTATCCGACCTCTCGTCGTCGAGTGACCCGTCGGGGTCTTCGAAGTCGCCGTTGATCTCGTCGTCGATTGCCTCCACCACCGTCACGGCCGGGGTGGCCAACGGTTCGGCGGTCTCACCGGCCGGAATCACCTGCTCGGTGAAGCTTGCCGGCGCCTGCCACTGGATCCGAGGCGGCTCGGCGAGTGGACGTCCGCCGAACTCTGCCAGCCAGGCCGCCACGAGGGCTAGATTTTCCCGCCACTGTGCCTCGGCGATGGGCGGCAGGATGGCGTCCCACAGCGACAGGAAGGTGCCGCGCAACTGGAGGCGTCCGTACGGCCTGGCGAGGAACCACATGTGCAGGTGCGCCGAGCCGTCGCCCCAGCGGTTCACGTGTACGCGGGCCACCCCGTCGAGCGAGCGGATGGCGCGTTCCAGCCGGACCGTCATCACGCCGAGCTCGGCGGCGAGCAGGTTGGGCAGATCACCAAGATCTAGATGGGACCTCGATTCGAGGATGAGGACCATGGGCAGGCCGGTCGGCCGGTCCATGGCTCGTACCCGCCAGCGATCGCTGACCCAGATGTATGCCTCGTCTGAGGCGAGGCACGCGGTGCAGTCGGCCGATCCTTCGCCCTTCCGATCCGGTTCCACCGGAACCGGATCGGCGAGGTCCTTGACGCGGATTTCACCCTCGAAGGGGAAGGAAGGCCACTTGACGAAATCAGGAACAGAGGGAGGGGTGTGGGGCACGACGCTGACCCTAATCGAGTCTGCCGTCCCTGTCCCTACTCTTCTTCGCCGGTTCTGCCGGCCGTCCGGCACGCCGTATCGGACTGCGTCCCACGTCGTTATCCACAGGCTGACACCCGCTTCTACGCGCTGTTTCACGTGAAACGGCGCGACCTGTGGACAAACCCTGTGGATTACCGACGGGGCCGGCGTCCGTCCTTGAGGCGCTCGATCACCCGGGCCGGGATCGCTCTCGCTCCTCGGCCATCCGATCCGGCATCCGCCGGTCCTTGGTGATCGGGCGCCGACCGCAGGCCGTGTTTCACGTGAAACCCCCGCCCCACGGGAGACGGCGCCGGCTCCGGGGTTTCCGGGCCGACGCCGTCATGGTTCCGTCAAAGGCAAGCGGTCAGCCGTTCGGTGCCTCGCCGTCCATCCCGATGAGGCCGACGATCCGCTCCAGGTCGTCCACGGTGGCGAACTCGATCGTGATCTTTCCCTTGCTCCGCCCGATGTCCACCTTCACCCGGGTGTCGAACCGGTCCGAGAGTCGGTCGGCAAGATCGGTCAGTCCGGGCGCCTGCGGCTTCGCCCTCCGCTTTGCCGGCTGGCTCTTGGCCGGTCCTTCCTCGGCCGCGAGCTTCGCCAGCTCCTCGGTCACCCGGACCGAGAGGCCCTCCGCCACGATCCGGTGCGCGAGCTTCTCCTGGGCCTCGGCGTCATCCAGACCTAGCAGCGCGCGCGCGTGCCCCGCCGACAGGATGCCGGCGGCGACCCGGCGCTGCACCTGGGCCGGCAGGTTGAGCAACCGCAGGGTGTTGGAGATCTGCGGTCGGCTACGCCCGATCCGGCGGGCCAGTTCCTCGTGCGTGGCCCCGAACTCCTCCAGCAGCTGCTGATAGGCCGCCGCCTCTTCCAGCGGATTCAGGTTGGCCCGGTGGATGTTCTCCAGCAGGGCGTCCCGGAGCATGGCGTCGTCCTTGGTGTTGCGAACGATCGCCGGGATGACCTCCCGACCGACGGCCTGCGCCGCCCGCCACCGCCGCTCGCCCATGACCAACTCGTAGCTGTTGTCGTCGAGTTGGCGTACCACGATCGGCTGGAGGAACCCGACCTGCTCGATCGAGGTCTTGAGTTCTTCCAGAGCGTCCTCGTCGAAGACCTGACGCGGCTGTCTGGGGTTGGGCATGATCGAGCCCACCGGGATCTCGGCGAACCGAGCCCCCGGTACCGGTGCCAGTTGGGGGCCTGGATCCGACGCCGGCTCCGAAGCGGACGTTGGCTCGACGGACGACGGGGACGACGGCGTCAGCCCGCCGTGCGGAACCTCCGGCGCGTCCGGGGCCGTCGCCGTCGCGACACCGCCCGTCGGCACCGGCGCGGTGGGGATCAACGCCCCGAGACCCCGCCCCAGTCCTCCTCGCGGACGGTTCTTCATGCCACGCCTCCCACCACGTAGTCCGGCCTAGGCATTCCGGCCGACCGGTTCTTTGACCCCGCGCTCCGCGATCTCCTGGGCGGCCTCGAAGTAGCTCGTCGCGCCCCGCGAACCGGGATCGTAGGTCATGACGGACTGGCCGTAGCTGGGTGCCTCGGACACCCGGACGTTTCGCGGGATGACCGCCTGCAGCACCTTGTCACCGAAGTGGTTCCGGACATCCTGCTCCACGGCGTCGGCCAGCCGGGTACGCCGGTCGTACATCGTCAGCAGGATCGTCGAGACGTCGAGGGCCGGGTTGAGGTGCTGCTTCACCAGGTTGATGTTGTTGATCAGCTGGTTCAGTCCCTCCAGCGCGTAGTACTCGCACTGGATCGGAATGAGCACCTCCTGCGCGGCGACCAGAGCGTTGACCGTCAGCAGGCCGAGCGAGGGCGGGCAGTCGATGAACACGTAGTCGAACTGATCGGGATGCCCGGTGATCGCCCGGGACAGCCGCGACTCGCGAGCCACCACCGAAACCAGCTCGATCTCGGCGCCGGCAAGGTCGATCGTCGCCGGCACGCACCAGAGATTGGGGATGCCCTCGACCGGCTGAGCCACCTCCGCCAGTGGCGCGCCGTCGATGAGGCAGTCGTACACGTCCGGAACGCCGGTGTGATGCGGCACGTTCAGACCGGTCGAGGCGTTGCCCTGAGGATCGAGGTCGACGACGAGGACCCGGTTGCCGTGCAGGGCGAGGGCCACCGCGAGGTTCACAGTCGTGGTGGTCTTGCCCACCCCGCCCTTCTGGTTGGCGACGCACATGACCCGTGGATGGTCCGGCCGCGGCATCGTCACCTCGCCGCTCGGGTTCAGGATTTGCACGGCGCGCATTGCCTCCATTGCCAACGGCGGGTCGTCGCTTACCCGAGAGTCGGTTTCACGTGAAACGTACACGGCGGAACTGGCTTGGTCGTCCATGGTCACCCCGACCGTCGGAGAGGGTTGTGGTTGACTGCCCGGCGCGGCGGACCGGGACCCGGCGGCGTAATCGGCAGCCGCCACTCCGCCATTCTGCGCCGCTGCCGGCCGATGTCCAGTCACGGCCGGGTCGGGTCCCACCGGTCGGTCAGGACGGCTCGGCGCGGGCACCTCGCCCTGCCGGTGCCCGTGCGGCGTCGCCGCAGTCCGCCGGCCGGTCGCCGCCGGCACCGCTGATGCGGCGCGCCGGTCCGACGAGGGCTGGGCCGGCCCGCTCGCCGCCGCCTTCCCGGGCAGCGCAGCCTCGACCGAGGGCCGCTGGGGTAGCACGTCGTCGGCCGGGGGCCGCCCGGCCGGCGCGGCGAACGGGTCGACCGGTGGGACGGGTACGGCCACCGACCGACCCGTGCCGGTGGGTCCCGGTGGGGTCGGCTGATTCTGGACGGCAGCAAGGAAAGCGGGGCTACCCGGTCCACCCGTCGGCCGGGACACGGCGGCCCCGGCGGCCGAGGCCGGTCCGGCGCTCGGACGCGGCGCCTCGGCGGCTCGGCGGCGCCCGGTCGAGTCGACCTGGCGGTTGGCGGACCAGTCGAGGTCCGCGTGGACCGGGCCCGGCGGCTCCGTTCCGTTCCTGGGTCGCGGTACGGCCTGACCGGTGGCCGTTCCCTCCGGTCGGGCCAGCCTGACCCGACCTCGGACGGCCGGGCGGCCGGAGTCGGTTTCACGTGAAACAGTGCGATCGGTCGACCGGTGGCCGCCGGGGTCGGTTACCTCTGGCTCGTCATACCTACCGTTGTCATGCACCGTGTCATCCCTGCCCGCTTCGGATGGGGTTCGGCAAAGGCGGCACTCGCGCTCGCGCCTTTCGGACGCCATGTGTGAACACATCTCGCGGCGGGGTTGATGCCGTCCGCGTCGGCTCGGTCCACAATATCGGCGCGCGGCCAGCCTACGGCTCCCGGGCGGTTCAGACCACGGCCATGCGTGCCGCGAGTCACGATGACGCGGCGTCGGGCCGTCACGTACCGGATCGTCACCGCCGTCGTGGTCGGCCAGTGCGCGGTCGGCGGCTCGGCTGCCGGCCGGCAGCACGCTCCCGGACGATCTCCACCACGATGGTCGGTGGGTCGATCAGGCCACGGCCGCACCGGTGCACCACCGGTGACCCGCCGCCCAGTTCCCGCACCGCGTCCCGGTGCTCGACGACCTCATCCGCGGCGGAGGAACCCTTCAACGCCAGCAGTCGGCCGCCGACCGCCGCCAGCGGGAGGCACCACCCGGCGAGCCGGTCCAACGGCGCCACCGCCCGGGCGGTCACGATGTCCGCCGGCGACGAGCTCGCCGCCGCGTACTCCTCCGCGCGGGCCCGGACCACCGTGACCGAGTTGGTCAGCCCGAGCGTCTCCACGGCCTCGGTGAGGAAGGCCGTCCGTCGGGCCAGCGGTTCGATCAGTACGACGGAGAGGTCCGGCCGGGCGATCGCGAGCACCAGTCCGGGCAGTCCCGCGCCCGACCCCACGTCCAACACGCGGCGGCCGGCCGGGATGAGTTCCGCGACCGCCGCGCAGTTGAGCAGGTGGCGGTCCCAGAGCCGGGGTGTCTCCCGTGGACCGATCAGGCCCCGCAGCACACCGTCCCCGGCCAACAGTTCGGCGTAGGCCGCGGCCAGTGGCTGCCGGTCGCCGAACAGGGCCCGGGTCGCGTCGGCCAGTTCGACCGGCACCGGTACGTCGACAGCGGAAGGCCCGGGCGGCCGTACGCCACCCGGGCCCGAGTTGCCGGAGACCTCGAAGTCGTCCCTCATGATCCGCTCAGTCGGCCGGGCGCACGACGATCCGCCGGCTGGGCTCCACGCCCTCCGACTCGCTCTCCACCCCGCTGATCGCGTTCACCACGTCGTGCACGCACTTGCGCTCGAAGGCCGACATCGGCTCGAGCCGGACCGCCTCGCCGTGCTCCTTGACCTTCTCCACCGCGTTCTTGGCGACCGCGGCGAGTTCCTTGCGCCGGTTCGCCCGGTAACCGCCGACGTCCAGCAGCAGCCGGCTCGGCGTACCGGTCTGCCGGAACACCGCCAGCCGGGTCAGCTCCTGCAACGCCTCCAGGGTCGCACCGCGCTGGCCGACCAGGGCCTGCAGTCGGCCGCCCACGACCTCGACGACGGGACGGCCAGCCGAGACCAACTCGTCGATGTCGCCGTCGTAGTCGAGGATGTCCAGCAGCCCTTCGACGTAGTCCGCGGCGATCTCGCTCTGCCGGAACAGGTCGCTGTCCGAAGGGGCGGCCGGCTTCTCCTCCGCCGCGTCTACCCGGGTCTCGTCGTCGGCCAGGGCCTCGTCGTCCGCCGAGGCGTCCTCGTCGGCCGACGCGTCGACCTCGATGGCGTCGGTCTCGCCGTCCAGGGGGTGTTCCGCGGGCGGAATGCTGGTGTCGGTCACGGTCTCATCTCCGTACTCGATCGGCCGGACCGCACTCGGTCCGGTGGTTCCCCGGGCGGCCGGCAGGTGAGCACCGGGCCGCCACGGGCACGTCTGCACGGGCGGTGTCGCCCGTCGCCGGCGCCGTCGCGGCGGAACCGGGATCCGGGTCGGCGCCGGCCCGGAGGGGCGGCGGCACGACCGCGGATCCCGGCGCCGGTCGACGGCGGCCGAGCAGGTCAGCCCTGGCGCTTGGCCGGGCGGCTCTTCTTGGGGTTGACCGGCTTGGCACCCGGCTTGGGGGCGAGCGCCTTGTTGGCCACCGCGGGCTTGGCCGGCGCCTCGGTGCCGTTCGCCTTCGAGCGGCCGAACAGGCCACCCGACTTGGCCGGCTGCGCCGGATTGCGCGGGGTGCCGGCCGGCTTGGCGGCCTTGCCCGGGGTGGGCGGCGGCGGGTACTTGCGCAGCACCCACTGCTGCTGACCGAGGGTGAAGAGGTTGTTGGTGACCCAGTAGATGATCACACCGATCGGGAAGATCGAGCCGGAGACCAGCAGCGAGACCGGGATGCCGTAGAGCATCAACCGCTGGATCATCTTCTGCTGCGGGTCCTCCGCCCAGCCGGTCTTGAGGATCATCTGCCGGCTGGTCAGGTACGTGGTGGCGATCATGATGGCGACCAGGACGCCGGCGACGATCTTCACGGTGCCGCCGTTGGCGCCGAGCCGGGCCAACTCGTCGGCGGTCGAGCCGAACTTGCCCGCGATCGGGGCGTCGAAGAGCTTGGCGCTCGCCGCGCTGTCGAACTGGTCGACGCTCCAGCCGTACAGGGTCTTGGCCTGTTTGGCCGGGTCGAGCCGCTTGAGCGTGTGGAAGAGGCCGAGGAAGACCGGGATCTGCAGGAACATCGGAAGGCAGCCCATCAGCGGGTTGGCCTTTTCCTTCCGGTAGAGCTCCATCATCTCCTTCTGGAGCGTCTCCCGGTCACCCTTGTGCTTCTCCTGCAGCTCCTTGACCCTGGGCTGGAGCGCCTGCATGGCCCGCTGCGACTTGATCTGCTTGACGAAGACCGGGAACAGGATCACCCGGACGGTGACCACCAGGAAGATGATCGCCAGGATCCAGGCCCAGTTGGTGCCCAGCACGGAGTGGGCCGACACCCCGACCGCGTCCCACAGGGAGTGCCAGCGCAGCAGGATCCACGAGATCGCCCAGTAGATCCAGTCGAGACTCAATTCGGGGCTCCAGTCACATCGGCAGGGCGGCCGCCCGGCTCCGGCACCGGGTCAAATCCACCGGGGTGGAAGGGGTGGCAGCGCAGCAGCCGCCGCGCCGCCAGGACGGTCCCCCGAAGGGCACCGTGCCGCGCGACCGCCTCCAGGGCGTACGCGCTGCACGACGGGTAGAACCGACAGCGGGCCGGCAGTGCCGGGCTTATCCACCGACGGTACGCGACGATGGGCCAAGCCAGCACTCGGGCACCGAGTGTCGTGGGCTCGGGGATGCCCGTCGAACCGGTCATCGTGACCGCCGGGCCGGACGCCGGGGCGAACGGGCGGCGACGAGGGCCGCGTCCAGGTCGGCCCCCAACCGGGCGTACGGCAGGTCCGCCGCGACGGGCAGCGCCCGGACCACCAGGGTGCTGCCCGGTGGCAGGTCGGCGATCCGCTCGCGTACCAGGTGCCGGAGCCGGCGCCGGACGGCGTTGCGAACCACCGCGCCACCCACCGCCTTGGACACGACGAAGCCGGCGCGGGCGGGTACGGAGATCGACTCCGTACCGGCTGTCCGCGCCGGCTCCGGCGATGGTGTGTTGTCCGCGGCCGGCTCCGTCGACCGGGCCGTCGGCAGGTGCAGATGGACGACCACACCGCCCCGACCGGCCCGGCGCCCGCCGCGAACCGCCGCGGCGAAGTCGTTGCTGCGCCGCAGTCGCTGGGCGGCGGTCAGCACGATTGCCCTACATCCCGCGGACCGGGTCCCGCTGCGGCCGTCAGGCCGACAGCCGGGTGCGGCCCTTGGAACGGCGGGACGACAGGATGGCGCGGCCGGCGCGGGTACGCATCCGCAGCCGGAAGCCGTGGGTCTTGGCACGCCGGCGGTTGTTCGGCTGGAAGGTGCGCTTGCTCACGTCAGGCTCTCCGTCTTCGTACGCCCCGGCCCGGTTCACCGGGGTCGTGTGGTGGTCTGGCGTAGGCCGTCCAGGGGACGACTACGATCTTGCCGACCGTCGGGACACGGCCGGCGCGCACGACGACCAGCGACGCGCACGACGACAATGCCCGCGGGCAGCGAGCACCCATCACCCTATCAGAGGGCGACGGAGCAACCGATCCAGCGTACGCACGACCGCATTGACCGTCAAACGCCCCCAGCAGCGGACATCGGGTACGTCGACGCGGCGCGCGACCGGGCCGGCGGCGCCGGCCCGGTCGGTGCTCCGGCGGCCCGGCAGTTGATGGGGTGTGGACAACGCTGTTAGCGTGCCCGTTTGCGGTCGGCGTCCGGGGGTCTCTGTCGCTACCGCGCAAAACCGGACAAGCTCGTTAATCGTTCGGCACGGTAAGTCCGTACCACCGCCGTGAGGACAGGTACGGGATCCGACGAACGTCCTACGTTAGGGCCACATTCGGCCGGTACACAGGCTGTGGATAACTTGTGGACGACGGTCGGGAGTCGATCGAGAACGCGACCTCCCGCCTGTTCGAGCGCGGCAGCGGGCCCGGAACGGCCGACTGGACCTCCAGCGGCGACCGGGGAGCAGAGGCGAGGGGGGTGGCGCGACGGTGGCCGACACGATCGACCTTGCCGCGGTCTGGACGGCGACCACGGAGGAACTGGCCGACGAGATCATCTCGGCCCAGCAGCGGGCCTACCTCCGGCTCACCCGACTGCGCGCCATCGTCGAGGACACCGCTCTGCTGTCCGTACCGGACGCCTTCACCCGTGACGTGATCGAGTCCCGGCTCCGGCCGGCCATCACCGAGGCGTTGTCCCGGCGGCTCGGCCGGGCCATCCAGGTCGCCGTCACCGTCCGTCCCCCCGAGGACCCACCGGGCCGACCGGCCGGCACCCTGTACGGCAGCGCCGTCGCCGCCCCTGGCGGCTATGCCGACCAGGCCGCCCCGGGCGGTTACGCCGACCAGGCCGCCCCCGGGGGTTACGCCGACCAGGCCGCCCCGGGCGGCTTCGCCGGTCAGCAGCTCGGCTACCCGGTCCGGGACACCGAGGCCGCGCCGGACGGTCCCGACCGGTTTCCGGGTGACTTCCGCCACGCCGAGGTCGACCACCCGCCGGACGGCGCCGGGCGGCGCACCGGGCCGGACGACCCGGATCTCGCGGAACGACGCCCCGAGCCGCCGACCGGGTCGGCTCAGCAACGCCCCGGCCCGCCCGGCGCCACCCCCCATCCCCGACCCGCACCCGCCGGCCGGGGGGACGGCGGGCAGGACACCCTGTTCGCCACCCCGTTCCCGGCGCCGGAGCCGCGCGGGTTCGACGAACGTGGCCCGGCTTCCCGGGCGACGGACCCGCACATCGACGGACACCGGCCGGCCGGCCGCGGCTACCGCGACGACCCGATGGGTCTGCGGGACCAGTCGGGACCGCGCGGGCTGGTGCCCGACGGCGGCACCGACAGCGGTCCCGGCCGGGCCACCCCGCGGGACCACCGGCCGGGTGGTCGGGACGACCGGCGGCAGCCGGGTACGACGGACTCCGGTGGCAACCGGCTCAACCCCAAGTACATGTTCGAGACGTTCGTCATCGGCTCCTCCAACCGGTTCGCGCACGCCGCCTCGGTGGCCGTCGCCGAGTCGCCCGCCAAGGCGTACAACCCGTTGTTCATCTACGGGCACTCGGGGCTGGGCAAGACCCACCTGTTGCACGCCATCGGCCACTACGCCACCACGCTGGGCAACGCCCGGTCGGTGCGCTACGTCTCCACCGAAGAGTTCACCAACGACTTCATCAACTCGCTCCGGGACGACAAGACCAGCGCGTTCCAGCGGCGCTACCGCGACGTCGACATCCTGCTGATCGACGACATCCAGTTCCTGGAGAACCGCGAACGCACCCAGGAGGAGTTCTTCCACACCTTCAACACGCTGCACAACGCCAACAAGCAGATCGTGATCACGTCCGACCGGTCACCCCGCCAGCTCGCGACGCTGGAGGACCGGATGCGGACCCGGTTCGAGTGGGGCCTGCTGGCCGACATCCAGCCGCCGGACCTGGAGACCCGGATCGCGATCCTGCAGAAGAAGGCCGCCCAGGAGCGGATGTACGCGCCGCCGGACGTGCTGGAGTTCATCGCCTCCCGGGTGTCCAACTCGATCCGGGAGTTGGAGGGTGCGCTGATCCGGGTGACGGCGTTCGCCAGCCTCACCCGTTCGTCGGTGGAGTTGTCGCTGGCCGAGGAGGTGCTGCGGGACTTCATCCCGGACGGTTCCGGGCCGGAGATCAACGCGGAACAGATCATGGTTTCCACCGCCGACTACTTCGGGGTGAGCCTGGAGGATCTGCGCGGACAGTCCCGGTCCCGGGTGTTGGTCAACGCCCGCCAGGTCGCCATGTACCTGTGCCGCGAGCTGACCGAGCTGTCCCTGCCACGGATCGGCCAGGCGTTCGGCGGTCGGGACCACACCACGGTCATGCACGCCGACCGGAAGATCCGCCAGCAGATGGCCGAGCGCCGTTCGCTGTACAACCAGATCGCCGAGCTGACCAACCGGATCAAGCAGAACACCTGAGGCGTACCCGAGCACGCGCCCGGCCGGATCTCGGCCGGGCGTTCGTCGTCGCGGAACGGGCACCGGGCGGCCCGGGGTTGACCCTCGACCCGGTCGACGGCCCAGGATCGCCGTCATGTCCGTCCACAGGATTGACCCGTCGTCCACACCCGCTGTGACACAGCCTGTGGAAAAACCACGCTCCGGCTCGACCTCGTCACCCACAGGTTGTGGACAACGGCTGTGGAAGCCTGTGGACGCCTGTGGACGTCGACGGTCGCGATCCACCGATCGGGGGTGGCCTGTGCATGGCCTGTTGAAGGTTCTGGGGACAACCAGAATTGATCAAGGAATCGTTGTCCACACAGCTGGGGAGAAACCCGGGGGAAAACCGGTGGATGACCGGTGGACAACGGTGGACAACCGACCGGCCGGGACCGGCTGTGGACCGAGGAGCCACTTGCACCCGGGGTTCTCCACAGCGAAATCACCGGTGGAAAACTCGCTGACCTGCGGTGATGCGAGTTCTCCACAGTTTGCACAGGACCGATGAAGACGATGAGTTATCTCTTCTAAGAGAACAAAAACCAATCATCACCGTTGGGCTTCCTGTGGATCGGCTCCGTTTCGGTATCCGTACCCAGGCTCGGCACCCGGAACACCGGGGTCGGGCACACGGCCGATGCCGACGCGCCCTAAGGTTCGAGTCGGACCCGCACGGTCAGCCGGCCCGGCTGGCGCGCGCCGGCATGAGACAGTTGTCGCTGACGTCGAGGCGGAGGCAAGCATGAAGTTCCGAGTGGAGCGCGACGCGCTCGCTGACGCGGTGGCCTGGACGGCGAAGAGCCTGCCCAACCGCCCGTCGGTGCCGGTGCTCGCCGGCGTGATGCTGCGGTTGTCCGAGGGCAACCTGCAGGTCTCCGGGTTCGACTACGAGGTGTCGAGCCAGGTGACGGTCGAGGTTCAGGGCGACGCCGACGGTGCCGCGCTGGTCTCCGGTCGACTGCTCGCCGAGATCACCAAGGCGCTGCCGGCCAAGCCGGTGGACATCGCGGCCGTCGGCGCACACCTGGAACTGGTCTGCGGCAGCGCCCGGTTCACCCTGCCGACCATGCCGGTCGAGGACTACCCCACCCTGCCCGAGATGCCGCAGAGCGCCGGCACCGTCGACGCCGCCGCGTTCGCGTCCGCCGTCGCGCAGGTCGCCGTGGCGGCCGGCCGGGACGAGACGCTGCCGATGATGACCGGCGTCCGGATCGAACTCGACGGTTCCACCATGTCGATGCTCGCCACCGACCGCTACCGGCTGGCCCTGCGGGAGCTGCAGTGGCGTCCGGACGACCCGGAACTGAGCATCAACGCGCTGGTCCCGGCCCGGACGTTGCACGACACCGCGAAGGCGCTCGGCCCGATCGGCGGCGAGGTGACCGTGGCGCTGTCGCACGGCACCGCGGGTGAGGGCATGATCGGTCTGGCCGGCGGCACCCGCCGGACCACCAGCCGACTGCTCGACGGCGCCAACTACCCGCCGGTCCGGTCGATCTTCCCGACCAGCCACAACGCCGAGGCCCGGCTCTCCGTCCCGGCCCTGGTCGAGGTGGTGAAGCGGGTCGCCCTGGTCGCCGAGCGGGCCACCCCGGTGCTGCTGAGCTTCAGCCCGGACGGACTGGTGGTCGAGGCCGGCGGCACCGAGGAGGCACGGGCCAGCGAGGCGATGGAGGCGGACTTCACAGGCGAGCCGCTGACCATCGGGTTCAACCCCCAGTACCTCATCGACGGCCTGCAGAACCTCGGTTCGGCCATCGCCCGGCTGGACTTCGTCGACGCGTTCAAGCCGGCGGTCCTCGCTCCCGCTCAGGAGGACGGCGAGGTCATCCCGGGTTACCGTTACGTGATCATGCCGATCCGGGTCACCCGCTGACCCGCTGCGGTTCCGGCACACGAAAGGTAACGCGTCATGCAACTCGGCCTGGTTGGCCTCGGCCGGATGGGCGGCAACATGCGCGAGCGGCTGCGAGCCGCCGGGCACGAGGTTGTCGGCTTCGACCGTGATCCGGATCTGAGCGACGTCACCGACCTGCGCGGGCTCGTCCAGCGGCTGGCGGCACCCCGGGCGATCTGGGTGATGGTGCCGGCCGCGGTCACCGACGCCACCATCGACGACCTGGCGGGCCTGCTCGACGAGGGTGACATCGTCATCGACGGCGGCAACTCGCGGTTCACCGACGACGGACCGCGCGCCGAGCGCCTCGCCGAGCGCGGCCTGGGCTACCTCGACGTCGGCGTCTCGGGTGGCATCTGGGGCCGCGAGGGCGGCTACGGCCTGATGGTCGGCGGCAGCGAGGAACACGTGGGGCGGCTCATGCCGATCTTCGACGCGCTCAAGCCGGCCAGTGAGTTCGGGTTCGTGCACGCCGGGCCGGTCGGCGCCGGGCACTACGCCAAGATGGTGCACAACGGCATCGAGTACGGCCTCATGCAGGCCTACGCCGAGGGCTACGAGCTGCTCACCAAGTCGGAGCTGGTGACCAACGTCCCCGGGGTGTTCAAGTCCTGGCGCGACGGCACGGTGGTGCGGTCCTGGCTGCTCGACCTGCTGGACCGGGCCCTGGACGAGGACCCGGAGTTGGCCGGCCTGCGCGCCTGGGCGGACGACACCGGCGAGGGCCGGTGGACCGTGGACGAGGCGGTCCGGCTCGCCGTACCGCTGCACGTGATCACCGCGGCGCTGTTCGCCCGGTTCGCCTCCCGGGAGGACGCCTCGCCCGCGCTGAAGGCGGTGGCCGCGCTGCGCAACCAGTTCGGCGGGCACGCCACCCACAAGAACTGACCCACCGCCCGGTGTACGTCCGCAGCCTTCAGCTGGTCGACTTCCGTTCCTACGAGCGGGTTCAGATCGATCTTGAACCGGGCGGGAACGTCTTCGTCGGGCCGAACGGGATGGGCAAGACCAACCTGCTCGAGGCGTTGGGCTACGTGGCGACCCTGGGCAGTCACCGGGTCGCCACCGACGTCCCGCTGGTCCGGGCCGGCGCGCCGGCCGGCGTCATCCGGTGCGCCGTCGTGCACGAGGGCCGGGAACTGCTCGTCGAGCTGGAGATCGTCCCCGGCCGGGCCAACCGAGCCCGGCTCGGCCGGTCGGCCGTACGCAGGCCCCGGGACGTGCTCGGCGCGCTGCGGCTGGTGCTCTTCGCGCCCGAGGACCTGGAACTGGTCCGGGGCGACCCGGCGGAACGTCGGCGCTACCTGGACGACCTGCTCGTCGCCCGGATGCCCCGGTTCGCCGGGGTACGGGCCGACTACGAGCGGGTGGTCAAGCAACGGAACGCCCTGCTGCGGACGGCGTACCTGGCCCGTCGGGCGGGCGGCGGGCGGCGAACCCGGCCGGTGCCCGCCGAACCGCCCGACGAGGACGGTAACCAGCCGGCGGGTGACGCCGGCTCGGCCCTGTCCACGCTGGCCGTCTGGGACACCCATCTGGCCCGGCACGGCGCCGAGTTGCTGGCCGGTCGGCTGGAACTGGTCGCCGCGCTGGCTCCGCACGTCGCCAAGGCGTACGACGCGGTGGCCGCGGGCCACGGCGCGGCCGGCATCGCCTACCGCCCGTCGATCGAGCTGCCGGACGGGCCGCCCGACCGGGACGGCCTGGCCGCCGCCCTGACCCGGGCGCTGGGCGAGGCCCGGTCCGCGGAGATCGAACGCGGTGTCACCCTGGTCGGTCCGCACCGCGACGAACTGACCCTCACCCTCGGTGCCCTCCCGGCCCGGGGGTACGCCAGCCACGGCGAATCGTGGTCGTACGCGCTGGCCCTGCGGCTCGCCGCGTACGACCTGCTCCGGGCGGACGGGATCGAGCCGGTGCTGGCCCTCGACGACGTCTTCGCCGAGTTGGACGCCGGCCGGCGTCAGCGGCTCGCCGAACTGGTCGGCGGGGCGAGCCAGGTGCTGATCACCTGCGCGGTGCCCGACGACGTGCCGGACGCCCTGCGCGGTGTCCGCTACCAGGTTTCCGAGGGGACGGTGCGACGTGCCGGCTGACCGCAAACCGACCGGTGCCGCCGAGGGGCAGGCCGGCGCACCGGCGGGACCGAACAGGTCGACGGAATCCGCGGGTTCGGCAGGATCCGCCGGGCCCGCGCCGTCGGCCGGGCCTACGGCACCGGCCGGACCGGAACTGGCGCGGGCGGTGCTGGACGCGGCCAAGGCCCGGCGGGACGCCGCCCGACCCCGCCGCCGCGACCCCGGAAGCCCCGCGGGTGGTGGTGGCGCGCCGAGACGGTTACGCGGCTACTCCGGCCCGGGCCCCGACCCCCGCGACCCGCAGTTGCTCGGCACGGTGCTGGCCCGACTGGTCAAGGCGCGCGGCTGGCAGCAGCCCACCGCCGAGGCCACCGTCTTCGGCGCCTGGGAACGGGTGGTCGGCGCCGAGATCGCCAAACACAGCCGACCGGTCAAGCTGGAGAACGGCGAGCTGACCGTGGAGGCCGAGTCGACCGCCTGGGCCACCCAGCTGCGGCTGCTGGCCGGGTCGCTGTTGAAGCGGATCGCGGGCGAGGTCGGCCACAACGTCGTCCGGAAGCTGCACATCCACGGGCCGGCCGCACCGTCCTGGTCGCGTGGTCCGCGGCGGGTCCGTGGCCGGGGACCACGCGACACCTACGGCTGACCGACGCCCGGGTCGGGTCGTGCCGACCGTCAGGAGTCGGCGTAGACGGCGAAGCCCCGGTCGGCGCAGCGGCGGTAGAAACCGGCCAGCACGGCCAGCTCCGAACGCGGGAAGCTCCACTGCGGTGCGGCGCCCGAATCGTCCCGCAGCGCGTCCAGCCGCCCGTCCAGCCAGCGCAGCTGCTGCTCGGGCAGCCGCCCGCCGGTGAGCGCGGCCCGCAGGACGGCGCCCACGGTGTCGAAGGTCACCAGTTCGCCCTCCCGCTCGTGCCCGTCGACGAACCGCTCCAGGCCGCCGGCGATCCAGGCGCAGCCGTCCGGGTCGATCACCGGATCCTCGTCCTCGGCTGCGGCCTCCGTGGCGTACAGCACGCCGTCGAGACCGAGCAGCAGGTCGACCAGCTCGGTGTAGGCAGTGGCCCGGACCGAGCCGGTCTTGGCGATGTATCCGGCCAGGGCGGCGGTCGGCGCGGCCACCTCGGGCGACTCGGCGAGTTCGCCGAAGTCGACGAACTCGGCCGGCGCCACCGGGTCGTAGAAGCGGCCGGTCCGCGGCCAGCGCACCGCGACGTTGTCCAGCCCCATCGGGCGTCACCTTCTCGGTCGAGGGGCGGATCGGGCGAAACCCGACCGCCGGTGGTCTAAGGGACGGCGACGCAAAGTTACGGCACGGCCCACCGTTTCCGCCATCCCCGGCGGTCCGTCACGTTCGTCCGGGCCGCCGAGCGGTCCGTGATCAGAGCCGGTGCGTGTGGGGGGAGTCGCGGAGGGCGTCGATCGTCCGGCTACGGAGGTCTCAGGTGGCTTTCCAGGGGTGCCGGATGCCCGTTCTGTCGTGTCGGCACAGTAGGATCGGGGAAGAGACGAGGAAGCGGTGTGTGCGGCGACGCGGGTTCCCTACCCGGGGTCGCGGCGCGCACCGGTCCGAGCCGTTCGCGATCCGCGGGTGACCGCCGGCGTTCGGCGCAGGTCGACCGTACCGGGGGATTCCCGCCGGGTGGTCCCGGCGCCCCACGTCCCCTGGCCGCCCGCCGAACCCGCGCCCGTGCGCCCCCGGCGCCCGGACGCGAGAAAGTGGCCAAGGTGGCAGCGCAGAACAAGCAGGAGTACG
This sequence comes from Micromonospora zhanjiangensis, assembly GCF_042650605.1. Taxonomy (NCBI): domain Bacteria; kingdom Bacillati; phylum Actinomycetota; class Actinomycetes; order Micromonosporales; family Micromonosporaceae; genus Micromonospora; species Micromonospora zhanjiangensis. The sequence goes on along the minus strand of NZ_JBHSBN010000006.1, from coordinate 104,266 downwards.
GCGCCGAGTCGATCACCGTCCTGGAAGGTCTGGAAGCGGTCCGTAAGCGCCCCGGCATGTACATCGGGTCGACCGGCGAACGGGGTCTGCACCACCTGGTCTGGGAGGTCGTGGACAACGCGGTCGACGAGGCCCTGGCCGGTTACTGCGACACCATCGAGGTGGTGCTGCTCGCCGACGGCGGCGTGCGGGTCACCGACAACGGCCGTGGCTTCCCGGTCGACCTGCACCCGAAGCTGAAGAAGCCCGGCGTCGAGGTGGCGCTGACCGTGCTGCACGCGGGCGGCAAGTTCGACGGCAAGGCGTACGCGGTCTCCGGTGGTCTGCACGGCGTGGGCGTCTCGGTGGTCAACGCGCTGTCCACGAAGATGTTCGTGGAGATCCACAAGTCCGGGTACGTCTGGCGGCAGCACTACACCAACTCGGTACCGACCCCGCTGGAGAAGGGCGAGACCACCGACCGGACCGGCTCCGCCGTCTCGTTCTGGCCCGACCCCGCCGTCTTCGAGACCGTCGAACTTTCCTTCGAGACCATCTACCGGCGGATCCAGGAGTACGCCTTCCTCAACCGCGGCCTGACCATCCACCTGCGCGACGAGCGGGTGCAGGAGGAGGACGGCAAGCCGCGCGAGGTCACCTTCTGCTACAAGGGCGGCATCGCCGACTTCGTCCGGCACCTCAACAACTCGAAGAACCCGATCCACCGGTCGGTGGTCGAGTTCAGCGGCGAGGAGGAGGGCATGGCGGTCGAGATCGCCATGCAGTGGAACGAGTCGTACGGCGAGTCCGTCTACACCTTCGCCAACACGATCAACACCCACGAGGGCGGCACCCACGAGGAGGGCTTCCGGGCCGCGCTGACCAGCTTGATCAACCGGTACGGCGCCGAGAAGAAGTTCCTCAAGGGCGACGAGAAGCTCTCCGGCGAGGACATCCGGGAAGGGCTCGCGGCGATCATCTCGGTCAAGCTGGCCAACCCGCAGTTCGAGGGCCAGACCAAGACCAAGCTCGGCAACACCCCGGTGAAGAGCTTCGTCCAGCGGGTCTGCAACGAGTGGCTGGTGGACTGGTTGGACCGCAACCCGGCCGAGGCCAAGACCATCATCACCAAGGCGTCCCAGGCCGCCCGGGCCCGGATCGCCGCCCAGCAGGCGCGCAAGCTGGCCCGGCGCAAGTCGCTGCTGGAGTCCGGCTCGATGCCGGGCAAGCTGGCCGACTGCCAGTCCACCGATCCGCGCGAGTCCGAGGTGTTCATCGTCGAGGGTGACTCGGCGGGCGGCTCGGCCAAGCAGGGCCGGGACCCGCGGACCCAGGCGATCCTGCCGATCCGCGGCAAGATCCTCAACGTGGAGAAGGCCCGGATCGACCGGGTGCTGAAGAACAACGAGGTCCAGGCCCTGATCACCGCGCTGGGGACCGGCATCCACGACGACTTCGACATCGAGAAGCTGCGCTACCACAAGATCGTACTGATGGCCGACGCCGACGTGGACGGCCAGCACATCCAGACGCTGCTGCTCACCCTGCTGTTCCGGTTCATGCGGCCGCTGGTCGAGCTGGGCCACGTCTACCTGGCCGCCCCGCCGCTCTACAAGATCAAATGGAACCGGAAGGGCGACGACGCCCAGTACGCGTACTCCGACCGGGAACGGGACGGGCTGATCGCGCTGCGTCAGCAGAAGAAGGCCAACGCCAAGCCGGACGACATCCAGCGGTTCAAGGGTCTCGGCGAGATGAACTACCCCGAGTTGTGGGAGACCACGATGAACCCGGCCACCCGTACCCTGCGCCAGGTCACGCTCGACGACGCCGCGACGGCCGACGAGTTGTTCAGCGTGCTGATGGGCGAGGACGTGGAGGCCCGACGGTCGTTCATCCAGCGCAACGCGAAGGACGTGCGCTTTCTGGACATCTGAGGGTCGGCCCGGGCGGCCCCCGCTGACCAGCGGCGATACCGCCGCCCGGACCATCCTCCACACGGTTATCCACAGCTTCGCCGGTTTCCACAGCCGTTATCCACAGGCAGATGCGGCTTTGAGTCTGATAAGGGTTGACAGTGACGGATACTCCCGAGTCCGCTAACAGCGAGCCGGAGGTCCCGGCGGTACTCGCCGCGGCCGTTCAGCACGACCGCATCGAGCCGGTGGGGCTCGAGGTGGAGATGCAGCGCTCCTACCTCGACTACGCGATGAGCGTCATCGTCGGGCGGGCGCTGCCGGACGTACGGGACGGGCTCAAGCCCGTACACCGCAAGATCCTGTACGCGATGTTCGACTCCGGCTACCGGCCGGACCGGGGTTACGTGAAGTGCTCCCGGGTCGTCGGCGACGTGATGGGCCAGTTCCACCCGCACGGCGACAGCGCCATCTACGACGCCCTGGTCCGGATGGCCCAGCCGTGGTCGCTGCGCTACCCGCTGGTCGACGGCAACGGCAACTTCGGTTCGCCCGGAAATGATCCTGCTGCGGCGATGCGCTACACCGAGTGCAAGCTCGACCCGCTGGCGATGGAGATGCTGCGGGACATCGACGAGGACACGGTCGAGCTGCAGGACAACTACGACGGCCGGGCCAAGGAACCGACGATCCTGCCGTCCCGGATCCCGAACCTGCTGGTGAACGGGTCCGAGGGCATCGCGGTCGGGATGGCGACCAAGATCCCGCCGCACAACCTGCGGGAGATCGCCGCGGCGGTGCAGTGGTGCCTGGAGCACCCCGAGGAGGACGAGGCCACCACCCTCGACGCGTTGATCGGCATCGTGAAGGGGCCGGACTTCCCGACCCACGGTCTGATCGTCGGCACCCAGCCGATCCAGGACGCGTACCGCACGGGTCGTGGTTCGATCCGGATGCGGGCCGTGGTGGAGGTGGAGGAGGACGCCCGGGGGCGGACCAGCCTGGTCGTCACCGAGCTGCCGTACCAGGTGAACCCGGACAACCTGGCCGAGCGGATCGCCGAGCTGATCAAGGATGGCAAACTCGCCGGGATCGCCGACATCAAGGACGAGTCGTCCGGCCGTACGGGCATGCGGATCGTGCTGGTGCTCAAGCGCGACGCGGTCGCCAAGGTGGTGCTGAACAACCTCTACAAGCACACCCAGCTGCAGGAGACGTTCGGCGCGAACATGCTGGCGCTGGTCGACGGGGTGCCGCGCACGCTCAACCTGGCGCAGTTCATCCGGTACTACGTCGAGCACCAGATCGACGTGATCCGCCGGCGTACCGCGTTCCGGTTGCGCAAGGCGGAGGAGCGGGCGCACATCCTGCGCGGTCTGGTGAAGGCGCTGGACGCGTTGGACGAGGTGATCGCGTTGATCCGCCGGTCGCCGACGGTGGACGAGGCCCGGCAGGGCCTGATCCAGCTGTTGACGATCGACGAGATCCAGGCGACCGCGATCCTGGACATGCAGCTGCGCCGGCTCGCCGCGCTGGAGCGGCAGAAGATCATCGACGAGTTGGCGAAGCTGGAACTGGAGATCGCCGACCTGAAGGACATCCTGGCCAAGCCGGAGCGGCAGCGGAAGATCGTTTCCGAGGAGCTCGGCGAGATCGTGGCGAAGTGGGGCGACGACCGGCGGACGAAGATCGTGCCGTTCGAGGGTGAAGTTTCGATGGAGGATCTCATCGCCCGCGAGGACGTTGTGGTCACCATCACTCGGACCGGTTACGCCAAGCGGACCAAGGTCGATCTCTACCGGTCGCAGCGGCGCGGCGGCAAGGGTGTCAGCGGTGCCAGCCTGCGGCAGGACGACATCGTCAGCCACTTCTTCGTCGGTTCGACGCACAACTGGATGTTGTTCTTCACCAACAAGGGTCGGGTCTACCGGGCCAAGGCGTACGAACTGCCGGAGGCGAACCGGGTGGCCAAGGGCCAGCACGTCGCCAACCTCCTGGCGTTCCAGGCCGACGAGCACATCGCCCAGGTGATCCAGATCCCGGATTACCAGGTGGCGCCGTATCTGGTGCTGGCCACCCGGAAGGGTCTGGTGAAGAAGACCAGACTCGAAGAGTTCGATTCCAACCGATCTGGTGGCATCATCGCGATCAACCTGCGGGACGAGGACGAGTTGGTCGGTGCGGCCTTGGTCGGGCCGGAGGAAGATCTCCTACTGGTGTCGAAGAAGGCTCAGGCGATACGGTTCAATGCCACCGACGAGGCGCTGCGCCCGATGGGTCGGGCGACCTCCGGAGTCATCGGCATGCGGTTCAGCGAGGAAGACGAACTGCTGGCGATGGAGGTGGTCCGGCCCGGGATGGACGTCGAGACGGACGTCCTGGTCGCCACGAACGGAGGATACGCAAAACGTACTCCGATCGAGGAATACCCGGTCCAGGGTCGGGGAGGTAAGGGTGTGCTCACTGCGAAGATCACCGAGCGCCGTGGCGGGCTGGTCGGTGCGGTAGTGATCAACCCGGATGACGAGCTGTTCGCGATCACCAGCAACGGCGGGGTCATCCGGACTCCCGTGAAGCCTGTACGCCGTACTCGCGATCGGAACACAATGGGGGTCAAGTTGATGGACCTTCCAGACGGCGTAACAATCGTGGCCATTGCTCGCAATGCCGACGAGCCTGACGAACAGGACTAGTTGATGACGGAGACACAGGCGAAGTCGGGGGCTGCGGGGGCCTCGACCAACCCGGTCGATGAGGAGTCCGCCGGTGGCGGCTCGGCAGCGACCGGCCGCGCGGCGGTCGGCCGGGCGGTAGTCCCCGCCGACGCGCCGTCCCCCAAGTTCACCCGGGCACCCGGCATGCCGCCACCGCCGGACCAGCCCGCCGACGTTGCGGGTGACGGTGGCGTTGCGGGTGACGGTGGCAAGGGGCAGGGTGCGGAAGCCACCCAGCCGGTCTCCAGGCCGTCCGCGTCGGCCGGCGGCAAGGCGGGCAGCGGCAAGGCGTCCGGTGGCAAGTCGGCGGGCGCGGGCCAGCAGGCGCCCGGAAATTCCGCCGGACCGGCGGGTCCGGGCGCGGACGCGACCCGGCCCGTACCGACCGGAATCGGTCGTCCCGGCCAGACCGGCGCCACCCGGCCGGTCTCCGGCGGCCCGACGCCGGGTCGCTCCGGGGCGCCCGGCGCGGCGGCCGTCGGCGCGGCCCGGGTCACCGAAGCCGTACGGGCGGCGCGCAGCACGGTCAACTCGGCCGCCTCGCGAGGCCCCCGGCGGGCCCGGCTGAACCTCAAGCGGATCGACCCGTGGTCGGTGATGAAGTTCTCCGCCGCCGTGTCGGTGGTGCTGTTCATCGTGGTGATCGTCGCAACGTCGGTGCTCTATCTGGCGCTCGACGCGATGGGCGTGTTCAAGAGCGTCAACACCAGCCTCTCCGACTTGCTTGGCGCCGCCGGCGGCCAGGGCGGCGGCGGCTTCAAGATCACGGCCAAGGGCGTGATCGGCACCTCGGCCCTGATCGGCCTGGTCAACGTGGTGCTGTTCACCGCCCTCGCCACCCTCGGTGCGTTCATCTACAACGTCTGCGCCGACCTGGTCGGCGGCATCGAGCTGACGCTCGCCGAGCGGGACTGACCGGACGGAACTCGCGACGTCCGGGCCGGCCGCCCACCGCGGTCGCCCCGGGCGTCGTTGCCGGACCCGCCCGGTCACGGCGACGGTGCCACCCCGATTTGGGGCGGCGCCGAGCGGTACGGTAACCTTGCTCGGCGCGAGCGGGGGGCTATAGCTCAGTCGGTTAGAGCGCAGAGCTGATAACTCTGAGGTCGCTGGTTCGATTCCAGCTAGCCCCACTTCACATCGTCCGACGGTCTGTCGAACGCGAGGGATGCCATGTTGAAGAAGCTTCTGATCATCGTCGGTGTCCTCGGCGCGGCCGCCCTGGTGGCCAAGAAGGTCAAGGACTCCAACGACGAGCGCGCCCTCTGGCACGAGGCCACCACCGCTCCCGACCTCCGATAGTCTCCGGACCGCCTCGGCGGTTCGGCCGGGCCGGTGTCGGTCCCGGGGCCCTAGCTCAACTGGCAGAGCACTGCCTTTGCAAGGCAGGGGTTAGGGGTTCAAGTCCCCTGGGCTCCACCACATCATCTGGCCAGGGCACGGCCCGTTCCCTCCTCCGCTGGCTCTTCCTCTGATTGAGGGGTAGCAGTGCCGTAGATCGTGGAACCGCAGGCCGCCGGCCGCCTTGGTTGCCACGCAGTCGACTGCCTGGGCGCGCGCCGGCCGCTGCCGCTGTCGCTCTGTGGCCGTCCCGCCTGACGCCTGGCGGCTGGGTCATCCTCTCGTTCTTGCCTGTGATCATCCTGTTCACATGCCGGTCAGTCGGCCGGTAGCCGCGATCCCCCTTCGCGAGGCGGCATTCCAGCATTGAATGGCTGGCATGGAAGGTGCTGGTGCGGCAATGGGTTCGGGGGTGAGGCTTCTCCGGAGTGAGCGGAGCAAGCAGGAGGCGAGCTTCGTCGAACTTTTTTTCGATCTTGTGCTGGTCTTCGCTCTCAATCGAGTGGTGGCTACCAGCACGTCGCAACTGGCGTCTTCCCCTGCTGGCGCAGGGAAGTGGGCGAGTTTGCTGCAGGCACTGCTGCTGATCCTGCCGCTGACGTGGGTCTGGTCGATGACGGCGTACAGTACGGCGCGCTTCGAGCCCCGCCGCATGGCGGTGCAGGTCATGGTGCTGGTGACGGCATTCGGGGTGCTGCTTCTGGGCGTCGTCACGCCGAAGGCGTTCGACGGTAGTGCGTGGGCCTTCGCCGGGGTCTACGTCGCGCTCCAGGCCGGCCGGGCGCTGGTGGTCGCTTTGGCCCTGCGGTCACATTGGTTGCAGCGCCTCTACTGGGGAATCCTGGTCTGGTTCTGCGTGTCCGCCGCGGCGTGGCTGCTCGGTGCCGTCGCCCACGGTGCAGCCAGGATGCTGCTCTGGTCGCTCGCGATCGTCATCGAGTACGGATCGGCTCGGCTGGGTTGGTGGGTGCCGTGGCAAAAGCCGGAGCGCATTTTGGCTTGGGAGGACGCTGCCGGGCATCTTGCTGATCGATACCAGCAGTTGGTGCTGATTGTGCTCGGTGAGACGATCCTCGCGGTCGGGATTGCCTACACCGAGGCGTCCGAGAGCCCGCGCCTTCCGCAGACGTTGGGGCTGGTGATCGCGTTCATCACCGCTGTGCTGCTCTGGCGTATCTACTTCTACAAGGCAGGCGAGCTGTTCGGGTCGGCGGTCACGCTGGCGGCCAATCCCGCCAGCCTGGGCCGAGTAGCCGGGACCTCCCATTTGTTTATGATCATAGGGGTTGCAGCCATCGCCATCGGCAATGAACTGGTGCAGAAGCACCCCGGCGGCTACACGTACAAGGCCTGGCTTGCGTTGATGCTCGGCGGCCCGGCTCTGTTCGTGGCGGGCCGCACGCTGCTGGAGTGGGTTGTCTTCTCCCGCGTGTCCCGGTCCCGGCTGCTCGGCATTGGTGCCCTGCTGCTGCTCGCCGTGCCGTTGACCTTCGCCCCGCCGCTGGGGGTGGTCGCCGTAGTGCCCGTGGTGTTGCTCGCGATCGCCGTCGCCGACACTCGCCGGGCAGCCGGGAAGCCTGCTGAGGCGCCCACGCCGCCGGGCTGACCATGGGCGGCGGACTGAGGACCGCCATGCTCGTGAACTAGCCTTGGTGCTTGTCGATGACGCTCGACGCCCGTCACCCGCCTTTGCGAGGCAGGGGTTAGGGGTGCGCGCGCCCGTCGGATGACCTTCCTCGCGTCCGCATCGTGACGATGGCGATCTGGGTGGCCTACCGCTTCGTGAACTGGCCGCCCTTGGCGCCGACGAGGAAGTTGGTCCAGCCCTCTCGGTGGAACAGGAGAGCTGGGCCCACTGGGTCCTTGCTGTCCCGAAGCGCTACCACGTCAACGAGGTCAGCAACCTCAACGCACTGGCCGTTCGCGCTGGACCGGCTGCTCTTCTTCCAGTGCGCGTCGGACGGGGTTTGGCGGGTCATCCCGCACCGCCTCTCTCTTTGAGCTTGTTGATCTGGGCCTCGATCGTCTTGATCGAGCCCGCGGGATCCAGGGCGGTGGCCTGGAGGTGCTCGAAGGTCGTGGCGAAGCGACGGACGTCGGCTTCGCGTTCGAGGAAGAGGTCGCCGGCCATGCTGTCGATGTACACCAGGGCGGGGTCGGCCGGGTCGGGGAAATCCATGACGACGAAGGAGCCGGGCATGCCGGCGTGAGCGCCGGTGGTGAACGGGATGACCTGGAGGGTGACGTGCGGCTGAGCGGCGGAGGTCACCAACGCCTCAAGCTGCTCCCGCATGATTTCGCCGCCGCCTACCTCGCGGTACAGCACCGCCTCGTCGATGATTGCCCAGAGTCGGATTGGCTCCTTCTTGCGCAGCGACTCCTGGCGTTGCAGCCGCGCCTCGACTCGGGTGTGGATGTCCTCGGTGGATGCCAGCGGCAGACCAGCGCTGATGACCTCCCGGGCGTAGCTCTCGGTCTGGAGAAGGCCGGGGATGAACAGCGATTCGTAGTTGTGGACCGAGCGGGCTTCAGCCTCGAAGCTGATGTACGTCGTGTACAGCTCGGGCAGCTCCGACTCGTACGCCTGGAGCCAACCCAGCTGCGCGGCCTGCCGGGACAGGGCGATGAGCTCGCTGCGTCTGTCCTCGTCGGTGACGCCGTACATGTCGAGCATGGCCATCAGGGTGCGGCGCTGTGGGCGGACCTTGGCGGTCTCGATGCGGTAGAGCGTGGTGGGGTTGATGCCGGTCTTCTCGCTGACCTCGTCGCGGGTCAGCCGGGCGGTGGTGCGCAGTCCGCGCAGGTCCGCCGCGAGCCGTCGGAGGCGCACGGTGGGTGGCTGGCGTCGAGCTGACAACTCCATGTCCCTTCGCTCCTGTCGTAGTCAAAGTGTGCCCGCCGGGCGGATGCAATTTCTAGGCAGGCTGGTCAGATGACTCATAAGCAGATGCATACCTTGCATAATCCCTAGGGCGGTAGCACTATAGGCGCAAGCATGCCAGGCAACGTTGGCAGGAACCCGATCCGGCCATGGCGGCAGACCCGCGCTCCCAGGGGACGTCGACACCGGGCATGCGGCGGGTCCCTTCGCGGGGGTGGTCGGCAAACCGCCCCCGCGAAGGCCAAGGCCAGGGAGGTACTGCGCAGTGGTTCTGTCTCTCGCACTGGCGGCGGTTGCGCTGCTCGGCTTCGCCGCCGGCCTGTTTCTGTTCAAGATCAAAACTCGTTGGTGCCGACGATGCGGCTCCGTGCTGAACTGCCCGGACTGCGGCGGTCGTCGGTCCCGCCCCTATCCCGGCCATCCTCGGTGGACGGCTCGGTCATGACCCACATCAACGCTCGCCGGTCAGCTCGTCGGCCCGTCCCGCATCTCTTCCGCCGGAGGTACGAACCGTGACCCTGCCCGATGTCGCCGCCGTGCTGCGCGACGTACACACCTCGCTCACGCAGCAACAGGAACTGGCCAGGGTCGTCGTCCGGGACGCCGAGAACGCGCGGACCGAGTTCCGCGCCCGCATCGCCGGAGCCACCAACCCGCTGGTCGACCGCGCGCTCGGCAACTACGCCCAGGCAATCGTCAGGCTGCGGGACGGCTCGGTCCTGCTCGACAGGGCCGGCGGCATCCTCGCCGACTACGCCCGCATGATCGGCATCGACCTGAACGCGGGCGGTCATCCCCCGAACGAGAAGCCGAGAACTCAGCCCTGGAGGACCGGGCGGAACGCGACTCCGGCTTCCCGGCACAGCCGACCGCGTGGCACGACGAACTATCAGCAGCCGACTCGGATCCACGCTGAGCCGGCGACGCGCAGCATGAACGTCGGAGACCCGGCCTATCGTGTCCGGGTGACGACGAGATACGCGGCCCTGCTGCGCGGTGTCAACGTGAGCGGGCGCAAGAAGGTCCCGATGACGGAGTTGCGGGCCGTACTGGAAGGGCTCGGGCACGGCGACGTCCGCACCTACCTGCAGAGCGGCAACGCCGTCTTCAGCAGCGGCGCGGGTGACGAGGACGCGCTCGCCGCAGAGTTGGAACGGGCCGTCGAGGAGCACTTCGGCTTTCCGGTGCGATGCCTGGTGCGCAGCGGGCGGTACCTGCGCGCCATTGTCGAGGCATGCCCGTTCCCGGCCGGCGAACTTGAGGGACGGCAACTGCACGTCACCTTCTTCTCCGGGCCGGTCGATCCCAAGACCGTCGCCCCGCTGGACGCGGCGACGTTCCGGCCCGACGAGCTCCGGCTCGGTGACCGTGCGCTGTACCTGTACGCGCCAAACGGCATCGGTCGGTCCAAGCTCGCCGAGGCGTTGGCGAAACCGGCCACCTTCCCGGGGCTCACGGCGACGAGCCGGAACTGGAACACCGTCCGGAAGCTGGTGGAGTTGACCACCGACTAAACCCGCCGACCGTCGGTCCGGCCGCGGGCCGTCCCGGTGTGCCCACCCGGCGGAAGGTACCGGTTCGACCGGCTAAGAGTCGTTAGTCCGGAGGTAGGCGCCGACCGTCGTTCAATGCCGTACAACGTCGGTTCCGGGACTGTCCTTAACTGTTCAATTAGCCTCCGTTAAGAAATCATCACTCACTGTCGAAGGCGTCGGTACGCTGAGTCGACAATCGCCTGCCGGGTCGCAACCGAAGACCGTCCCCTGTGGATAACGACGTTGCTAGCGTCCTGCCCATGATCGAGCGCATCGATGGACCGGGCCCGGGACGCGCGGCCCGCCTCAGGCTGAGAAGGCTGGCCGTCACGGTCGGGGCCGGCGCGGTGGTGGCCGGCGCGGTGGCCGCCGGCAGCGCCGGCATCGCCGGTGGCGTCTGGTCGGCCGCGACGCCCACGCTTCCGGCCACCGAGCGGATGGCGTCCACCACGGCGACCGGCGTGCAGGGGCTGGACGTGTCGAGCATCCAGAGCAGCCGCGGCACCATCTCCTGGACGAAGGTGAAGGACGCCGGGCAGAGCTTCGTCTACGTCAAGGCGACCGAGGGAAAGTCCTACACCAACCCGTACTACGCGTCGAGCAGCAGCGGAGCCCACGCGGCGGGTCTGCTGCGCGGGGCGTACCACTTCGCCCGGCCGGACTCGTCGTCCGGTGACGCGCTGACCGAGGCGCGCTACTTCGTCAGCCGGACCGGCACCGACCTCACCGGCCAACTGCCGCCGGCACTGGATCTGGAGGACAGCGGCGGATTGTCCGCCGCCGCGCTGGTGACCTGGGCGAAGACCTTCCTCGGTGAGGTCGAGCGGCTCACCGGGCGGGTGCCGGCCATCTACACCGGGCCGTCGTTCTGGACCAGTCACACCGGCAACTCGACGGCGTTCAGCCGCTATCCGCTGTGGCTCGCGCAGTACACCTCGGGCAGCCCTACCGTGCCGGGCGGCTGGTCGTCGTACACCTTCTGGCAGAACACCAGCTCGTTCACGGTCTCCGGGGTGAGCGGCGCGGTGGACCACAACTTCTTCAACGGGTCGCTCGACCAGTTGCGGGCGTTGGCGGCCGGAACCGGGGGCGGCGGCGGGTCGACCAACCCGCACACGCCGACGGAAGTCTGCGGTGCCGGTTTCGGTGTGATCGACCAGGCGGCGTTGGGGTCGGCGGGTGACGTCTATCTGTTGTGGAACGCCACGACCAAGAACAACTGCGTGGTGACGTTGAAGAAGACCTCGGTGGGTACGGCGTCGGCGGTGTCGGCTTATCTGGAGGTGGACGGCAAGGCTCGGGTGACGGACTCGGGTTCGTTCGCCTACTACGCCGGGCCGGTGAAGGCCGCCGCCGACAACACGTGCATCCGGTGGGGCGGCTCGGTCGGCACCACCAAGTACGACAGCCCGCGCGAACACTGCGGCTGAGTCAGAGCGACATCGTCCAGGTAAGGAGCAGAGAGTGAACAGAATCCGGATCCTGCTGTCCGCCACGGTGGTGCTGGGTGGCGCCATCGGGCTGGCCGCCTTCGGTGCCAAGCTGGTCGCCGACGCCAGGGGCCACGCCACCGACGTCTCGACCGGCCAACTGAACGCGGTGCAGGTGGCCAACGCCAGCGCCGCCGCCGGGCCGCGCCCGGCCTTCCAGCTGCCGTTCCCGTGCGACCAGAAGTGGACCGGCAACTCGAACAACAGCAGCGCGCACCGAAGCTATGAGATCGACTTCAACCGGGGCAGCAGCGCGGACGCCGATCTCGGTGACACCGTGGTCGCCGCGTCCGGCGGCACCGTCGTCACCTCGGCACACCAGGGCTCGGCCAACGGGTACGGCAACCTGGTCGTCATCGACCACGGCGACGGCTGGAAGAGCTACTACGCCCACCTGCGGGTCCGGTCGGTCAGCGCGGGCGCGAAGGTCAGCCAGGGACAGAAGATCGGCGAGGTGGGTAACACCAGCAAGCCGGGGAACAACATCAGTCCGCATCTGCACTTCGAGATCCGCACCAACGACGCGGCGTACCCGCAGAACATCCAGCCGGCGTACTTCAACGGGGTGAAGTTCGGCTACCCGAACCAGACCGTGACCTCGCACAACAGCTGCTCCGGCGGGTCGACCAACCCGCACACGCCGACGGAAGTCTGCGGTGCCGGTTTCGGTGTGATCGACCAGGCGGCGTTGGGGTCGGCGGGTGACGTCTATCTGTTGTGGAACGCCACGACCAAGAACAACTGCGTGGTGACGTTGAAGAAGACCTCGGTGGGTACGGCGTCGGCGGTGTCGGCTTATCTGGAGGTGGACGGCAAGGCTCGGGTGACGGACTCGGGTTCGTTCGCCTACTACGCCGGGCCGGTGAAGGCCGCCGCCGACAACACGTGCATCCGGTGGGGCGGCTCGGTCGGCACCACCAAGTACGACAGCCCGCGCGAACACTGCGGCTGAGTTCTCGAACGTTTAGACCGATCCGGTGCGGCCGGCCGACTTCCGGTGGCCGCACCGGATCGACCTTGACGCATCCCGACCGTGGCGGCAGCATCGACATCTACGTCGATCGTCAGGTCCACGGTGGGAGGCGGGATGGCTCGGCGGGAGCGCCCGATCGACCCTGCGGCGGGGCCGCTGCAGGCGTTCGCGCACGAGCTGCGGCAGGTACGCACCGCTGCCGGCAACCCCACGTACCGGGCCCTCGCCAAGGTCGCCGGCTACAGCCCGACCTCGTTGTCGGAGGCCGCCCGGGGGATCCGGAAGCCCTCGCTGGACGTCGTCCTCGCGTACGTCGGCGCGTGCCGGGGCGACGTGGCGGCCTGGCGGCGACGCTGGGAGGACCTGGACGAGGCGACCGTCGGGCTGCCGATCGCGCCGGACGAGCGCGCGACGTACCCCGTCGGGCCGGACGGAAGCCCGGGGCATGCCGCCGCGCCGGACGTAAGCCCGGATCATGCCGCCGGACCGGATCTCGGTTCGGCGGTGGCTCGCCCGGTCGCGTGCCCGCCCGTCGGGCACCCGTCCGTGCCCGACCTGCCCGCGACGTTCCCCATTCCGCCCCGTCCGCCGCTCGGGCGCGCGTTGCCGCCGCCGCGAACCATCGCGGCCGCCGCGACGCCGCTGGCGGCCCTGCCGCCGGACCTGGTCCCGACGGTCCCGCTCGCGGTCCCGCCGCAACCGGCACCGCTGCCGCAACCGGCACCGGCCCCACCGGTACGGCCGTCCGACGCCCGTCGGCGGCGCGGCTGGATAGCGTTCGCGGCCGCCATCGCCGTCGTCGCGGCGGTCGGCTCGGCGGCGGGCACCGCGATCGTGCTGACCCGGAACGACCCCGACCGGTCGGGCAGTCCGCTCACCGCACCGGCGGCGGCCTGCCCGCGGCTTCCCACCAACCGGGCGTTCACCGGGGTGACCTATGGCAGCGGCGCCCAGGTCCGGTCCGGCGCCACGATCGAGGACCCGGTCGTGGCCACCGTCCCGAGTGACTGCACGCTCGGCTTCACCGGGTTCTGCCTCGGCGAGCGGGTCCACGATCCGACCGGAGGCACCCCGGACATCCGATGGTTCATCACGGGGGACGGCAACGTGGTGGCGTCGGCCGTCGTACACGGGAATCCACCCGCCACCCTGGCCCCGGCCCGCTGCCGGCACGACCGGCCCGCGCCGAGTGCCGTTTCGCTCGTCCTCGCCCCCGGACCGGCCGGCGGTGTCACGGCCACCGCCGACGGTCGTGACGTCGACATCGTCGGCTTCGCGGCCTGGCAGGTACCGGACCCGGTCAGCCGCGGACCGGTCCGGTGGCGGCAACTCACGCTCACCGAAGGGCCCGCGTTCCATGCCGCCTGGCAGCCCGACCAGCGGTCCGCTCCGGGCGGTCAGGTGCTGGTCGCGGCGGTGGCGTGCCTGGGTGGTGGGCGCCCGACCACCGTGCTGGACCTCCAGGCGATGCGGCTCGGCGGGACCGTGGGCCCGGCACCGCGACCCAAGCTGAACCCGGCGGAGACCGCCGCCGCCACCGGCACCGCGTGCCGGTACCCGGGCCGCGGCTGAGCACCGAGCCGTGGCCGTCGAGCCGCCCGGGTCAGGTCGTCGGGGCCGGCTCGCGGAACCGGTCGACCACCACGACCTCGGTGCCCGGGACGAGTTCGTCCAGCAGCAGCCGCTGGCCGCTGCGGGTCAACCGGATGCAGCCGTCGCTGTCCTTCTTGCCGAGCGACCGGTCGTGGTACCAGGTGTGGATGCCGATGTGCGCGCCCTTGAGGCCGGCCGGGATGGCATCCGGGCGGTCCGGCACCGAGCCCAGGGCGAACACGTCGGTCTCGGCGTACACCGCACCCGGCAGCGCGGACCGGCCGAGGATGAAGGTGCGACCCAGCGGGGTCGGCGTCGCGGGGATGCCCAGGGTCACCGACCAGGACCGGACCAGCTTGTCGTCGCGCAGCCAGTACAACTTGTACGTGTCGCGGGCCACGACGACGAGGTCCCGCAGCGGGACGGTCTGCCAGCCGCCCGGCGGGAGCCAGCCGATGGTCCGGTTGGCCGAGGGCAGCAGCACCGCGACCCAGCCGGACCGGCGGTCGACGATCGGCATGGTCAACTGGACGCCGGAGATGGTCGGGGCGATGAAGGCACGCGGCCGGCCGCCCGGGGCGTCGTACGCCGGCACCTTCCTGGTCGGATGCAGGCCCTCCGCCAACCGGATGGTGGACAACGGGTCCGGGTCGGCCGGGAAGCCCTTGGGCGCCGGCCCGTAGTCGATGACCGGAAGACCGGCCGGGGCGGGCGGGACCGGGATCGGTGCCTCGGCGGCCGGCGCGGTCGGGCCGGCCGGCGCGGTCGGGCCGGCGGGTCGGGGCAGGGTCGCCGCGTAGCGGGTCCGCGGTGCGAAGTGGACCACGACGAGAGTGACCAGCAGGGCGACGCCGAGGATCGCGGCGAGCGCGACCAGATACCACCGCCGAGGACGCCGCGTCGGCGCCGCGGCCGGATCCGAACCGAGGAGACCCACGACCCGACTCTACGGGAGGAGCACGGCACCGGCCTTCGATGCGTCACCGCTGCCGGGCCTGACAAGTGTCACGGCCGGAAGGTGATGGCCGGCCCCGGGACACCGGGCGGCGGAACCACAGAGTGGTCGGTATGACAACGACGACGACCGCGACGGGACGGGACGGTGGCGCGCAGGCGCGCACCGGCGTTCCGGCCGTCGAACTGACCAATCTCACCAAGACGTTCGGGTCGGTGACCGCCGTGAACGATCTCTCGCTCCGGATCGCCCCGGGCGAGGTGGTCGCCTTCCTCGGCCCGAACGGCGCCGGCAAGACCACCACCATCGACATGCTGCTCGGCCTGACCCGGCCGACCGCCGGAACGGTCCGGGTGTACGGGCAGTCGCCCGCCGACGCGATCGCGCACGGTCGGGTCGCCGCCGTCATGCAGACCGGCGGTCTGCTGAAGGACATGACGGTCGCCGAGACGGTGAAGATGACGTCCACCTTCTTCCACCACAGCCGCCCGGTGACCGAGGTACTCGACCGGGCCGGCATCGCGGACATCGCCGACCGGCGGGTGGGCAAGTGCTCCGGCGGCCAGCAGCAGCGGCTGCGGTTCGCCCTGGCGCTCCTGCCGGACCCGGATCTGATGGTGCTCGACGAGCCGACCACCGGGATGGACGTGGAGGGTCGCCGGGAGTTCTGGTCGGCGATCCGGGAGGACGCCCGGTCCGGCCGGACCATCCTGTTCGCCACCCACTACCTGGACGAGGCCGACGCGTACGCCGATCGGATCGTCCTGGTCCGGCAGGGCCGGATCGTCGCCGACGGTACGACCGCCGAGGTCAAGGCGCTGGCCGCCGGTCGTACCGTCCGGGCCACCCTGCCCGGCGCGGACCAGGTCCAACTCGCCGGCCTGCCGGGGGTGGACTCGGTCGAGGTACGCGGGGACACCGTCCTGCTGCACGCCGGCGACTCGGACGAGGTGGCCCGTTACCTGCTGACCCGTACCGCCGCGCGGGACCTGGAGATCACCTCGCGCAACCTCGAAGAGGCCTTCATCGCCCTCACCAGTTCCGACGAGACCAGTGGTGCCGGCCAGACCATCACCTCCGACCAGACCAGCGACCGGAGTGCCCGATGACCACCACGACCGTCACCACCGACAGCCGGCACGGGGCGCGGACGCGCCAGCGACCCGCGTTGGGCGGGTTCACCCTGACCGTACTGCTGCTGGAGATCCGTCGGGTGCTGCGCAACCGGCGTACGTTGATCTTCATCCTGGTCATGCCGGCCGTGTTCTTTCTGATCTTCGGCCTGCCGCAGAAGTCGCAGCGGCTGGGCAACGGCTCGCAGGTGATGGCGTACATCATGATCAGCCTGGCGGTGTACGGCGCGATGGTGGCCACCACCAGCGGCGGCGGCATGGTCGCCGTGGAGCGGGCCCTGGGTTGGAGCCGGCAGTTGCGGTTGACCCCGCTGCGGCCGGCGGCCTACGTCGCCACCAAGGTGCTCACCGCGATGTGTCTCGGGCTGCTCGCGGTGGTGGTGGAGTTCGCCGTCGGCGCGGCCGGCGGGGTACGGATGCCGGTGCACGTCTGGCTGCTGTCCGGCCTGGCGGCCTGGCTCTGCTCGCTGGTCTTCGCCGCGTTCGGGCTGTTCGTCGGCTACCTCGCCCCGGCCGAGAACGTGATGCAGTTCCTCGGCCCGATCCTGGCCATCCTGGCCATGTTCGGCGGCCTGTTCGTGCCGCTCGAACTGCTGCCGCACGTGATGCAGCAGATCGCCAAGTTCACCCCGGTGTACGGCGTCGGGGAGATCGCCCGCAGTCCGCTGACCGGTTCCGGGTTCACCGCCACGGCGGTCGCCAACGTGCTGCTCTGGACCGCCGCGTTCGGGTTCGGCGCCGCGCGGTTGTTCCGTCGCGACACCTCTCGGGTCTGATCGGACCGACTAGTGTGGACACTGTGAGTTCGTCGCCCGCCCCGGCCGAGCGGAACATGAGCCCGCTCAGCCGGGGCATCGGCTGGCTGATCGGTGTGGTCTGGCTGTTCTACTTGGGCCAGCCGATCGGCACCGCGTGGCACCACCCGCCGGGCGTCGGTCGTACGGTGTCACTGGTCGCGCTGGCCGCGTTCGCCCTCTGCTACGTCCTGCTGTTCACCCGGATCCGCCGGATCTGGCGGGCCGGGCAGGGCGTGTCCGCGTCGGAGGCGTGGCTGTTCCTGGCGGGGCTGACGGTGCTGGCGGTGTCGACCATCCCGGCCACCGGCGGGGACTGGCTGGTCACCCTGGTCTACGTCGGCACCGCCGCCGTGTTGGTGCTGCCGACCCGGGTCGCCGCGCTGGTGGTCGTCCTGCTGGCCGCGGTGCCGGTGGTGAGCCCGCTGGCCGTACCGGCCTGGGCGCCGGACGAGGGGGTGGCGTTCGCCATCCTGCTGGCCGCGTTCGCCATCCACGGAGTGAAGCGACTGAACACGCGGAACAACGAACTGATCGCCGCGCAGGCCGAGATCCACCGCCTGGCGGTGGCCGGTGAACGGGCCCGGACGGCCCGCGACCTGCACGACATTCTCGGTCACTCGTTGACGGTGATCGCGGTCAAGGCGGAACTCGCCGGCCGGCTGCTGGAGGTCGACCCGCGGCGGGCGGCGGTCGAGATCGCCGACCTGGAACGGCTGTCCCGGGAGGCACTGGCCGACGTGCGGACCACGGTCGGCGCCTACCGGGAGGTCAACCTGGACACCGAGTTGGCCAGCGCGCGGACCGCGCTGTGCGCCGCCGGCATCGCGGCGGAACTGCCGCCGACCGTCGGGGAGTTGCCGCCCGAGCGCAGCGAGTTGTTCGGTTGGGCGGTACGCGAGGCGGTGACCAACGTGGTCCGGCACAGCGGCGCGAGCCGGTGTGTGATCGGAGCCGACCGGAACTGGGTGGAGGTCACCGACGACGGTGCCGGGCCGTCGGCCGGCGCCGCCCCACCCACCGACGTCGGGCACGGGCTGCGCGGCCTGCGGGAGAGGGCCGACCAACTGGGGGCGCGGCTGACCGTGGGCCGGGCCGGCCCGGGCGGCGGGTTCCGGCTGCGGGTCAGCCTGTGACCGCCCAACCCATCCGGCTGCTGCTCGCCGACGACCAGGCGCTGGTCCGGGGCGCGCTGGCCGCGCTGCTCTCCCTCGAACCGGACCTGGAGGTGGTGGCCGAGGTCGGCCGGGGCGACGAGGTCGTCGAGGCGGCCCGGCGCAGCCACCCCGACGTCGCCCTGCTCGACGTGGAGATGCCCGGCCTGGACGGCATCGCCGCCGCCGCGGCCCTGCACGCCGAGGTGCCCGGCTGTCGAGTGCTGGTGGTCACCACCTTCGGCCGGCCGGGCTACCTGCGCCGGGCGATGGAGGCCGGCGCGAGTGGCTTCGTGGTCAAGGACACCCCCGCGCGGCAGCTCGCCGACGCGGTCCGGCGGGTGCAGGCCGGCCTGCGGGTGGTCGACCCGACGCTGGCCGCCGAGACGCTGGCGAGCGGTCGCAGCCCGTTGACCGAACGGGAGACCGAGGTGCTGCGCGCGGCCCGGGGCGGCGGGACGGCGGCCGACCTGGCGGAGAAGCTGCACCTGTCCGAGGGCACCGTCCGCAACCACCTCTCGGCGGCGATCGGCAAGACCGGTGCCCGGACCCGGGCCGGCGCGGTTCGCATCGCCGAGGAGAACGGCTGGCTGCTGGGCGACTGAGCGGCACACCTGCGACGGTGTGGACCGCTCGCTGATCCAATCGTGACCGACAGGCTAGTCCGCCGGTGGTGACGGTTCCGGTGGCGGGATCAACCGGCGCCCGACGGCGGTGTTGGCCAGGGTGGCGCCGACCGCGCTGCCGGCCGCGATGCTCCAGCCGACCGGGCCGAGCGGGGTGCAGCCGAAGAACTGGCTGACCCCGGGGGTCTGCACGATCGCGGCCAGCATCGCCACCGACGCACCGGTGGCGACCAGTACGGGCGGGCTGGTGCCACCGGCCAGCACGGTCTGACCGAGCTGGGTGCCGATCAGCGAGGCCAGCGCGACCGTACTGGCCCGGCGTTGGGTGCCCGTGTAGCGGGCCAGCGTCCAGCCGGTGGTGGCGCCGAGGGCGGTGGTGCCGGCCCGCAGCGCCATCTCCCGGTTGAGGCTGGCCCCGAGTGACCGGTCCGGCCCCTCGGCGAGCAGGCTGTCGTCGGCGTCGGACGCCGGTGGCCGGACGGCGATCGCCATCGCCGGTGCCAGATCGGTGAGCAGGTTGACCAGCAGCAGCTGCCGACCGTTGAGGGCGGACCGGCCGGTCACCGCCGCGGACAGCACGCTGAAGGCGATCTCCCCGAGGTTGCCGCCGACCAGGATGCTCAGCGCGTGCCGGACCGACGACCACATCGCCCGGCCCTCGACCAGGGTGGCGATGATGGTCTCCAGCCGGTCGTCGGTGACCACCAGGTCGGCGGCGGCCCGGGCGGCCGGGGTACCCCGTTGGCCGAGGGCGATCCCGACGTCGGCCAGCCGGATGGCGGGCGCGTCGTTGGCGCCGTCCCCGGTCATCGCCACCGTACGACCCCGTTTCTGCAGCGCCTGGATCAGCCGCACCTTGTGCGCGGGGGTGCACCGGGCCACCACGTCGGTGGCCATCAACCGGTCGGCCAGCGCCTCGTCGTCGAGTTCGTCGAGGTCGGTGGCGACGCTGACCCGCTGTCGGGCGCCGTCCGGGCTGATCACCGAGGCGATCGCCTCGGCCGTCGCGGGATGGTCACCGGTGATCATGATGGTGTGCACCCCGGCGGCCCGGATCCGCCGGACGGCGGGGGACGCGCTCTCGCGTACCCCGTCGGCGATGGCCAGGAAGCCCACGAAGGTCAGCGCGTCGACCTCGCCGTCGGTCAGGGTGGCGGTCGGCACCGACCGCTCGGCGACCGCCAGCACCCGGTGCCCCGAGCCGGCGAGCTGGTCGAGCGCCGCCCGCAACCGGTCCCGACCCGGCTCGTCGAGCGGTTCCTCGGTGTCGCCGGTGCGGCGGCGGGAGCAGCGCGGCAGGATCCGTTCCGGTGCGCCCTTGACGTCCAGCAGGTAGCCGCCGTGGCAGCTGCCCACCGCCGCGTAGTAGCCCCGGGACGGCTCGAACGGCAGCGCCTCGGCCAACCGCCAGCCGTGCCCGTCGGCGCTCACCCGCGCGCCGATCCGGTCCGCCCCGGCCACCACGGCCCGATCGGTCTGCTGGGACAACTGCGCGTCACCGTCCGCCGGTGGGGTGGCCCGTAACGCGGCGCCGAGGACGGTCCGCAGGTCGTCGTCGAGCGCGTCGACCGGGGCGTACCGGTCGCCGTCGCCGACCCCGACGAGCTGCAACCGGCCCTCGGTCAGGGTGCCGGTCTTGTCGAAACACAGCACGTCCACCCGGCCCAGGGCCTCGATGGTGCGGGGGTTGCGGACCAGCGCGCCGTGGTCGGCCAGCCGCCGGGCCGCCGCCAGTTGCGCGGCACTGACCAGGAAGGGCAGGCCCTCGGGCACCGAGGCGACCGCCAGGTTCGCCGCCGTGGCCGCCGACTCGGCCAGCGGTACGCCGCGCAGCAGTCCCGCCCCGGCGACCGAGATCGCCGATCCGGCGGCGAGCGGGATCGCGGTGCTGGTCAACCCGGTGAGCCTGGCCTCCACCCCGCTGGTCGGTGGGGCGTCGTGGGACAGCGCCATGCCCCGACCGACCTCGGTGTCGGCGCCCACGGCGACCACCACGGCGGTGGCCCGACCGGCGGCCACCGTGGTGCCCTCGTAGAGCATCGAGTGCCGCTCGGCCACGGTCGACGTCACGACCGGCTCCGGTGACTTGCCGACCGGCAGCGACTCGCCGGTCACCGAGGACTCGTCCGTCTCCAGCCCGGCCGCGTCGAGCACCCGGCAGTCGGCCGGGATCGCGTCACCGGTGTCGAGCAGCACGACGTCGCCGGGCACCAGCTCGTCGGCGGTGACCACCCGTTCGGTGCCGTCCCGCCGGACCGTGGCGGTCACCGCGGACCGGGCGAGCAGCTCGGCGAGCGACCGTTCGGTGCGGACCCGCTGCGTGGCCCCGGCCAACGCCGACACCCCGATCACCCCACCGACCAGCCCGGCGTCCACGATCGACCCGACGGCGGCGGACAGCGCCGCACCACCGGCCAGCACCGGGGTCAGCGGATTGGCGATTTCGTCGAGGAACGCCCGGCCCAACCCGACCCGGTCCGATCCGGCGCCGGTCCGGGACCGGGCGCGCCGGTTCGCCTCCTCGGTGGACAGCCCACCGGGGTCGGTGCGCAGCCGGGCCAGCACGACGTCCACCGGCATCAGGTGCCAGGGCGGCGCCGGCTTCGGTTTTTCGGCGGGCCGACCGGGCAGCCGGCGGGCCTGCCAGCAGCCGTTGGCCAGGGCCACCCCGGCGGCGCCGTTGACCGCGTCCACCGTCCGCCGCGGCAGCCGTTCGCGGCTGCCGGTGAGCGCGGCGAGCACGCCAACGCCGGTGCCGGCGGCGGCCAGCCGCACGCTGTGCCGGGCCACCTGCCGGGCCAGCCCGGTCGCCGTCACCACCAGGGCCGGTGCGTCCAGGTCCGGACCGACCAGCAGGTGCGCGCCCCACGGCGGCTTCTCTCCGGGACGCCACACGCCGAGCCCGCAGTCGGCGGCCCCGAGCGCCCGCCGGTCGCGCGAGACGAGCATGACCATCGCCCCGTTGGCCTGAAGCTGGCGGACCGACCGGAGCAACTCGGCGCCGCCCGGCACACCGCCGTCGCCGAACCGTCCGTCGCCGAACCGTCCGTCCCCGGTGTCGGCGCCGGCGACCAGCAGTCGCAGGCCCGCCGACCGGGCCGCCACCGGCAGCGCCTCGGCACCCGGCGCGAGTTCCGCCTCGACCCTGATCACCGCCGCGAGCCGGTCCCCGTTGGCCAGACCGAGCACGGTGGCGCCGTCCGCGCCGAGCCGGCGTGCCTCCCGCGCGCCGGTGCGACCGCGCAACCCCAGCCGCTCGACCGGCCCCAACCGCCAGCGACCGTCCTGCCGAATGTGGTCCGGCGAGTCCGGCTCGAACAGCCCGAAGGCCCGGGCGGCGACCTCGGTCGGGTCGGCGCCGGGCAGCGGCACGAGGTCGGTCAGCATGCCCCGGTCCGACCGCAGCACGTCCTCGTCGAGCACCAGGGTGTCGATCCGGTCGAGTTCGCGCAGCACGCTCCGGTCCATCGCGATCACACCGCGGCGGGCCAGCATCCGACCGAGGTTCGCCGCGTAACCCTCGCGACCGGACGCGCCCGCCTTCGGCAGGCCGGCCAGGGCCAGCGCGGCGGCCCGTTTGACACCCACCACCGGTGCCGCCGCGGCACCGGCCAGCCCGCCGGTGGCCAGGATCCGGGCGGAGTACCGCTCCACCGGGCCGTCCGGCTTGGGCCGGGGACGCTCGGCCGGGCACGGTGGCGAGCCGGCGAGGTCCGGGTCGCCGGCCAGCATCGGTTCGGCCCGTTCCCAGGCCGCCAGCTGGGCGTGCGCCTCGCCCCACTGCAGGATTCGTTGGGCGACGTCGAGCGCCGTGCCGGCCCAGCCGCCGGCCAGGCCCTGGGTCACCGCCTCGACGAGCGGGAACGCCGAGTTGGCCAGGTCCGGGCGCAGGCCCCGGCCGGCCAACTCGTGCAGTCGGGGGTGCAGGTCGACCACGTTGATCAGGCTGGCCAGCTCGCCCGGAATCGGGGTGAACGGCAGGATCTTCGTGGCCGCCGCCAGGCCCAGGCCGAGCGCGTCGGCGGCCAGGGTGGAGACCGCCCGCTTGGTCCGCGGTCCCTCCTCCGGCGGGCGCGGCGGCGCGCACTCGTCCTCCACCCCGTCCGTACGCTCGACGGCCGCGATCGTGGCGATCAGGTCACGCAACCGGGGCTCGGGTGGGGTCACCGCCACCACCACCCGGCCGGAGGCGCCGTTCACCCGGGCCCAGGCCACCCCGGGAAGCCGGGCCAGCGCCAGCTCGATCCGCCGGGCCAACCGTTCCGCGCCCACCTGGGCGACGCCGTGCACCTCGATGTGGTGCCGGCCGGGGCGGGACCACACGCCCCGCCCGTTCAGCCCGGCGGCCCGGGCGAACCGGGTGGCGAGCGTCCCGGTGCTCCGCGACAAGCCGGTGACCAGCTCAGGAATGTGCGCGGGTGGGCGGAGCCAGGAGGGGGCCCACCCGTTGAGCGCCATTTCCCATACCACCTCCCGAGCCCGGTGACCGCCCTGGCTTCCCGCTCGCCCCTTTGTTATGCGTTCGTCGGGGCGGAAGTTTCGCCAGCCGGACAGGCATGGGACCGCGACGGGGTGGAATACGCCGGGCAGGTTGGTGATCACCGCCGGTCACATCCTGGCCGACCAGCACACGTCCGGCCTGGCCAGAGGCGTCGGCGAGGCCCTCGAACAGGCCTGAGCGCCGGCGGCGCGGGTCGGGTCGACCCCGGTCCGCCCGACCCGGAGCGAAGGCCGCGGGTAGGTCCGTCGGCCGAGGTGGGCGGCGCACCTCCGTCCCGCGGCCGATGGCGGCCGGTCCGGGGCGCAATACGATCCGGACATGCACCAGGTGCCCGGACGACCGGCCGTACGGATCGACGCGTCGACCGCCGCGCTGGTCTTCGTCGTACTCCTGGTTCTCACCTGGTTCGTGCCCGGCGGGCCCCGATCGGCGCCGGCCCTCGGCGTCGCGGTGGGGCTGGCCGCCGCGCAGGCCGGTTCGCTGCTGTGGATCCGCCGGCGCCCGGAGTGGGCGGTGCTGGTCGCCGCGCTGGCCGGGGTGGGTCTGGAGTTGCTCAGCCCGCACCTCGGCTGGCTCGGGTTGGTGAACGTGCCGCTGACCTACCTGGCCCGGCTCCGGCCACCCCGGGTCTCGCTGTGGGCGTTGGGCCTGCTGCTGGTGCCGACGCCGTGGAAGGGCCTCACCGCGGGCTGGCGGGACATGCTGATCGCGATGGCCGGACTCGGCCTCGCCTGGGCCTGGGGCGAGCTGCTACGCGGCCGGGCGGTCCGCCGGCGGGACGAGCGGCTGCGGATCGTGGCCGACGAGCGGGCTCGGATCGCCCGGGAACTGCACGACGTGGTGGCGCACAACGTCTCGATGATCGCCCTGCAGGCGGGAGCGGCCGAGGACGTCTTCGACATCCGGCCGGACCGGGCCCGGGAGTCGCTGGTGGCCATCCAGGCGGCCGCCCGGGAGGCGCTGGGTGAGCTGCGCGTGCTGTTGACCGACATGCGACCGGACGGCGCGGTCGACCCGGCCGGCCCGCAGCCGGGGCTGGGGCAGCTGGACGCGCTTGTCGACACGCTGCGCGCCGCGGGCCTGCGGGTCGCGGTACGCCGGGAGGGCACCGCGTCGGCACTGCCCGGTGGCGTCGACCTGTCCGCGTACCGGATCGTGCAGGAGTCGCTCACCAACACCCTGCGGCACGCCCGGGCGAGCCGGGCGGAGGTGACCGTCCGGTACGCACCGACGGCGGTCAACGTGGAGATCACCGATGACGGCGCCGGTGGCGGGTCGCCGGTCATCGACGGGACCACCGGCGGCCACGGCATCGTCGGCATGCGGGAGCGCGCCCGCCTGCTCGGCGGCACGCTGGACGCCGGACCGCTGCCCGACGGCGGCTTCCGGGTCCGGGCCCACCTGCCGGTGGAGGTGTCCTGTTGACCGTCCGGGTGCTGCTCGCCGACGACCAGGAACTGGTCCGGGCCGGGCTGACGATGATCGTCGAGGCGCGCGACGACCTCGCGGTGGTCGGTCAGGCGGCGGACGGTCTGGCGGCGGTGGAGTTGGCCGGCCGGGTCCGCCCCGACGTGATCCTGATGGACGTACGGATGCCGCGGTTGGACGGGATCGAGGCGACCCGCAGGCTGGTCGCCGCCGGCAATCCGGCCCGGGTCATCATCCTGACCACCTTCGACCTGGACGAGCCGGTCTTCGCCGCGTTGCGGGCCGGTGCCAGCGGGTTCCTGCTGAAGGACACCCGGCCGGCCGACCTGGCCGAGGCGATCCGGGTGGTGGCCCGCGGCGAGGCGTTGCTGGCCCCGACGGTGACCCGCCGGCTGCTGGACCGGTTCGCCGGACAGTTGCCCGGACCGAGCGTGCCACCGACCGGTCTGGACAGCCTGACCAGCCGGGAGGTCGAGGTGCTGGTCCTGGTGGCGAGGGCGATGTCGAACGCCGAGATCGCCGACCGGTTGTACCTGAGCCGGGCGACGGTGAAGACCCATCTGTCCGCCATCCTGACCAAGCTCGGGCTGCGCGACCGGGTGCAGGCCGCGGTGCTGGCGTACGAGGTGGGCCTGGTCCGGCCGGGCTCGCCCGGCTGACGGCCGGGCGGCGGGTTCAGCCCGGCCAGGACCGGAACGCGCCGTCGAGGGCGTCCACCATCAGCTCGTACGACCGGTCGGTGTCCCGGGGCAGGCCGAACCCGCCGGCCGCCTCCAGCGCGACGAACCCGTGCAGCGCGCTGCGCAGCATCCGGGTGGCGTCGACCAGTTGGTCGTCGGTCAGCCCGTAGCCGGCCAGCACGGCGTAGATCATCCGGACCGTCCGTTCGCCGGCGGCCACGTGCGCCGGGTCGCTCGGGTCCGGGGCTCGCAGGGTGGCGGCGTAGCTGCCCGGGTGCCGGCGGGCGTACTCCCGGAGCGCCGCGGCCATGGCGTGCAGGGCCGCCCGACCGGATCGGCCCACGGTCGCGTCGGTCAGGGCCGTCGTCAGCTCGCCGAGAGCCCGGACGGCGAGCTGCTGCTGCAACGCGTCCAGCCCGCGGACGTGTTTGTAGAGGCTGGGCAGGGCCACGCCGAGCTGCTGGGCGACGGCGGCCAGGGTGAGCCGGTCGAGGCCGACCCGGTCGGCGACCCGGGCCGCCTCGGCGACCACGATGGTCGGGGTGAGGCCGGCCCTAGGCACGGGTGAAGATCCTACCCGCGAATTGGACCAGGGCCGGGTTGACCAGGTCCGGACGCTGGCTCATCGGGTAGTGGCCGGCTTCGGGCACCGGCAGCAGCTCACCGCGTAGCCGGTCGGCGATCCACCGTCCCTCGGCGGTCGGGTCCGGGAAGTCCGGGTCCTGCTCGCCCATCAGCACCAGGGCCGGTGCGCGCACCGCGGCGAGCCGTCCTTCGGCCGGGGCGTGGCTGGTCCGGGTGGTGCGGACGAACGAGCGCCAGTGGTCGGCCCGGCGCAGGCTCTGCCGGATCCGGCCGGTGTCCGCGGCGAAGTCGGCCGGTTTCCGACCGGCGTTGAGGGTGCCGTAGAACCAGACCCAGGCGGCCGGGCCCCAGGGGCGGGTCAGCAGCAGCCGCTGGGCCAGCGCCATCGCCGGGTTGCTCTTCGGGTCGCGGACGAACGGCCCGAGCAGGGCCAGCCCGGCGATCCGGTCCGGCCGGTCGGCGGCGGCGATGACGGCGCCGGCGGACCCCATCGAGTGACCGAGCACCAGCGCCGGCCCGCCGAGGTGGTCGATCAGTGCCAGGATGTCGGTGGCCAGCGCCGGATCGTCGTACGCGTCGAAGTCGGCGTCGCTGTCGCCGTGTCCGCGCAGGTCCATGGTCGCCACCCGGTGACCCGCCTCGACCAGGGCCGGCACGGTGAACCGGAAGGCCGACCGGAGCACCCCCATCCCCGGAACGCAGAGCACCAGCGGGCCGTCGCCCTGGACGTCGTACGCGATGCGGCCGGTTCCCCGGTCGAAGTAGCTAGCTGTCATAGCCAAAAAGCTAATGCCATTAGCTACTGCTGTCAAGTCGCCGGCACGTACGGGGGACAACCGGCAGACGAGTGATGTTCGCGTCACCGCCGGTCCTACCGTGACCGAATGCTGCTGCAACTCGTCTTCACCCTGGTGCTGTACTGCCTCGGGTTCGTCTTCCTCTACGGCGTGCTGCGGCTCGCCGTCCGGCACGGCATCCAGGACGTCGAACAGGCCCGACGGGACGTCGTCCTGCCCGACCGGCCGATGATCCCGGCGGAACCGCCGTACGGCCGGGACGACACCTCGCTCGCCGGCTCCTGAGCCGCCGGCCCGTGAGCCGCCGGTCCATCGGGCGACGGGCGGGCGGGGTCCTGATCCTCGGGACCGGCCCGGCCGGTTGGGCGGGTGGGCCGGCCGGGTGGGACGATCGCGGGATGTTGGGCACCCTGAAGCCGGAGCCGGCCCGGAGCCGGCCCGATCTGCTCGCCCCACCGGTGGTCGACGCACTGGCCGGTTGGCCGGTGGACGCGCCGGTGCCGGCCGACGACGTGCTGGTGGCGGCGATCGATGCCGAGTTGGCCGACACCGCCGAGTTCTGCGCGGCGTACCAGGTGGGACTGGACGTGTCGGCCAACTGCGTGGTGATCGCCGGCAAGCGGGAGGGCGTCGTCCGGTACGCCGCCTGCGTGGTGCTGGCCACCACCCGGGCCGACGTCAACGGCGTGGTCCGCCGGCACCTCGACGTGCGCAAGGCGAGCTTCGCGCCGATGACCGAGGCGGTCGAGTCGACCGGGATGGAGTACGGCGGGATCACCCCGATCGGGCTGCCGTCCGACTGGCCGCTCCTGGTCGACCCGCGGGTGATCGCCACGCCGCACGTCATCATCGGTTCCGGCGTGCGGCACAGCAAGATCCTGCTCCCCGGTCCCGCCCTCGGCGCGTTGCCGAACGCCCAGGTGGTCGAGGGGTTGGCCCGGCCGGTCGGCTGACCGACACCGACTGAATCGACCTTCATAAATCTTGTTGCACGTGAAACAACGCCGGTCAGCCGGCGGACCCCGATTCCCGGCGGCCCACCTCGGTCAGCGCGGCGAGCAGCGTCTCCGGCTCCTGGGCGCCGGTCACCGCGTACTTCCCCGCGAGCACGAAGGTCGGCACGCTGGTCACACCGAGTTCGCGGGCCCGGGACAGCGCGGCGCGTACCTCGGTGCCGCCGTCGTCGGAGTCCAGGAACCGGCGTACCTCGGCGGGGTCCAGACCGGCGGCGCCGGCCAGCGTGGCGAGCACGTCCCGTGACCCGACGTCCAGCCCGTCGGTGAAGTGCGCCCGGTGCAGCGCCTCGACCACCGCGGCCGCCCGGTCGCGCCGGTCGGCGTACCAGGTCAGCCGGTGCGCGTCGAACGTGTTGGCGGTGACCGCCCGGTCGAAGCGCAGGTCCAGGCCGACCTCGGCGGCGACCCCCGCGGTGTGGGCGAAGATCTCCCGGGTGCGCTCCGCGCCGCCGAACTTCGCCGCCATGGCCTCGGTCAGCGGCCTCGGTTCGTCGACCGGGGCCGGGTCCAGCTGGAACGGCCGGTAGCGGACGGTGACCGTGCCGTCGTAGGACGCCAGGGCTCGTTCCAGCCGACGCTTGCCGATGTAACACCAGGGACAGACCACGTCCGAGTAGATCTCAATCTCCACGTCCGGGGTCAACGCCGCCGGGCCGCCGGTCTGTTCCCGCCCGCCGGTGTCGGCCGGGGCCCGGCCGCCCGTCCGGCCCGGTCAGCCGAGCTGCTCGCGGACCT
Source organism: Micromonospora zhanjiangensis (assembly GCF_042650605.1). Lineage (NCBI taxonomy): Bacteria > Bacillati > Actinomycetota > Actinomycetes > Micromonosporales > Micromonosporaceae > Micromonospora > Micromonospora zhanjiangensis. Next base: position 75,440 of record NZ_JBHSBN010000006.1, on the reverse strand, counting down.
GTCGCTTCAGCCGGCCGAGGATGGCGGTGCCGCCGCGCACCCGCAGCGGGCTGATCGCCTGGGCCAGGCCCATCCGCTGATAGAGATCGTCCGGTACGGCGAGCACCTCCTCGGCGTCCGCGCCGGCCAGTCCCTCGGCCAGGATGCCGGCGAAGGCCCGGGTGGTGGGCGCCTCGGGCGGGCAGTCGAACCAGGTGCTGACCGTCCGGTCCGGGTTCACCTCCGCGCGCAGGAAGAACGCCGTCTGGCACTCCGGGACCTGTTCCATGCCCGCCCGGTCGACAAGCGACTCGGGCAGCGGCGGCACCGCGTCGGAGTACTCCAGCAGCATCTCCAGCACCACGTCACGCGGGGCGGAGGCGAACTCTTCCACGATCTCGGCGAGCTTGGGCGGCATGCGGACCAGGCTACTCGTCAATTGTTCGGCGCATGTTCGCTGATCTCGCCGAGGGCCGAGGTGGGGTCCAACCGCATCGCCAGGTCACCGAGCGAGACGATGCCGACCAACTTGCGGTCGGAGTCACACACCAACACCCGGCGTACGCCCCGGTCGCGCATCAGGGTCGCAGCGTCGGTCGTGGACGAACTCTGCTCGATCATCACCACCTCGCGGGTGATGATCGAGCCGATCGTGGTGCTGCCCGCATCCTTGCGCTCGGCGACCGCGCGGACCACGATGTCCCGGTCGGTCACCATGCCGATGATGCCGGCACCCTCGGTCACCACGATGTCCCCGATGTCGGCGTCCCGCATGGCCTTGGCCGCCTCGTCCAGCGGGGTCTGGGCGGGCAGATAGATCACCTGTCTGGTCATGACGTCGCTGACCCGGTAGCCAGCCATGAGAGCCTCCCCGAAAACGTGCGGCGAACGTGAACCGCTGACGTTCAATTCGTACCCCGTGTACTACCCCCTACACCTTGTCGGGTTTCGGCCATTGACCAGTGCGGACGGGTATAGGGGTTAGACGGCCGACCGACCGGTAGGGTTATCGCCGGTACGGCACTGACGAAGGGTGATCAGGTGAAGGCCACCGAGCTGTCGATTTCCGGCGCCTGGGAGTTCGTCCCACAGCAGTTCCCGGACAACCGGGGCAACTTCATGGTCTGGTACGACCCGCGCGCCTTCGCGGACGCCCTCGGCTTCGAGTTCAAGCTCGTCCAGGCCAACCACAGCGTCTCCCGGCGCGGGGTGCTGCGCGGCATCCACTGGGCCGACGTGCCGCCCGGCCAGGGCAAGTACGTGTACTGCCCGCGCGGGGCGATGCTGGACATCGTCGTCGACCTGCGGGTCGGCTCGCCGACCTTCGGCAGGTACGAGGTGGCCCGCCTGGACGCGGTCGACTACCGGGCGCTCTACCTCTCCGAGGGACTCGGCCACGGCTTCGTCGCCCTGGAGGACGACACCGTGCTGACCTACCTGTGCAGCGAGGGGTACGCCCCGCACCGCGAGCGGATCCTCAACATCCGCGACGAGGAGGTGGGCATCGAACTGCCCGTCGGCCTCGAACCCGTGCTGTCCGACCGGGACGCGGCCGGTCCGAGCCTGGCCGAGCTGCGCGAGGCCGGCCTGCTGCCGGACTATGCCGAGTGCCAGCGCTACTACCGCTCCCTGCGTTCCGGCGGCACCGCCTGACCGACCACACCACCCGCCGCACCGGGTGGCCGCGCGGAACCGCCCACGCCACCAAGCCACGGCGGTGACCGGGGGCGGTTCCGGGTCGGCTCAGGTGAGCAGCCGGTCGACCAGCTCGTCGACCGGGATCTCGGTGCGTTCGCCGCTGCGACGGTCGCGCAGTTCGACGTACCCGTCGGTGAGTCGGCGGCCGACCACGACCGCGCGCGGGATGCCGATCAGCTCGGCGTCGGTGAACTTGACCCCGGCGGACACGGTGGTCCGGTCGTCGACCAGGACCCGCAGGCCCCGGTCGGCGAGCCGACCGCCGAGCGCCAGCGCCGCGTCGACCTGCGGCCCCTTGCCGGCGACGACCAGGTGTACGTCGCACGGCGCGACCGTGGCCGGCCAGACCAGGCCGCGTCCGTCGTGGTGCTGCTCGGCGACGGCCGCCACCACGCGGGAGACCCCGATGCCGTAGCAGCCCATGATCGGCCGCACCGGCCGGCCGTCCGGGCCGGAGACGTCGACCGCGAACGCGTCGGTGAACCGGCGGCCGAGCTGGAAGATGTGCCCCACCTCGATGCCGCGCCGGATGGTGAGCGCGCCGGACCGGCAGGCCGGGCAGGGATCACCCGCGCGCACCTCGGCCGCCTCGATCGTGCCGTCCGGGTGGAAGTCCCGGCCGGCGACCACGTCGACCGCGTGCCGGCCGGGTTCGTTGGCCCCGGTCAGCCAGGCGGTGCCGGCCACCACCCGGGGATCGACCAGGTAGCGGATGCCCAGCTTGCCCAGCACCTGCGGGCCGATGTAGCCGCGGACCAGGTCCGGCTGGTCGGCGAACCCGTCGAACAACTCCACGGTCGCGGGATGCAGGGCCGCCTCGACCCGCTTGAGGTCCACCTGCCGGTCACCGGGAATCCCGATCACCACCAGGTCCGGTTCGTCCGCGCCCGGCCGGCGGACCGACAGCACGACGTTCTTGAGCGTGTCGGCGGCCGTCCAGCCGGTCCGGTCACCGAGCTGGCGCGCGTTGGCCAGCTCGACCAGCGCCTCGATGGTCGGGGTGTCCGGGGTGTCGTACACCCGCGGGGCCGGGTGGCCGGCCACCTCGCCGGCCGGTGGGGCGGGGGTGGTCACCGCCTCGGTGTTCGCCGCGTAGTGACAGACCGTGCAACCGACGAAGGTGTCCTCGCCGACCGGGGTGGCGGCCAGGAACTCCTCGGACCCGGAGCCGCCCATCGCGCCGGACATCGCCGAGACGACCTCGTAGTCCAGCCCGAGCCGGTCGAAGATCCGCCGGTACGCGCCGCGGAACCGGTCGTACGTCGCCCGCAGGCCGGCCTGGTCGAGGTCGAACGAGTAGGCGTCCTTCATCAGGAACTCGCGCCCGCGCAGCAGGCCGGCCCGGGGCCGCGCCTCGTCCCGGAACTTGCTCTGCACCTGGAACAGCACCACCGGAAAGTCCCGGTACGAGCTGAACGTGTCCCGGACCAGCAGCGTCGCCATCTCCTCGTGGGTGGGTGCCAGCAGGAACTCGGCGCCGCGCCGGTCGGCCAGGGTGAAGATGTCGTCGCCGTACTCGGTCCACCGTCCGCTGGTCTGGTACGGCTCGCGCGGCAGCAACGCCGGGAACTGGATCTCCTGCCCACCGATCGCGGTGATCTCCGCCCGGATCAGCTCGGTGACCCGGTCCAGCACCAGCTTGCCCAGCGGCAGCCAGGTGTACCCGCCCGGCGCGGCGCGGCGGACGTATCCGGCGCGGAGCAGCAGCCGATGGCTCGGCACCTCCGCGTCCGCCGGATCCTCGCGCAGGGTACGCAGGAACAGGGTGGACATTCGCAGCAGCATCCCGGCAGCGTGTCACGTCCCCGTCGGTCCGGTCCAAAGATTTCGGCGCGCGCCGTCGCGTTGTCCGGTCCGGCGGAAGTTCGCGGACGCGTGAACCGCAGATGATCGGCGGCGCCCCGGCTGATTCCGAAACGGCGCGTCGCTATTCGATCCGGGTTCGGTGGTCCCTCGCGAGACCGTGCTGCGGGGTGGGTGCGGCTGGCGTGGGCACAGGATCCACAGGTCGGTCGCCGTCGCCCGGTAGAGGCGGTACGGGGAGGGCGCGGTCACTCGTCCTGGGTCAGCGCGGTGCCGCCCGGTCGGCGGAGCCCGGGTACGCCCGCAGTCCGCGATCCAGGTGCTCGCCGTGCAACTCGTACGCCACGCCGACCGCGTACAAGGCCCGGCCGTCCACCGTGCCGAGGGTCAAGAATGCGTTCGCTGAGGCATAGGAGGCACCCATGCCCTTGACGCTGAGTCATGCCTTGGGCGAATCTGGTGACCCGCCGCTGCGGCAGCTATCCGCCCAAGTCGCCGACCTCCTCTTCGAGCTGAACGCGCCGCCTCGACTGGCCGCGCACCTGCGTACCGTGTACGTCGCCGCCGCCCAGCTCACCGCCTGGATCGCCGGTCGCAACCCGAGCCTGGCCGTCGACCGCAGGGCGGTTCTCTTCGGCGCGGCCACCCACGACATCGGCAGGACCGTCCAGGTCGAGGAAATGTCCGGCCCAGGCTCCCAACACGAGCGAGCCAGCCAGCAACTCCGGCTCGCCGCCGGCATCAATCCCTCCCTGGCCCGCTTCGCCGCGACGCACGCCAGTTGGCGGACGGGCGCCGTCGAATTGAACCCGGAGCGATCACGCATGCAGATTCGGTGGAGAAAGGGTTTCCACATGAGTGCGTAGAGCCGTGTAGGCGTAGTCCCATCCTGTCCGATATCTTACCTCATCTTCTATCTCGAAGGCCGGGTCTGTACACGCGGCGACGAGCCGTGTACCAATCTGTGCCGAATATTCGGGATGTTCGCGAGAGAGTGCGATTAGCGTCTGACCGGCTTCGCTACGTACATCGTTGTCTGGATCCGTCAAGAGCGAGATAAGAACCTCCTGCAGAGCCGGTAATGGCTCAGCCCGGCTGAGCGCTTTTACGGAATACTCTCGGGTGCTCCAACTATCTGCGTTGGTGGCGATGTGGACCAGCGCGTCGATGACGGCGGTGTTGAGTGTGCCACCGGAGGCCAACACCGACACCGCCCGCGTTTGAACGAACAGGTCTGTGTCGGTGCTGGTGGCGATGTGGACCAGCGCGTCGATGACGGCGGTGTTGAGTGCGGCACCGGAGCTCAACGCCGACGCCGCCTCCGTCCGGACTCCCGGGTCGGTGTCGGTGCTGGTGGCGATGTGGACCAGCGCGTCGATGACGGCGGTGTTGAGTGTGCCACCGGAGGCCAACACCGACACCGCCCGCGTTTGGACGAACAGGTCGGTGTCGGTGCTGGTGGCGATGTGGACCAGCGCGTCGATGACGGCGGTGTTGAGTGTGCCGCCGGAGCTCAACGCCGACGCCGCCTCCGTCCGCACTCCCGGGTCGGTGTCGGTGCTGGTGGCGATGTGGACCAGCGCGTCGACGGCGGCAGGATTGAGTGCGCCACCAGAGGCCAACGCCGACGCTGCCCGCGTCCGCACTCCCGGGTCGGTGTCGGTGCTGGTGGCGATGTGGACCAGCGCGTCGACGGCGGCGGTGTTGAGTGTGCCGCCGGAGCTCAACGCCGACGCCGCCTCCGTTCGCACCCCCGGGTCGGTGTCGGTGCTGGTGGCGATGTGGACCAGCGCGTCGATGACGGGGGTGTTGAGTGCGCCACCAGAGGCCAACGCCGACGCTGCCCGCGTCCGCACTCCCGGGTCGGTGTCGGTGCTGGTGGCGATGTGGACCAGCGCGTCGACGGCGGCGGTGTTGAGTGTGCCACCGGAGGCCAACGCCGACACCGCCTCCACCCGCACGAACAGCCCGGCGTCGGTGCTGGTGGCGATGTGGACCAGCGCGTCGATGACGGCGGTGTTGAGTGTGCCACCGGAGGCCAACACCGACAACGCGTCCACCCGCACGAACAGCTCGGTGTCGGCACTGGTGGCGATGTGGACCAGCGCGTCGATGACGGGGGTGTTGAGTGTGCCACTGGAGGCCAACGCCGACGCCGCGTCCGTCCGGACTCCCGGGTCGGTGTCGGTGCTGGTGGCGATGTGGACCAGCGCGTCGATGACGGGGGTGTTGAGTGCGGCACCGGAGCTCAACGCCGACGCCGCGTCCGTCCGGACTCCCGGGTCGGTGTCGGTGCTGGTGGCGATGTGGACCAGCGCGTCGACGGCGGCAGGATTGAGTACGCCACCAGAGGCCAACACCGCCCCTGCCTCCACCCGCACCTCCGGGTCGGTGTCGGTGCTGGTGGCAACAGCAACCAACGCTTTTACAGCACCTTCGGGCAGCTGGCTGTTCTTCGCCGTGATGGCGGCCAACTGGATCCAGTGTTGCCTTGTGGCGTTGGTGAGGGCGATCGCCTGATTGCCCACGGCGGCGGCCAGCCGGTCACCGGCCCGAGTGCCGTGCAGCGCGGCGAGGTGGCGGGTCAACGCCTCGCGGTAGTTGGTGAAGCGGCAGCGGCTGGTCGGCGTCAGCCATTCCTCGACCGCCTGGTTGACCACCATGTCGATGGTGGTGGCGGCCAAAGGCGTGTCATCGGCCAGGACGCGTAGCATGAACAGGAAGTCCCGGCCCAACAGGTCCTCGTAGGGACTGGGGCTGCCGCATGCGGGATAGATAGCTTCGGCGACCACACTGTCGATCTGTTCGGCATAATCGGTGCCGATCAGGCCCACTGCGAGCAGAATCGGCTCGTGATAGCGGGGATCATGCAGTCGTTGCCGGATTGCGGTGACCCGTTGCTCGGTCGAGCCGCGAAACGCCAAGGCTCGGCCAGCGTAGTACTCCTCGAAGGTCAGGTGCGCGAACCCGTACCGTCCTGGGGCCCGTTCCACCAGGAGCCCGGTATGGGTGTCGGCCTTCTTCACGAAGTCGATCACGGCTTGACCGGCGGCGGTGTCCATCGGGTCCGCTGCCTGCAGGATGCGGCTGTCCCAATGGCAACCCTGATGCAGAGCCCATAGGGGGCCGAGCACCTCCAGCAGTTCCAGGTTGGTCACCGCTCCTTCCGGGCGGTGGTGATGCATCCACCAGCCGAGCTCGGTCAACCAACGGGTCAGAATCCGTTCATCCGGAAGGTCCGCTTCGGCGACACCCTGCGCACTCCGCCAGGTACGCCCCAACGCGTTGCACACCTCGATGTAGGCCTCGACCCGACGATGCGGCAACCGGCCGCTAGCCCGATGAATCAGCACCAATGCCGTGAGTAGCAACGGGTTTACCGCCAGTCGACGTACCCCGGCATTCGCCTCGAACGCCTGGCCAATAGCGGCGGCCTCACGCATCCCTCCGGCCACGACTGCAGCGGCGCTCTGCAAGGGGGCTTCGGCGCGTTCGACCTCCCGACAGTACACCTCCAGAAACCGCGTAATCGTGTCGTCGTCCATGTCCTGCAGCCGCACCGCCGCGAACGGCTGCGGCAACGGCGCGGCCTGGTAACCGGCGATCCGGCTGGTCACCACGAACCGGTTGCCTGCCCGCGTGTGTGCCGTCACGAAGTTGACGACAGCACCAACCACATCGCGGCGCAACTGCGCGGATGCCACCTCATCCAAGCCGTCCAACAAGATCAGACATCGGCCCGCTTCCAACTGCTGGCGCAGCAAATCGGGCAGCCGGGCAACCGGGCACTCCAGCCTGCCAGCATCGCTAGCCAGGAACTCCCCCAGTCCCTTGTGTGGAAAGCCGTGGCGGGCGTACTCACTGATACGCACGTAGACCGGAAACAGTGCCGCACGTCCCTCCAACGGCACGCCGTCCAGCATTGCCCGGGCGTGTGTGAAGGCCAGGTACCGCAGCAGGGTCGTCTTACCCGTCCCCGGGTCGCCCAGCACGAGCACGTGCGCGCTGTCGCGGACCGTTTTCAGCACCGGTGCGGCCAGCGTGGGCTGAGCAGCCGCGTCCACCGGCAGCTTCTGGCCAAGTTGGGCCAGCAGCCGATCCAACGCGGCCTCGAACCCCGTCCGGTCCAACTGACCCGCCTCCACCAGCGCGGTCAGCTTTTCTCTCTCCCGCTCGAACCACACCCGGGCCCGGTCGCCCGGAAACCGGTCCGGAAGCGCCGACAAGCCGATGAACACTTCAGTCAGCGGCAACCGCACCGCGGTATTGCGAACGACACCGGCGGTGCGCAAATATCGATGCTGGTCTAGCGTCCAGTGCAGATAACCACTGACATCGTCACCGTCAGCCTGGCCGGCACCGAGAACCTGTGCCATCGCCTCGGTGGCCGCTGCGGTCCGGGCGGCATCGGAACGGCCCAGAACCGCCTGCAGTGCGGCCTCCCCGCGTACCTGGTCAGCGAGGCTCGCTAACAACGTGGTGAAGACCGGCCGCAGCAGAGTCACCCGATCAAATCGGTCATCCTCCGACAGCGACCCGCCCAACGAGTCCACCACCCGCTCAGCCAACCGGACCGCCGACGGCCGACCCCCCGGAACGAGGACCAACGCCAACTCCGCCGCACCCTCATGCACCCAGAACCCGTCGTTGACGTCAAACGCAGCCAGCCGATCGCCGAACTCGTCCTGTACCTGGGAAAACGCCCGCTGCAACGCCCGCTGCAACGCCTTCTGCTCCGGGTCGCCGAGGATCCTGACCTTCGCGCCCTTGACCAACGAGCCGCCCAGTTCGGCACCTACCCGTGAGCCAATCGCCTTCGCCAGAGCAGCGGTCGCCATCGAAACGAGTTCCACGACCGGACACTATAGAACCGATACAAATCGATCATGAATGACGAATCGCCGTGTCTGGCCCGATCCCACCCGGCCGTTGATCGCAATGGCCCTCTGAAAGGAGCCCGCCGGGCGCGGTTGGGTCTACCGCGCATTCATGACAGTGCCAGCGAAGACCGCCGCCGCGAAGACGACAAGCACTGTCCAGTAGAGGATCCGGCCGCGTCGCAACTCCTCGGGGTTCACGATGGCAGCCGGACGATTGGACTGATCGGGCGAGACTGAGGCACCGCCCGCACTGTCCGCTGGTCGCCGTACAGCTTCACCAGATCGGAGGTGCCGGCGCCGTCCCAGCACCAGCAGCGGCACTGGAGCACCCTACCGAGCCGGACCACCGCGCCCCTACACCGCTGGTGCCGGTTGTGGATTGCCATCTCCCATGCTCCCATGCAGGTGAGGCACAACGGGCCCCGGTCGAGTGGCTGGTTCACCGTGCACCACTCCTACCGAGGGAACGCCACGCCTGTTCGGCCCACTCCAACCGGGGACAGCCGTCAGGCTTGCAACGCTCACAGCGGCGCTGGCGGACCATGCCCGGCTCGCAGTCGTGGGCGGCGAACGTGAGCCGGACGGACCGGATCACCTCGGTCGGGTTGCCGCCGTCCAGGCCGGTCACGGGTTGCCCCCGATCCGACAGGTCGGCTGCGGCGCCCGGTGCTCGGTGTCCTTCGCGGCCTGCTCGATTAGCCGTTGCCGTGCCTTGGCGGCATCCTCCGCGTCGTCGAGTCGGGCCGCGGCGAGGATCTCCGTCGGCTGCGGCGCTCTGCGGAACAGGCTCATCTCGTGCCCCTCCAATGACCGAGGGGCGCGGCGGAGCTGGAAAGGCCACTCCGGATCGAGACGGAGGGAGCACACCGCCGCGCCCCGACGGCCGGGCACGGAGCGTCACGCCGTACAACGCGACGCCGCCCCCGGTCTGGGAACGACCAGCCGAAATGCTGGCCGATGCGTAGACCGTAGGCGCGGTGCCGTGAGTGGTGGTTTACAGTCAGTTAACTCGGGTCGGGGCTGAGTGGATCAACGCCGCAGCGGATGGCCAGATCCTGCAACTCGGCCGATCCGCGCCGACGGGCATCCCGAACCATCTGGCCCACAAGCTCACGCACCGACGGTCTGGTTCGCAACTCCATGGGGGAGACCTCGTCGGCCGCCAGGAACTGCCTCACTGCGGCGGCTAGGTCGCCGGCGGCATAGTGACCGCGACCCGTATCGATGTGCAAACGGACCAACCGGTTTGCCGTCTTCAGCGTGGACCGGTCGATACGGCGGGCATATTCGGGAGCCTTCTCAGGCTCCCCGTTCTCGACACTCGCCCCAACGCGCCACACCCCACAGTTCGCCGGGGTGAACTCCATCCGCCAGGGGTCGCTCTGAACCCTGGCCGCAGCCGCGTCGGCTTCGCCCAGATGCATCGTCACGTCGGCGTCGCGAGCCAGTGACGCGGCAGCCAAGGCCGCCTGCAGGTGCAGTAGCCCGTACCAGGTGAGCGCGTTGTCGTCGCCGTCGTCGCCGAGTCGTTGGGCCGCCTCGCTCGCCACGGTGAGGGACCGGCGCCGGGCACCGGCGGTGGCAGCTGACAGCGCCGTCTGGGACAACATAAACTGGGCGGCGGCCTGCTCGACCGGCTGGCCGAGCAGGCTGGCCGCGCGCTCCGCCCGCTCGGCGAGCCTGGCAGCCAGGTCCAGGTGGCCGAATGGCTTGATTGCTAGGGCGGCGCAGATCGCGCTGCGTACGAACAGCGGCAGACCTTGCTCGTTGCCGGCATTGGCCAACTGCCGGGTGCCGGTGAGCACCCCCGGTAGCAGTTTGGCCAGGGTCGGGTAGTCGCACGCCATCCGGGCGCGCATCGCCTCGTCAACCCGCCGGGCGACTTCACCGGGGTCGGCAGGATCATCCGGGTCATCGTCCAGCGCGCCCCGGATACCGGGCACCGCTGAGTAGATCGCCATATCGTCGCCATTGCGGGGCTGCTCGGGTTGGCCGGTGAGGTCGCCGACTCCGACGCCGAGTGCCGTGGCGAATGCGCCAAGAAGTGAGCGTTTTTCGACAGGTCGTCGGCCGTTCTCAATCTGGCTGATGTACGCCTTGGTAACGCCGACGGCGTCGGCGAGCTGCTGCTGAGTCATGCCGGCGATGTCACGCCAGCGAGCGATCCTCAGCCCGATGTAGTCCGTACGTGCCATGGGTGCACACTCCTGCACGAGGGTCGGCCGGTCTCCGCACGGACGGGCCTCTATTGCACGTTACGACTCGGATACCGTCCGTGCTAGCCCGACGGGCGCGCGCACCTGAGGGTGCATCGTGCCGGGCCGTACCTCCCGCCCCGAATCCGCGTGCCGGGATGGTTCAGGTGATCAAAGATCATCCTGTACGACTGCAGCGTGCGGCCCCGGTCACGTTCCGGCGGTCGGCGGATGCCGACCGGATGGTTGCCGTGCCAAACTTCCGTGCGGTTCTACCGGGCACGACGACGGGAGACGCGGGGTGCGCTGGCGCAGCTTCGTGGCGGTGGGCGACAGCTTCACCGAGGGAATGAACGACACGTACGAGAACGGGACGTACCGGGGCTGGGCCGACCTGGTCGCCACCCGGCTGGCCGCCGAGGCCGGACCCGATTTCGGGTACGCCAACCTGGCCATCCGGGGGCGGTTGTTCCCCAACGTGGTCGCCGAGCAGGTGCCGGTCGCGCTGGAGATGCGGCCCGACCTGATCAGCTTCGCCGCCGGCGGCAACGACGTGCTGCGCCGGAGCTTCGACCCGGACACCCTGGTCGCCCGGTTCGACGAGGTGGTCCGCCGGCTGCGGGCCGACGGTGCCGACGTACTGATCTTCCGGTTCGCCGACGTGATGGCCCGGCTGCCCGGTCAGCGCCTGGTCGCACCGCGCGTGGCGGTCCTCAACCGGGCGGTGGGCGAGACCGCCGAGCGGCACGGCGCGATGATGGTCGACCTCTTCGCCGACGGCGAGTTCCTGAACCCGGTGCTCTGGAGCGACGACCGGCTGCACCTGTCGTCCGCCGGCCACCGCCGGGTGGCCGCGCACGTGCTCACCACCCTCGGGGTGGAGTGCGACCCGGAGTGGCTGCTGGTCCCGCCCCGGCCGGCGCCGACCCCGTGGCTGGCGGCCCGCGGCGCCGACCTGCGGTGGGCCGGCCGGCACCTGGCGCCGTGGGTCAAGCGCCGGCTGACCGGCCGCTCGTCCGGCGACACGGTCACCGCCAAGCGCCCGCTGCTCGGCCCGCTCACCGACTGAGCCGCGCGGGCGGTCCGCGCGGCCGGTTCCGGGGCGGGCGCGGCGGCGTTCCACCCGCTGGACCGAGCGCACCGGTTCCCGGGTCGCGCCGGACGCGGCGGCGTAGGTTGGGAATATGCCAGTGCCTAACGATTCCAGCCCTGCCCTGCAGTCGTACGCCGATCCGGGTCGCCTGGTCACCACCGAGTGGTTGGCCGAACACCTGGGGACGGACGGCCTCGTCGTCGTCGAGTCCGATGAGGACGTACTGCTCTACGAGTCCGGCCACATCCCCGGCGCGGTAAAGGTCGACTGGCACCTGGAACTCAACGACCAGGTGACCCGGGACTACCTCGACGCCGAGGGCTTCGCCGAGCTGTGTGCCCGCAAGGGCATCGGCCGGGACGACACGGTGGTCTTCTACGGTGACAACTTCAACTGGTGGGCCGCGTACGCGTTGTGGGTGTTCTCGCTCTTCGGCCACGCCGACGTGCGGCTGCTGGACGGCGGCCGGCAGAAGTGGGTCGCCGAGGGCCGGGAGTTGACCCGGGAGAAGACCGACCGGCCCCGGGCGGACTACCCGGTGCCGCAGCGCGACGACGCCCCGCTCCGGGCCTTCCGCGACCAGGTGCTGGCGCACGTGGCGGCCGGCCGGCCGCTGGTCGACGTGCGTTCGCCGGGCGAGTACACCGGCGAGATGCTGCACATGCCCGACTACCCGCAGGAGGGCGCGCTGCGCGGCGGCCACATCCCCGGGGCGGTGAGCAAGCCGTGGAAGTCGGCGGCCAACGAGGACGGCACCTTCAAGAGCGCGGAGGAACTGCGGGCCATCTACGCCGACCAGCTGGGACTCGCGCCGGCCGACGACGTGATCGCCTACTGCCGGATCGGTGAGCGGTCCAGCCACACCTGGTTCGTGCTGCGGCACCTGCTCGGTTACCCGCAGGTGCGCAACTACGACGGCTCATGGACCGAGTGGGGCAACCTGGTCCGCTCCCCGATCGTCAAGGGGACCGAGCCCGGCGGCATCACTCCCGCCTGAGCGCACGTGGCGGGCTCCCGCGCGTCGAACGCACGCGGCGGGAGCCCGTTCCGCGCCCGGTCGCCGGTTCACCGGGCGGGGCGCAGCGCCACCCAGGCCGCGAGCGTGGTGACGCCGAGGACCGCGGTCGCGCCCCAGAACACGACCGGCAATCCGTACGCCGAGGCGGCGAAACCGGCGGCGGCGGCGCCCGCCGGGGCGGCCAGCAGCCCGGCCAGTCGCTGGGCGCTGCTCACCCGACCGAGCATCGCGGCCGGAACCCGGTGCTGGCCGTAGGCGGCACACAGCGAGTTCCAGATCGCCGTACCGGCGGCGAAGACGCCCAGCGCGAGGGCGCCCGGCGCCGGGTGGCGGGACGCGGCGAGCGCGCCCAGCGCCACCGTCTGCACCGCCAGGACCAGCCGCATCCCGGGCAGCGTGCCGAGTCGCGCGGCGAGCCGGCCGGCGGCCAGCCCGCCGGCCAGCCCGCCGAGCACCGCCGCCGACATGAACAGACCGTAGCCGGCCTCGGTGACCCCGAGAACGGTGAGGGCGTAGAGCACCAGGGTCGTGATCATTCCGCTGATGGCGATGTTGCTGCTCGCGGCGAGCGCGGTCAGCCGCAGCAACACCGGGTCCCGGCCGATCCAGCGCAGCCCGTCACCGGCCTCCCGCCACACCGACCGCCGACCCGCCCGGTCCGACCCGCCCGCCCGGGGTGCAACGGGCTCGGCGGACCGTGTCGTTCCGGGGGAGACCGCCGGTGCGGTGGGGCCCGTCGACGCGGCGGCGGACGCGCGGTCGGCATTGCCGCCGACGTGGCCGGCGGGGGCCGGCGGTCGCAGGGTCAGCGCCAGCAGCGCCGCCGCGCCGTACGAGACCGCGTCGACCGCGAACGGCAGCGCCGCCGCCAGCGCGAACAGCACCCCGGCCAGCGGCGCGCCGACGAACCCGCCGGCCACCGCGGCACCGGCCTGCAGCCGGCCGTTGGCCACCGGCAGCCGGTCGGCCGGTACGACGGCGGGCAGGACGGCGAACGCCGAGGCGTCGAACAGGGTGCCCAGGGCGGCGAGCGCGAAGGCGCAACCGACCAGCGCCGGCAGGCCGGCCTGCCCGGTGGCCACCAGTACCGCGAAGACGGCCACCAGCACCGCCCGTACGCCGTCCACCGCCGCCATCGTCCGGCGCCGGTCCCACCGGTCGGCGTACACGCCGCCGATCAGGCCGAACACCAACGGCGGCAGCTGACCGGCGATCACCACCGCCGCCAGCAGCCGGGGATCGCCGGTCACCGCCGCGGCGAGCAGGGCCAACGCCGGGGTACGCACCGAGTCGCCCAGCCGGGAGATCACCGCCGCCGACCAGAGCCGCCAGTACGCCGACCCGAGCCCGCCGCTCGACCCGACCCGATCACCCGCCCGCCCCACACCGCGCGTACCGCCGCCACCGGCCGCACCGCCCCCATCGGTCACCGTCCCAGCCGTCATCCGCCCGCACCCTCCCCAGCACCGCACCGGGACCGCCCCTGCGCTCCCGCACCCTCCGCCCTCAACCCACTAAAAGGTCAACCCCGCTCCCGGTCCCCTTGGAGGTTGATCATGAAGCTATTGGCGCGACACGCCGAGGTGGGTGGCAACAACTTCATGATCAACACCCGAGGTGGTCGGGGCGGTGGGGTGGTCGGGGTGGTCCGGAATTGGGGATTTGGGTTCTGGGGGGCGCGGGAGGGGGGAGAGTCGGTGCGGGGGCCTGCCGCGAGCCGGGAGGAGGGGGCGTGCGATCGGTCAATGGCCGGTTCGTCGGGCTGCTCGTCCTCACCGCGGTCATCCCGACGCTGGAGACGGCGCTGCTCAACGCCCTCGATTTCATTGGCGCGGTAGGGTTCGCCCAGCAGAGCACCGCCGTCTGGCCGTACGACTCCTACCACGACATGCGCTGGCTGCTCGTCTACCACAACTCCTGGCTGGTGTTCGGGCTCGGGTTCGCCGGCGCGGTCCTGGTCCGGGGGCTGATCTCGGCGGTGCTGGTCCGGCTCGCCTGGCCGGGTGAGGTGGACTGTCTCCCGTTTCCGCAGCTGGTGCTGCGGAACCTGATGGTCGCCCTGCTCACCGCGGTGATCGTCTCGCCGTTCGCCGCCCTCGCGGTGGCCGCCGCGGTGGTCTCGCTGTCCTGGTTCCTGTTCGCCTCGCTGCTGCCGCTGCTGCTGCTCTCCCCGTTCCTGCAGCGGGCCTCCGTGGGTCGCGGCTGGTGGCGGGGCCTGCCGACGGCGGAACTGGTCGGCTGGTCGGTGCTCGACTTCGTCATCCTCACCGCCGCCGGCGCGGTCATCTGGCGGGTGCCCGGCTACCTGAGCGTGGTGGTCGCCGCGGCCTGCGGTGCGGTCAACGGGGTGCTGTGGAACCGGACGGTACGGGCCGCGGTGCTGCCCTCGCACGTGCACTGGTGGCGGGTGCCGGTCGCCCCGCTGGCCATCCTGATGGCCATCGTCGTCCCGCTGGTGGCGCAGGGACTGACCAACCAGCCGGTGACCGGCAGGAACAACTTCCGGCCGCCGGTGCTCAGCCGGCCGCTGCCCCCGTCGATCCCGTACGCGGTGATCGTTCTGGGCGGCCACGACTCGGCGTACGACGGGCGGGCCGCCGCTGATCCGGCCGTGCAGGAGTTCTCGTACAACGGACTGACCGCCCGGGGCGAGCCGTTGCCGTACTCCACCCAGACCACCCACCGGTCGTTGGAGTCCAGCGCAGACCTGCTCGGCGACCAGGTCAACCGGCTGCATCGGCGGACCGGCCGGCCGATCGCCCTGCTCGGGGAGAGCGAGGGGGCGATGGTGGCCCGCACCTACCTGGACCGGGTGCGGGACTCACCGGTCAAGGCGCTGCTGATGTTCAGCCCGCTGATGCGGACCGGGCGGGCCTACTATCCGCCGCCGGAAGCGGCCAAGGGCTGGGGGATCGCGACGGGCTGGCAACTGCGCGGCATCTTCGCCCTGGTCAACCTCATCAGCGGGGCCCGGGACAGCCCGGACGAGCCATTCGTCCGGTCCCTGCTTGACAACGCACCCTTCTACCGCTACCAGGTGCTCTGCCCGATCCCCGGGGTACGCGTCATCGCCTTCCTGCCGACCGTCAGCGCGGCCGAGACCCCGCCCGGCCCGTACACGAACGTGGCGGTCTACCAGGTCCCCGCCCTGCACGGCGGGCTGCTCGGCCGGCCCACCGTCCACGACAAGTTGATCGAGTTCCTCGCCGGCGCGAACGTCAACGCCCCGCGGGGCGAGTACGGCATCCTCCAGGTGCTCGGCGCGGCCTGGCAGGCGCCGACCCTGCCGATCACGGTGAACCCGGTGTGGAAGCCGTCGACCGGACCGGCGTTCAGCTCGGGCCGGCTCTGTCAGCGTCGGTGAGCCCCGACCGGGTCGTCGCGCCGCCCGGCCCGCATGTTCCTGGCCAGCAGCGGGATGGCCACCAGGTCCAGCGCCACCACCATGACTCCCAGTAGCGGGTGGTAGGGGAACAGCAGGAGGTTGACCCCGATACTGGCCGCCGCGCCGGCCACCGCCAGCACGGCCGTCCAGTGCCGGTCGGCGGCGACGGCGGCGAGCCCGCCGAGCGCCACGACCACGCCGATGCCCAGGTGCAGCCAGCCCCAGCCGGTGATGTCCAGGTGGTGGGTGCCCGCCACGTCCACGTCGAAGTACCGGTCGACCGGGATGGTCTCGAAGCCGGCCAGGATGTCCAGCAGCCCGGCCGCCACGAGCAGCGCCCCGGCCGCCACCGCCCGCCGCCGCCGGTGATCTCTCGAGCCGGCCTGTGCGCCGGTGGTGTCCGGCTCCTCGCGGGTCATCCCGATCTCACCTCACCACGCCGGTCACCGTGAGTCGCCGTGCTGTCACAGCCTCAGGCTAGGCCGGTCGGCCGCCGCTGTCCGGTGGCTGCGCCGACGAGTGGTGCCCGGACCGGAGCCGGTCCGGCTGGCCGAGTGCCGACGCGCCCGGTGTCACCCCACCGGAGCCGGTCCGCCCGGGCCGCCGTCGACGGACGCCCCCGGACGGCCCGGATGTCCGGTATCCGGCACCAGGTTCGACCCGTTCGTCCCTGGTGTCCGGGCAACCTGACCTGCCGTACCTCTCGCGCGGCGCTCAGCACGGCGGGCCCGGCGGCGGGCCGGATCCGGGTCGGCCACCGGCGATGGAAAGCGGTGGATTGACAGGTGGTTAGGCTTGGTCCGTGACGGTGGACCAACAGGTGAATGACGCGCCCACGGTGGTGCCTCGACGCCGCTCGCGGCGCGACGAGATCTTGGAAATCGCGGTCGGCCTGTTCGCCGCCCGCGGATACCACGGGGTGTCGATGGACGACATCGGCTCGGCCGCCGGGGTCACCGGCCCGGCGCTCTATCACCACTTCGCCGGCAAGGAGGCGATGCTGGTCGCCGCCCTGGTCCCGGTCAGCGAGGGGCTGCTCGACGGGGGCCGGCGGCGGACCGCCGAGAACCCGGGCAACCCGCGCGGCACGCTGGAGTCGTTGATCGACTTCCATGTCGACTTCGCGTTGGCCAACCCGGCGGTGATCGCGCTGCACCTGCACGAACTGGACCGGTTGCCGCAGGAGCCGCGCCGACAGATCCGCCGGCTGCAACGGCTGTACGTCGAGGAGTGGGTTTCGGTGCTGACCGCGCTGCACCCGACGCTGTCGGCCGGTGAGGCCCGGGTGCTGGCGCACGCGGCGTTCGGCCTGATGAACTCCACGCCGTTCCTCGGTGGGGAGGTGGACCGGCAGCGGCGGGCCGCGTTGCTGCGGGCGGCCACCATCGCGGCCCTGTCGGGCGACCCGGATTCGTGATCCCGGCCCGGTCGTGGTGTCCTGGCAGCCGGCAATGACGCCTGGACCGGGAAAGAGGTAGCCATGATCGAGTCGCTGCTCGTCGCAAACCGGGGCGAGATCGCCCGCCGGATCATCCGTACCGCCAAGCGACTCGGCATCCGGGCGATCGCCGTGTACTCCGAGGCGGACGCCGACCTGCCCTTCGTTCGGGAGGCCGACGAGGCGGTCTGCGTCGGCCCGGCCAACCCGGCGCAGAGCTACCGCAACACCGATGCGATCCTGGCCGCGGCCAAGTCCACCGGCGCGCAGGCGATCCACCCCGGCTACGGCTTCCTGTCGGAGAACGCCGACTTCGCCCGTACCGTCGAGGTCAACGGGCTGATCTGGGTCGGTCCCGGCGCCGACGCGATCACCGCGATGGGCGACAAGATCAACGCCCGGAACCTGATGGCGGCGGCCGGCGTACCGGTGGCGCCCGGCACGACGGACCCGGCGGCGGACGCCGACGCGGCGATGGCCGCCGCGGCGGAGATCGGCTACCCGGTGATGGTCAAGGCCGCCGCGGGCGGCGGCGGCATGGGCATGGCCGTCGCCGCCGACGAGGCCGCGCTGCGGACCGAGTACGACAAGGTGCGCGCCTTCGCCGAGCGCATGTTCGGCGACGGCGCGGTGCTGGTCGAGCGCTACTTCCCCCGGGTACGCCACGTCGAGGTGCAGATCCTCGGCCTGGCCGACGGTCGGGTGGTGGCCCTGGGCGAGCGCGAGTGCTCGGTGCAGCGGCGCAACCAGAAACTGGTCGAGGAGTCCCCGTCGCCGGCCGTGTCGCCGCAACTGCGGGAACGGTTCCTGGCCGCCGCGGTCCGGGCCGGCGAGGCGGTCGGCTACCGCAACGCCGGCACGGTGGAGTGCCTGCTGGTCCCGCGCCAGCGGGACGCCGAGGGCGCAGCCGTGCAGGCCGACGAATTCTTCTTCCTGGAGATGAACACCCGGCTGCAGGTCGAGCACCCGGTCACCGAGTACGTCTACGGCGTCGACCTGGTCGAGGAGCAGTTGCGGGTGGCCGCCGGGCTGGCGCCGACCTTCGACCCGGACGCGCTGGCGCCGCGCGGGCACGCGATCGAACTGCGGATCAACGCCGAGGACTCGAAGCGCTTCCTGCCCGGCCCGGGGGTCGTCAGCACCTGGGTGGAACCGACCGGCGAGGGGGTCCGGGTCGACTCCGGCTACACCGAGGGCAACACGGTGACCCCGTTCTACGACAGCCTGATGGCCAAGCTGATCGTCTCCGGTGCCACCCGCGCCGAGGCGATCGAGCGGGCCCGGGTGGCGGTCGCCGGGTTCCAGGTGGTCGGCCCGAAGTGCAACCTCCCGTTCTTCGCCGAGTTGCTGGAGAACGCGGAGTTCGTCTCCGGCGACTACGACACCGGCATCGTCGCCCGGATGCGCTGACCGGCGCCGCCGGGCCCGATCCGGCCCGCCGAGACCGACCGCGCCGACCGGACCTTCCGCACGTCCCGGCGGTCGTCCGGCCGGGACGGACCGACGTCAGCGCAGGCCGCCGGTCGGCCGGACGTCGGGCCGCCGGCCGACCCAGGCGCGGGGCGTCGCGTGCCAGCGCGGGCTGTCCACCAGGTACGTCCGCCCGGCCGGTCCGGATCCGGACCGGCCGGGGATCGCCAGGTCGGTACGCGGCTGGTTCTGCTGGCCGGCCGGGCCGCCCTGCCAGGGCGGGAAGTGGCCGCCGCTCTGGCCGGGCGGAAGGTGGTTGCCGCTGTGGCCGGCCGGGAAACAGCCGCCGTTCTGGCCCTGCCGACCCAACCGGGGTGCCGGCTCGCGAGCCGGGGGTGGCGCCTGCGGCGGCAGTGGGCGGCCACCGGGTGCGTCCTGTCTCCGGCCGCGCAGTTCGGCCCGCAGCCGGACGATTTCCCGGTCCCTGTCGGCGACCATCCGGTCCTTGTCGGCGACTATGCGCCTGAGGTGCGCGTTCTCGCGGTTCAGCTCGGCCAACGAGCGCTCCGGTCCGACGGGGTCACCCGGCGCGCCCCGGTTGTCGCCGCCCGGTCCGGGGTGTGACCCGGTCGGCGGTTCGTCGCCCCGGGCCGCTTGGTACAACCGGCCGAGGCGGGCCAGCGTCGCCGCCCGGTCGGTCTCCGGTACGGCGTGCCGGACCACCAGCACCACGGTCTGCCAGGGCGGCCCCTTGCTCTCGGCGGTGAAATGCCGGGACAGCTTCTTGCGCCACCGGGCCCGGTCGCGGGCCGGCCGGCCGTGCCGGATCAGGTCGGCGAGCTTGCGCCAGGTGTCCACCGGTCCGATCGCGGCGCAGCCCTCGACGACGTCCCGGACCGCCAGCGCGTAAGTGGCGACCTCCGGCGATCCGTACCGGGTCGCGTACTCCGCCGCGAGCTGCTCCCGGGGCACGAGCCGATGTCGCTGCCGCTGCCCCCGGTCGACGGAGGGCACACCGGCGTCGGTCGTCATAGTGGTCCTTCCGCGCGGGTTCACTTGACTCAATCCATATTTGTACCTGCCCGAATCAATGCCCGGTGACCGGTGACTGGCCCGTCAGTCAGGATTCTGGCCGGGTAGTTGTCCGGGCCGGAGCGGCCCGAACGGTCGCCAGGGGCCGGACCGCACGCCCGTTCCCGGTTGGCCGGGTGGTCGCGCCACAACCAGGCCACAAGATCGTTATTTGCCGGCCCGCCCCTCGTTTCCTCCATACGAAGGCCGATCGAGTCCGTGCCTGCGGGAGTTCGTTCCCGGCGGGTGCGGTCGAGCGGCCGGGAAACCGACGACGGAGTGCTGCCAGCTGCAGCGCTGTCACCGAAGGAGAGAAATGGTTGGCACGGGCGGTCGACAAGGCACCGAAACCCCACGGGCGAGGGCGCGGCCACTGGCGGTTCGGATACTGCGCATGATGGTGCTCTGTGCCGACGGCGCGACGGTGCTGGCGGCGATGGTGGGCCGGGAGGACGCCGTCGCGTGCGCCGGCGCCCTCTCGGCCGCGTTCCGGGCAGCCGCGGAGCTGATGGCCGGTAGGGGCGGAACCGGTGGCCGGTGACGGTGCCATGCTGGAGTGGTCCGTCCGTGTGGACGGACACCGATCATCCGTACCACGGGCACAGCGAGGTGACCGCATGGCGCAACTGCCGGATTCCGTGTCGATCCGTGAGGTCGGCCCCCGGGACGGGCTGCAAAACGAGGAGCCCATCCCCACCGACGCCAAGATACGACTGCTCGACGCACTGTCGGGTACGGGCGTCCGGCGGATCGAGGCGGTCTCGTTCGTGCACCCGAAGGCGATCCCGCAGATGGCCGACGCGGACGAGGTGTGGCGGCGGGCGACGAAGGCGGACACCGTGCGCTATTCGGCGCTGGTGCCGAACAGCCGGGGCGCACGACGGGCGCTGGACGCCGGGTTCACCGAGATCGAGGTGGTCGTCTCGGCCAGCGACACGCACAACCGGCGCAACGTCAACCGGTCCACCGCCGAGTCGCTTGACGACATCGCCGCGCTGATCGACCTGCTGCACGGCGCCGGCGCGACCGCCGAGGTGATCGTTGCGACCAGCTTCGGCTGCCCGTACGAGGGAGACGTCGATCCGGAGCGGGTGGCCGGCATCGTCGACCGGGTGGTCCGCGACGGGGCGGACCGGGTCGCCTTCGGTGACACCACCGGGATGGGCACCCCACGCCGGGTCCGGGAGCTGGTCACCGCGGTCCGCGACCACCAGCCCGAGGTCCCCGTTCTCCTGCACCTCCACAACACCCGGGGCACCGCGCTGGCGAACATGTTGACCGCGATGGAGTTGGGGGTCGCCGAGTTCGACGCCAGCGTGGGCGGCCTCGGTGGTTGCCCGTACGCCCCTGGGGCCAGCGGCAACCTGGCCACCGAGGAGGCCGTACACATGCTGCACGACATGGGTGTCGATACCGGCATCGACCTGGACGCGCTGGTCGAGGCCGCGGAGCTGGCCGAGGCGCTGGTCGGCAAGAAGCTGCCCTCGGGGGTGCTGCGGGCCGGTCCGCGGACCCGACTCACCCCGCTTCCGGGCAACTGACCCGGCCCGAGCCGTGCGGTACCGGGAGATTCGCGGCCACGCCGGCCGGTGGGCGCGCCGCGAATCTCCCGGTCGGCCGCGACGGTTCAGCGGATGCGGGCGCCGGACTCGGTGGGCAGGCCGGCGGCCACCCAGTCCTCGATACCGTCCGCGTACTTGCGGACGTTGGTGTAGCCGAGGGCGGTGAGCCGGTTGGCGACCCGCCCGCTGTTCGGGCAGGCCGGGTTGGAGCAGTAGGTGACGATCGCGGCGTGCCGATCGGGCAGCAGGCTCCCGGCCGCGGCGTCGACCTCGGCTTCCACCAGCGGGACGGCGCCGGGCAGGTGCTGTCGGTCGTAGTACTCGCCGCCGAGCGTGTCGACCACGGTCACCGTGCCAGCATCGATCGCGGAACGCAACTCGTCACGGGTGATGAGAGCGGTCACAGGAACCTCCTGAAGAAGTGGACTACAGTCCGGTTATGTCTCCGAATGCTAGCGGACCGCGGTCCGTTTCTGCCATCCCGCCGGCGGAACTGCTGGAGTTGCGTACCGCACCGCCCCGGGAACGGTCTGATGCCGCACGCAATCGGGCGGCGGTCCTGACGGCGGCGGCCAGCCTGTTCCGGACGCACGGTGTGGACGCCGTCTCGATGGATGCCGTGGCCGCCGCGGCGGGGGTGGGCAAAGGAACGCTGTTCCGGCGATTCGGTGACAAGTCCGGGCTGGCCGTCGCGCTCCTCGACGAGCGGGAGCGAATCCTGCAGGAGGAAATCCTGTTCGGTCCGGCCCCGCTCGGTCCTGGCAACGGGTCCGACGAGGTGCCCTCCCCAGGCGAGCGGTTGCGGGCCTTCGTCTCGGCGTACCTCGACTACCTGCTCGACCATCTCGATCTGGTCCGGATGTCGGAGACCGCCGTGCCCGGCGCGCGGTACCGGATCGGCGCGTACCGGTTCTGGCACCGGCACGTCAGCCTGTTGCTGGCCGGCCGGGACGACCCGGTCGCCGACGCGCACACCCTGCTGGCCGCGCTGGCTGCCGAGCACGTCCGCGCGGTGCGCGACGAGCTCGCCGACGAGCGGCTGCGCCGGGCGGTGCTGGCCCTGGTGGGCGCCTTCTGTCCCTGATCCGGCGGGTCGGGCGGGGCCGGCTCGGTGACCGTTGTTCGCCGCCGGGGCGGCCGATGCGCTAGCCTAACGATCGTTCAGGTCGGTCCGGTCGGCGCGCCCACCAGGCGGTGTGGCCGGCCGGGTGGCGAGGGAGGCGGCGTGACGCTCGACGGTGAGGCCCTGGCGCAGCTGCGGAAGCGCGCCCAGGCCGGCGGTGCGGACAAGTACCACGCGGCGAACGCCGCCAAGGGCAAGCTCTTCGCGCGGGAACGGGTCGCGCTCCTGGTCGACGAGGGCTCCTTCGTCGAGGACGGCCTCTACGCCAACGCGATGGCCGACGGGCTGCCGGCGGACGGCGTGGTCACCGGGCAGGCGACCATCGACGGCCGGCCGGTCTGCCTGATGGCCAACGACTCGACGGTGAAGGCGGGCAGCTGGGGCGCCCGTACCGTGGAGAAGATCATCCGGACCATCGAGCGGGCGTACGCCACCGGCGTGCCGATGGTCTACCTGGTCGACTCGGCCGGCGCCCGGATCACCGACCAGGTTGATCTCTTCCCCGGCCGGCGGGGTGCCGGCAAGATCTTCTGGAACCAGGTCCGGGCCTCCGGGTCGATCCCGCAGGTCTGCGCCCTGTTCGGGCCGTCGGCCGCCGGTGGCGCCTACATCCCGGCGTTCTGCGACGTGGTCGCCATGGTCGAGGGCAACGCCAGCATGTACCTCGGCTCGGACCGGATGGTCGAGATGGTCACCGGCGAGAAGACCACGCTGGAGGCGATGGGCGGCGCCAAGGTGCACTGTGCCGAGTCCGGCGTCGGACACTTCCTGTGCAAGACCGAGGCCGACGCGTTGGACGTGGTGAAGCGCTACCTGTCCTACCTGCCGGCGAACTGGGCCCAGCCGCCGCCCGCCGCGCCCGCCGTGGCCGCCGCCGAGAAGGTGGACCTCGCGGCCCTGGTGCCGGCCAGCGAACGGCAGGCGTTCGACATGCGCCGGTACGTCAAGGGCCTGCTCGACGACGGCAGCTTCTTCGAGATCCAGGCGCTCTGGGCCAAGGAACTGACCATCGGGTTCGGCCGGCTGAACGGCGAGGTCGTCGGGGTGATCGGCAACAACTCGATGTTCAAGGGCGGCGTGCTCTTCGTCGACTCGGCCGACAAGGCGACCCGGTTCGTACAGCTCTGCGACGCGTTCAACGTGCCGTTGCTGTTCCTGTCCGACGTACCCGGGTTCATGGTCGGCACGGCGGTGGAGCGGCAGGGCATCATCCGGCACGGCGCCAAGATGATCACCGCCATCTCCGAGGCGACCGTGCCGAAGATCTGCGTGGTGGTCCGCAAGGCGTACGGCGCGGGCCTGTACGCGATGGCCGGTCCCGGCTTCGAGCCGGACGCCACCATCGCGCTGCCCACCGCCAAGATCGCGGTGATGGGCGCCGAGGCGGCGGTCAACGCCGTCTACGCCAACAAGATCGCCGCGATCGAGGACGAGACCGAGCGGGCCGCCTTCGTGGCCGACAAGCGGGCCGAGTACGAGCGGGACATCGACGTCGTCCGGCTGGCGAGCGAGCTGGTGGTCGACGCGATCGTCGAGCCGGACCAGCTGCGCGCCGAACTGGTCCGCCGGTACGCCGCCGCCCGCGGCAAGGACCGCCAGTTCTCCCGGCGCCGGCACGGCGTCACGCCCGTCTGAGCCGCTCCACCCGGCGCACCCCGCCGGCCCGCCACACCCCGCCGGCCCGGTGCCACAAGCACCCGCGGTGGACCAACTCTGATGGAGGAACCCATGGACTTCCGGCTCAACGAGGAGCACGAGGCGCTGCGGCAGAGCGTGCGGGAGTTCGCCCGCGACGTCGTCGCTCCGGTGATCGCCGAGCACTACGAGAAGCACACCTTCCCGTACGACGTCGTCCGGCAGATGGGCAAGATGGGCCTGTTCGGCCTGCCGTTCGCCGAGGAGCATGGCGGGATGGGCGGCGACTACTTCGCGCTCTGCCTGGCCCTGGAGGAGTTGGCCCGGGTGGATTCCAGCGTGGCGATCACCCTGGAGGCGGCGGTCTCCCTGGGCGCCATGCCGATCTACCGGTTCGGCACCGACGAGCAGAAGGCGCAGTGGCTGCCCAGGCTGCTGCGCGGTGAGGCGCTGGCCGGCTTCGGATTGACCGAGCCGGGCACCGGCTCGGACGCCGGTGGCACCCAGACCCGGGCCGTGCTGGACGAGTCGACGGACGAGTGGGTGATCAACGGTTCGAAGGCGTTCATCACCAACTCCGGCACCGACATCACCGCGCTGGTCACGGTGACCGCGGTGACCGGCACCCGCCCGGACGGCGGCAAGGAGCTGTCCACCATCATCGTGCCGTCCGGCACCCCCGGGTTCACCGTCGCGCCGGGCTACTCGAAGGTCGGCTGGAACGCCTCGGACACCCACGAGCTGACCTTCGACGACTGCCGGGTGCCGGCCGGCAACCTGCTCGGTGAACGGGGCCGGGGCTTCGCCCAGTTCCTCCGGATCCTCGACGAGGGCCGGATCGCCATCGCCGCGCTGGCCGTCGGCCTGGCCCAGGGCTGCGTCGACGAGTCCGTCCGGTACGCCAAGGAACGGCAGGCGTTCGGCCAGCCGATCGGCAACTACCAGGCGATCCAGTTCAAGATCGCGGACATGGAGCTGCGCGCGTACACCGCCCGGCTGGCCTACTACGACGCGGCCGCGCGGATGCTTGCCGGCGAGGACTTCAAGCGCCAGGCGGCGATCGCCAAGCTGCACGCGAGCACGGTCGCGGTGGACAACGCCCGGGAGGCCACCCAGATCCACGGCGGGTACGGCTTCATGAACGAGTACCCGGTGGCGCGTTTCTGGCGCGACTCCAAGATCCTTGAAATCGGCGAGGGCACCTCCGAGGTCCAGCGGATGATCATTGCCCGCGACCTGATGGGCTGAGCTGACGGTATGCCGACAGGCGGGCCGTCGCGAAGGCCGGACGGCCGGGCCGGGCGGATGCTTGCCTGTCCGCGGGGCGACGAACCGACCACGCCCCGCGGAGGGGCCGGATGCTCGCGGTGCTCGGCAGGACGATGTACCGGTGGCGCCGACCGGTGCTGGCCGGCTGGGCCGGGTTGGCGATCGCCGGCGCGCTGCTCGCCGGTCAACTCTTCGACCGGCTGACCCCCGCCGACGGGCTGCGGGCCGACGCCGAGTCGCGGCGCGCGCAGCGACGGGTCGAGCAGCTGCTGCCGGCCGGCCCCACCGTCGTCGCCGTGGTCCGCGACCGGGACCCGTACGACCCGCGACTGGTCAGCAGCGTCCGCGCGGTGGACACCGGGATCCGGGCGCTGCCGGGAATCGCCGCGGTCGACGACCTCTACAGCGGCGCGGGCGGCCGGATCGGCGCCGACAACCGGAGCAGCCTGGTCCGGGTCGAGTTGGCCACCGGGCTGACCGCCACCGAACAGCGCCGGCTGACCGACCGGGTGGTCACCGCGCTGCGCGGCATCGACGCGCCGCAGGTGCTGGTCGGCGGGCCGGACCTGGCCCGTCGGGCGTTCGGCGACCGGGCGGTCCGGGACGCCGCGGTCGGCGAGTCGGTCGCGCTGGTGGTGCTGTTCGTCGTCCTGGCGCTGGCCCTGGGCGGTCCGGTCGCCGGCGCCGTCCCACTGCTGGCCGCGTCCGCTGCGGTCACCGGGACACTGCTCGGCCTGCGGCTGGTCGCCGCCGTGACCCCGGTCGGGGAGTTCACCGCGAACGTGGTCACCCTGCTCGGCATCGGCCTCACCGTGGACTACGCGCTGCTGATGATCGCCCGGTTCCGCGAGGAGCGGGCCGCCGAACCGGGCGCGGGCACCGCCGAGTTGCTGGCCCGGACCACCGCCACCGCCGGCCGGGCGGTCCTGGTGTCCGGCGCGGCGGTGGGCGCGGCGATGCTCGGGTTGGCCGTCTTCGCCGAGCCGCTGCTCGCGTCGATGGCGACGGGCGGGGCGCTGGTCGTCGCGCTGGCGACCGGGGTCGGGCTGACCGCCGTACCGGCCCTGCTCGCCGTCGCCGGGCATCGGATCCCACCGCTCACCCGGCGGGCGTTGCCCCGGCTCGTCCGTCGCCGGGCATCCGCCGTGCCGGCACCGCGCCGGTCCGACCCGGCCGGCCGGTGGCCGGTTCGGATGGCCGGCTGGTGGGCCGGCCGGGTGGCGGCCGCCCGTCGCGGTCGCCCCGGTCGCCCGCCCATCCGGGGTACGACCGGCGGCCGCGCCGCGGACGTACCGTCGGGTGGTCTGCTGGCGACGTTGGCCGGCGTCGCCTCCCGGCGGCCCGGTCCGGTGGCGGTGGCCGGCACCGCGGCGTTGCTGCTGCTCGCGGTGCCCTTTCTGGTCGGTGCCAACCTGGCCGACTCGGACGCCCGCGCGCTGCCCCGGTCGATGGAGGCGCGTCAGGTGTACGACGTGCTGAGCCGGGACTTCGAGGCGGGTCGGGCGGCCCCGGTGGTGGTCGTGGTCGAGGCCGATCCGGCCACTCTCACGGTGCGGAACCTGATGAACCGGCTCAACCGGCTGCCGCAGGTGCTGCGGGTCCAGGTCCGGCCGGACGTGCCGGCCACCAGCACGGTGCTCGACCTGACCCCGCGCGGTGCCACCGCCGGTCCACCGTCCCGTGACCTGGTCCGGGCGGTACGGGAGCTGCCCGTACCGGCCCGGGTGCTGGTCGGCGGCCCGGCGGCCGAGGCGGTCGACTACGGCGCGTCGGTGCTGGCCCGGCTGCCCGTCGCGGCGGCCGTGCTGTTGCTGGTCACGGCCGTCCTGCTCTTCGGGTTGACCGGCTCCCTGGTCGTCCCGGTGAAGGCCCTGGTGCTGGCCGGGCTCACCCTGCTGGCCACCCTCGGGGCGTTGGTGGTGGTGTTCCAGTGGGGACTCGGCGCGGCGCTGCTCGGCGTCGACTCCTGGGGCGGCCTCGACCTGACCACCCCGGTCCTGTTGTTCGTCTTCGTCTTCGGCCTGTCCATGGACTACGAGGTGTTCCTGCTCGCCCGGATCAAGGAGGAGTGGGACCGGCTGGCGGGTCTGCGCACAGCGGCGGCCCGGGCGGAGGCGGGGCGCCGGGCGGTGCTGGTGGCGGTGACCCGTACCGGCCCGGTGGTGACGCTCGCGGCGGGCTGCCTCTGCGTGGTCTTCCTGGGTTTCCTGCTCGGTGGCTTGACGGCGGTCAAGGAGATCGGGTTCGGCATGGTGGTGGCCGTGCTGCTCGACGTGACCGTGGTACGCGGGCTGCTGCTGCCGGCCTTCCTGGCCCTGTTCGGCGAGTGGAACTGGTGGGCACCGGGCCCGTTGCGCCGGTGGCACGCCCGCTGGTCGGCGCGCGGAGCCGACCGCAGCGCACCACCGGAGCCGGCCGGCGACCGGACGGGAGCCCGTCCGACGCCGGGCCGGTGGCGCTGAAATACCTGGTACGACCCCGGTCCGCCGGCCATGCGTACGGAGCGGACAGTAACGGCGACAGTCCGTGTTGTCGGGTTTTGTGTCATCATTCGTCGGCAGCGCGACGCAAGGCTGCCCGGTGCGCCCATCGGTGCGTAGCCTTCCTGCCCATGACTCCGGATCATGGTTCCGGCCCCGAACCCGCAGCCTTCGACGAGCTGCTTCGCGATCGGCGCAGGATCGCCGGGCTGACCCAGTCCGATCTCGCGGCCCGGGCCGGCGTCGGGGTACGCACGGTCCGCGATCTGGAACGCGGCCGATCGGTACGCCCGCAGCGGATGACCGTCGACCTGCTGGCCGCCGCGCTGGGCCTGGCCGGGGTGGACCGCGAGCGGTTCGTCGCCGCCGCCCGGGGACAGGACCCGTCGTCGTCCGAGTCCGATCCGCTGGAACCACCCCGCCCGGCGCCGGGGCTCGGCCTGCCGGCGCCTGCCGATCTCATCGGCCGCGACGCGGACGTGACGGAACTGAGCGGACTGCTGTCCGCGCCGGCCGGTGCCGCGCCGGCCCTGGTGAGTCTGGTCGGCCTGGCCGGGGTGGGCAAGACCAGCCTGGCCCTGGCGGTGGTGGCCCGGGTGGCCGGACGGCATCCCGGCGGGGCGGCCGGAGTGTCGATCGACGAGGGATCCACCGAGAACGACGTGCTGTCCGCGGTGGCCACGGTGTTCGGGGTGGCCCGTGCCGCGGACCTGGCCGAGCGGTTGGCGGGGCTGCCGGCCCTGCTGCTGGTCGACGCCATCGAGCGGGCACCGGGCTCGGTGACCGAGGCGCTCCGCGGGCTGGCCCGGATCGCGCCGGCGCTGCGCGTACTGGCGACCGGCCGGCACCCGGTCGGCCTGCCGGGTGAACGGGTCTGGCCGGTGGCACCGCTGGAGGTGCCGCCCGCCGACGTACCGGCGGAGCTGTCCGCGATCGCGGGCTTCTCGGCCGTGGAACTGTTCCTCGCCCGGCTCGGCCAGGTACGCCGCGAACCGCCCCGGGCCGCGGAGCTGCCCGCCCTGGTCGGTCTGGTCCGCCGGCTCGGCGGGCTGCCGCTGGCGATCGAGCTGGCCGCGGCCCGCGGCCGGATCCTGGATCTCAACGAGATCCTCGACCGGTACGGCGACCGGCTGCTCGACCTGGCCGGTCCGCCGATCCGCCGGGAGGCCGTCGCCGTCACGCTGCGGGACGCGGTGGCGGGCAGTTACCGCCTACTCGAACCGGTCGAACGGGCGGCGCTGCGCCGGTTGTCGGCCTTTCGCAACAGGTGGTCGGTGGAGTTGGCCGAGGCGATGCTGGTCGACCTCACCGGGGATCCGGTGCCGGTGCTCGACCGGCTGCTCGCCCTGGGTCTCATCGGCGCAAGGGGCAGTGGCCCGGTCCGGTTCCGGCTGCTCGACGTGGTGCGCGACTTCGCCGCCGAGCGGGCGGCGGCCGACGGGGAACTGGCGGTGATCCGGCGCCGGCACGCGGTGGTCTTCGCGCGGTTCGCCCAGCGGGCCGCGCCGGACCTGGTGGGTGCGAGCATGCCCGCCGCGGTGAACCAGCTGGACGAGGTGACCAGCGACCTGTGGGCCGCGCTGGCGTACGCCGCGAACGACGACCCGCACAGCGCCCTGCGACTGGCCGCCGCGCTGCCCCGCTGGTGGCGGTTCCGCGGCCGGGACGTGGCGGGCCGGCAGTGGCTGCGCAGGCTGCTGAACGATCCGCGCACCGCCGACGCCGACCCGGCGCTGCGGGCCTGGGCACAGGTGGGGGTGGCGCAACTGGCCCAGGAACACGGCGAGGGACCGCAGGAACTCGCCTCGGCCCAGGCCGCGGTGGAGACCTTCGAGAAGCTCGGCGACGTGCCCGGCGAACTCGCCGGGCGTAGCGTGCTGTGCGGATTGTGGACCGCCCTCGGCGGGTACGACGAGGCCCGCCGGCACGGCGAGACGGTGCTGGCGCTGGCCAGCCGGACGGGTCGTACCCGGGACATGGCGGTGGCCCAGAACAACCTGACCTGGCACGAGATCCGGGTGGGTGACCTGGGCGCCGCGCGTCGGCGGCTGGCCGCGGTGGACCGGTTGGCCGCCCAGTGCGGCGAGGTCCGGCTCCGGGTGCTGGCCCGGGCCAACCTGGCCGACATCGCCCGCCTCGACGGCCGGTACGCCGACGCGGTGGACCAGGGTCGCCGGGTCGTGTCCGCGCTCGCCGACCTGGGCGACCCCGGACACCGCCGGCGGGTGCTCGGCACGGTGGGGCTGGCCCTGGCCGAGGCCGGCCGGCTGGCCGAGGCCGACCGGGTGCTCGCCGAGCTGCGCGGCTCGGCCGTCGGCGAGTCGTTGCCGGGCCCACGGCTCGGTGGCTCGGGACACCATCCCGAGGACACGGCGGCGCGCCGGGACGACGGGATCGCCGCCCGGTTGGAGGGGCAGTTGGCGCTGCGTCGCGGCGACCGGGAGCGGGCGGCCGAGTGGTTCGCCGCGGCGGCGCAGGCCAGCGCCGACTGTCGGGACATGCGTGACGTGGTGGAGTCCCTGGTCGGGATGCTGGCCAGCAGCGACGATCCGGGTGCCCGGCGGACCACGCTGGACTGGCTCGACCAGGTGTGCCGGTCGAGTGGGATCAGCCTGCTGCCGCGGGAGCGCGTGCTGGTCGAGGCGGTGGAGCGGGAGTTGGCGGACCCGGGTCCGACGGGCGGCACCGCCGCCGAATGAGGTCGGCGCCGACCCCCGGATGGTCGCGGGTCGGCGCCGGCTTGATTGGCGCCGACGGTGACGCGGGTGAGGCTCCCCCGGTTTGCCCCTTGCTCACCCGCGTCACGTCTCCGGTGCACCCCCCGGCTCGCAGAACACTAACGATCCGATCGGTGCTTACCGTAGAGATTTGTCGGTGACGTCCGGTCTGGGTCGTGGTTCTGCCGGTCTTTCTGCCGGTGACCCGCGAGTTCGGTGACGGCCCGGAATCACCCCGTGCGGTCTCGGTCGTCGTCTGGCGGCCGGGTGTCTCGGGTGGGCCCGGTGGGCCGGGTGGCTCGCCCGCTCAGGACGCCTCGGCAAGTCTCTCCGCGCTGCCCGCCGTGGCGTCCGGGTGCACCGCGTCCCGGACCACCCGGAGCCCGTGCAGAACGCCGCGTAACGCCTCGGGGTCGAGCAGGCCGGTGAACCACCGGTCGAGGATCCGCAGATGGCCGGGCAGGGTCTCGTCGAGCCGGGCGGCGCCGGCGTTGGTGACCACCGCGTACAGGCAGCGTCGGTCGGACGGACAGGCCCGCCGGCGGAGCAGGCCGTCCCGCTCCATCCGGTCGACCACCCGGGTGACCCCGCTGGTCGACAGGGAGGTCTGGGCGGCGAGATCGCTCATCCGCAGTTGCCGGTCGGGCGACCGGGCCAGGCGCATCAGGACCTCGAACTCCACCATGGACAGTCCGTGTTCATCCAACTGGCCGGTGATCTTCGCGACGAGCCCCGAGTACGTCTCGACGAGCAGCCCGATGGCGGTGATGCGGGGATCGTCGAACACGTTCTCGGTCACCCGTCGATCATAACAATCCTTGACAGGGGGAATGTTGCGTTCAGTATTGTTGAGGCGCTCATCTTTTTCCTGTCCCGCAAGACCGAAGGAAGGCGTGCCCATGACCAGCAGCACCGGCGAGGCCACCCGTGAATGGGAGGGCCTGACCATCCCGGCTCCCGGCACCTACCTGCTCGACCAGGCGCACAAGCGGGTCGGCTTCGTGGCCCGGCACATGATGGTGAGCAAGGTGCGCGGCGAGTTCACCGAGGCGACGGCGACCATCACGGTAGCCGAGGACCCCCTGCGGTCCGCCGTCACCGCCACGATCCAGGCGGCGAGCATCACGACCAGCCAGAACGACCGGGACGTCCACCTGCGCAGCGGCGACTTCCTCGACGCCGAGCAGTTCCCCACGCTGGAGTACCGCAGCACCGGGGTCGCCTCGCGCAGCGGCAACGAGTTCGTGCTCTCCGGCGAGCTCACCATCAAGGGGGTGACCCGGCCGGTCGACCTGGCGGTCGAGTTCGAGGGCGCCGGACGCAGCCCGTTCGGCCAGGACATCTTCGGGTTCACGGCGACCACCGAGATCGACCGGGAGGACTTCGGGCTGACCTGGAACGTCGCGTTGGAGACCGGGGGCGTCCTGGTCGGCCGCAAGATCAAGATTGAGATCGAGGGCGAAGCCATCCGGCAGGACTGAACCCGGCCGGCGGACGGGTCGGTGAGCCCGCCATCCGCCGGCCGGTCGGGCGCCCCGGTGACCGGCCCCACGGTGGGCGGGGCGCCCGACCGGGTACAGGGTCGGTGGGCGTGCCACCGGGTCGTTGTGCGATGGTTGGACGCAACGCTGTTGCCCGGTCACGCGGGGCGGTGGTCGTTCGTCGCTGGCCTCCGTCCGGTCGCCGCTTCTACCGTGGTGGTTCCATGACGGCATCGGAAGACGCGGCGCCTGCGCCGGGGAGGAAACATGGGTCGGGACGTGACGCGGGCTGCCTTCTCCCGGGAGGAACGGATCCGCTACCGGCAGAAGGTACGGCGATGCCTCGACGTCTTCGCCCTGATGCTCGACGACTTCGGCTTCGACGCCGACCGGCCGATGACCGGCCTGGAGATCGAACTCAACCTGGTCGACCGCGCCGGTGAACCGGCGATGCGGAACGCCGAGATCCTGGCCGAGATCGCCGATCCAGCCTTCCAGACCGAACTGGGCCAGTTCAACCTGGAGCTGAACGCCCAGCCGCGGTTGATCGAGGGGGCGGGGTTCGCCGACTACGAGAAGGATCTGCGGTCCAGTCTCGGCCGGGCCGACGACCGGGCCGGCAACGCGGACGCCCAGATCGTGCTGATCGGTATCCTGCCCACCCTCACCCCGCGCCACCTGGTGCTGGACAACCTCTCCACCAACGAGCGCTACCGGGTGCTCAACGAGCAGATCGTGGCGGCCCGGGGCGAGGACATCGAGCTGGACATCCGCGGCGTGGAGCGGCTGGCGACGCACACCGACTCGATCGCCCCGGAGGCGGCCTGCACCAGCGTCCAGTTCCACCTCCAGGTCGCGCCGGACAGCTTCGCCGACTACTGGAACGCATCCCAGGCCATCGCCGGGGTGCAGGTCGCCCTCGGCGCGAACTCGCCGTACCTGCACGGCAAGCAGTTGTGGGCCGAGACCCGGGTGGCGCTCTTCGAGCAGGCCACCGACACCCGCCCGGACGAGCTCAAGGCCCAGGGGGTACGCCCCCGGGTCTGGTTCGGGGAACGGTGGATCACCTCGATCTTCGACCTGTTCGAGGAGAACGTCCGCTACTTCCCGCCGCTGCTGCCGATCTGCGAGGACGAGGACCCGGTGGAGGTGCTGCACGCCGGGGGCGTACCGGAGCTGGGCGAGCTGCGGCTGCACAACGGCACCGTCTACCGGTGGAACCGGCCGGTCTACGACATCATGAACGGCCGACCGCACCTGCGGGTGGAGAACCGGGTGCTGCCGGCCGGCCCGACCGTGGTCGACATGCTGGCCAACGCCGCGTTCTACTTCGGACTCGCCCGCGAGCTGGCCGAGGCGGACCGGCCGGTCTGGAGCCAGTTGACGTTCAGCGCCGCGGAGGAGAACTTCCACGCGGCAGCCCGCCGGGGCATCGAGGCCACCGTCTACTGGCCGCGCCTCGGCGACGTACGCGTCACCGAGCTGGTGCTCGACGTCCTGCTGCCCCGCGCGGCGGCCGGTCTGGACCGGTTCGGGGTCGAGGCCGAACACCGGGACCGGCTGCTCGGCATCATCGAGCAGCGCTGCCGTACCGGCCGGAACGGGGCGGTCTGGCAGACCGAGACGGTCTGGGCCGCCGAACGGGGCCGGGGCATGGACCGTTCCCAGGCACTGCACCACATGGTGCAGCGGTACGGCGAACTGCAGTCGACCAACGAACCGGTGCACACCTGGCCGGTCGAGTAGGCCACCGGCCCGCCGCTCAGCGCAGGCGTCGCCCCACCCGGCCGAGCCGGCCGAGCGCCGAGCGCCCGGCCGCACCCGATGCCGTTTCCTCCCCGGCCTCGTCGGGCTTCCTCGTCTCCGACCCGGCCTCACCCGTCGTCGCCGACCCGGCCCTGCCGGTCTTCCTCGTCTCTGGCTCCGAGCCGGTGATCGAGTCGGTGCCGGTCTCCGACCCGGCCTCGTCGACCTTCGGCGTCTCCGACCCCGAGTCGGTGCCGGTCTCCGAGTTGGGGCGCACCCGCCGGGTCCACCCGGCCAATCCGATCTTCGTCGGTCCGGTCCCGGGCGGCTCGGTGGTCGCGGTGTCGGTGCCGGCGGCGCGGTCCGGCTGGGCCGGAATCGCCGTCCCCGCACCGGTCGATCCGGCGACCGGGGTCGCCGCGCCCGCGCCCGTCCGGTCCCGGCCGCGCTGCTCGGCCCGTTGCATTAGCGCGGCCACCAGCACCGAGCCGGCCAGCCCGGTGATCACCGCGTACGGCGCCGCGAGGTGGGCCGACACCTGCTCGGCCCGGATGTCGACCAGCCGGGGTGCGGTCAGGAAGTAGGCGACCGCGACGAGCAGCGGACCGGCGCCACCGGAGACCACCACACCGACCCGCGCGTCCGGACGCCGGGCGGCCGACCGGGCGGCCAGGGCACCGATCACCAGCGCCGAGCCGAGCGAGATGAGGGCTCCCGGCCAGTAGAAGTAGTCACCGGCCCAGAACCGGTCGACGTCCCCGGTGAGCTGCCAGACGCCGAGCTGCGAGCCCTCGGCCGACCGGCCGGCCAGCACCCCGTCGACCACGGCCACCACCGCGAGGAACCACAGCCAGCAGACCGTGGCCAGGATGTTGCCGGCGACCGCCGGCGAGGACAGCGCCCAGAGCGCGGCGACCAGCCCGACCAGCACCCCGGCCACCGCGTACCCGGCCGCGGTGGTCTGCGCCGAACCGCTGCCCGCCCCGGATGCCGCGCGGGCCGGGACGGCGATCAGCGCCACGGTGAGCAACCCGCCCACCGCGGCCGCGACGGCCAGCGCGGCACGCCACAGCGCGGAATCCGTGCCGGTGTGATGGTCGGCAACGGATCCGCCGCCGACCGGCCGGGTCAGGCGGGCGGCGCAGAGGGCGCCGACGACGGTGGACGTCGCCGCGATCCACGCGGCCCAGGCCAGGCTCGCCACCCAGACGGTCTCGGCCGTGCCGCCGGCGGCGGGCAGCCAGGCGACGACGCCGAGCCCGTAGCCCAGCCCCAACTGCGCGGCGCCGGCACCGGCGGCCACGCCGGTCGCCGTGGCGACAGATCCTCCCCAGCCCCGTACGGCCATGCCGGGCAGCGTAGCGGTCACCGGCCGGGTGAGCGAGCCGTGGACCAGCCCGCCGCCCCGCCGGGCCGGCTGCCGCACCACGGGGTACCCGTCCGGTGGGTGGCGGGTGGGCGGGGCGGACTCGACCGGATCGGGTTTGATGGGTGCGTGCGGTGCCGCCGGCCGGCGGATCCCGGGGTGACGAGAGAGGTGTCCGGCGTGGCATTGCAGGGCAACGAGCGGCCCGGGCGGCCCGACCGCTGGCCGCTGGTGGTCGGTGGGGCGGTGGCCGTGGTCGTTCTGGCGACCGTCGGCGCGGTGGGCGGCAAACTGGTCGCCGACGCCGAGCGGACGGTTTCGCGCACCGGAGCGGAGAACAGGACGACACCGACCGATTCCGGGTACTCACCCACCACCCGAGGCCCGGCCGGGCCCACCGGACAACGGGCCACCGACGGCCGCCCGTCGCGGCCCGCCACCAACCAGTTGACGGTGCCGAATCTGGTCGGGAAGGACTTCCGGAACGCCCGGGACGCGCTGCGCGAGCGGAAACTCGGCTGGCGTCTGGTCTTCGGCCGATCCGGTGACGACGGCACGGTGACCAGCACCGACCCGAGTGCCGACGCACCGGTCAAGCAGGGCACCACCGTGCGCGTGACGGTGGCCGGCGCGGCGCCGGTGGTCGCGGTCCCGGAACTGATCGGGAAGTCGTGCGGCGAGGCGCGCAAACGTGTCGTGGAGGAGGGACTCGATCCGCGCTACCCCGACGGGGAGAGCGGAAAGGTGCTGTCGCAGCAACCGGGCCCGGACGAGCAGGCCCACTGGAACGACGTGATCGTGTTGCACTGCGGCAAGCCAGGAGAACCGTCGGGGGATTCCTGATCGACGCAGACACGTTTCCGCCGGGTTGGCCTGGTCCGCCACCCGGCACCCGTCGGGCCGGTTAGGTTGAACTGGCGGGCCCTGGCGCAGAGGAGGCGTGCGATGGCTGACGATCCTCAGGAGCCGCCGGGCACGTCCCCACCCGGCGGACGGGAGCCGGGCGACCGCGACGAACTGGACCAGACCCGGGAGTTCGACCCCTTCGCCGACGAGCGACCGCCGTCCGCCGATCGGCCGGGAGCCCCGTCCGAGCCGACGACCCGGGCGGCTCACCATCCGACCGAGCCGCCGCCGGCGCACCAGCCGACCGGTCCGCACGAGGCCGCGCGGCACGAGGTCGCCCCGCCGACCGATCCGCGCTGGTCGGGCCGAGCCGGCGTGCCGCCCCCGCCGGCCACCGGACCCGGCCCGACGCAGTGGTACCCGGCGGACGACGACCGGTCCGATCGTCGGTGGTGGACGCCCATCCTGTTCGGTGTGGTGGCGCTGGTGCTGCTCGGGGTGCTCGGGTTCGGGCTCTGGCTGATCGCCAACGCACGCCGGCAGAACCCGGCCCCTACCCCCTCGGTGCCGACCGCCGGGGTGCCGTCGTCGACCGTCGCGCCGACCTCGGCCGCTCCGACTCCCTCGGTGCCGACCTCGCAGGCCAGCAGCTCGGCTGCGTCGGTGACGGTGCCACCCGTGGTCGGGTTGCCCGAGGACACCGCCCGGGCGGTGCTCGACCAGTTCGGCCTGACCTACCGGCTGCGGTACCGGGTCTCGGACCAGCCGCCGGGAACGGTCGTCGCGACGGAACCGACCGCCGGTACTCAGGTCCCCGCTGGTCAGTTGGTGACGCTCGTGATCGCCGAGGCGCCGGGCGGGCATCCGACGAGAAGCCAACCGGGTACCGGCCCGACGGTGGAGAATCCGTTCGGACCGCGTCCGACCCGACGGTGAGTCAGACGCGGACCCGGCCGGCCGGCATCCGCTGCGCGCCGGGCAGCC
This sequence comes from Micromonospora zhanjiangensis, assembly GCF_042650605.1. Taxonomy (NCBI): domain Bacteria; kingdom Bacillati; phylum Actinomycetota; class Actinomycetes; order Micromonosporales; family Micromonosporaceae; genus Micromonospora; species Micromonospora zhanjiangensis. The sequence continues at coordinate 38,261 of NZ_JBHSBN010000006.1, read as the reverse complement.
GCCGTTCGGGGGCCCGCCGCACCTGCCGGAGGCCGTGGAGTTGGACGAAGATGGACCGACGGTCGACGGCTTCGCCCGAGACGTTGAGTTCGTAACCGTCGAGCCAGATCCAGCCGTCGTAGGTCGGCCAGTCGTGTACGCGGATGACGCGGAACAGGATCGGTTCGACGAATTGCACGCTTGCCGCGCGCGTCACCTGCAGCACATCTCCAGAGCGGGGAAGCAACGTCAACTCCTGGTCCGATCCGGCCGGAGGAAATGAACCGGCGAGAGGTGAATAAGTGAGGAAGCGTCGACATTCGGTTCCATGGCCGACCAACCATGGACGAGGAGGTGGAACGAGATGTCGGTCAGGCCGATTTCCGCCGGGTCATTGCCGGCCGATCACCGGCCTGGCCAACATCTCCGGCCCCGGGACCGCTCCCGCCGCCGTAGCGGCTTGACGCACAGCGGCGAGGTTTTTCCCGAGGCGTGATTCCGTGTCGTGGCCGGGCCGCGCACGTCGCGCCGGTCCTTCGAGGAGGGGGAGCGCTCCGTGCTTCACAAGGACCGAAACGCTGCGTAACCCGAGCCATACGGAAAGAGTGCACCAAGGACATGATCAATGCAAGTTGCAGGTAGATATTTGCTTCAGTCGTCCCCGTGGCCGTTCCGGCGCTTGATGTTGCGCATGCCGGCGCGGCAGACTGGACACCTGTTCGCCGCCGCGGCCGGCTGACTCGTACCCCGGAACCGCCGCGAAACGACGGCCCGCTGGCGACGGTCGCGCCCGCGGCGGGCCTCGGTCCTGATGCGCGATCGACCGGAGGTGGACCGGTGACCGAGCGCCGGAGCCCGACAATACGCCGTCGCCGCCTCGGCGCCGAGTTGCGCCGCCGGCGGGAGGCCGCCGGGGTGACCATCGAGGGGGTCGCCGAGGAGCTGGAATGCTCCGCTTCGAAGATTTCCCGGATCGAGACCGGACACACCTCGGCCACGCCGCGCGACGTGCGCGACATGCTGCGGATCTACGGCATCGTCGGGACCGAGAGCGACGAGCTCGTGCAGATCGCCCGGGAGGCCCGGCAGAAGGGCTGGTGGCACCCCTACAGCACGGTGCTGACCGGGGCGTACGTGGGCCTGGAGGCGGCGGCCGGCTCGATCCGGGCCTACGAGCAGCAGGTGGTCCCGGGCCTGCTGCAGACCGAGGAGTACGCCAGGGCGATGATCCGGGCGGCCCGCCCGGACATCAGCGTGGAAGAAGTAGACCAGCGGGTCCGTGTCCGGTTGGGCCGTCAGTCGTTACTGAGCCAGGACGATCCAATCGACTTGTGGGTGGTGCTGGATGAAGCGGTAGTGAGCCGGCCGGTGGGCGGGGACGCGGTGATGCGAGCCCAGTTGGAGCGCCTGGTCGAAGCGGCCGACCTGCCCAATGTGACGCTTCAGATCCTGCCGTTCGAGGTCGGGGCACACGCCGGAATGGACGGCACGTTCACGATTCTCGACTTCCCGGAGGCAGGCGATCCGGACGTGGTGTACGCCGAGAACGCCACGGGCGGGCTCTTCCTGGAGAAGAGCGACGAGCTACAGAAATACATCTTCATCTTCGATCACATCCGAGCCGCGGCAATCCGTCCGGAGGAATCCGTGGCTCTGATCGCGAAGTTGGCAAAGGAGCCATTGTGGAAGTGGAGGCCAAAGGGTTCCGCGTGGACTTGAGCCAGGCATCCTGGTTCAAGAGCTCGCGGAGCGGGCCCAACTGTGACAACTGCGTCGAGGTCGCGTTCGTCGGTGGGGCGATCGCGGTACGCGACTCGAAGAACCCGAGCGGTGCCGCGCTGCTCTTCACGCCGGACGAGTGGGACGCGTTCGTCTACGGCGCGAAGGACGGCGAGTTCGACCTGGACTGAGCGTCGAATCGGTGCGGGCCGGCTGCCGGCCCGCACCGGCGCGGCTCCTGGCGCGCGCGATTCGCCAGGACTGTTGAGGCGTGCGATGACGTCGACCGGGGTCGTACCGTCCACTCGGCCAACCGGCTGTGCCGGATCGCGTGCCGAATCCCCATCGTGACCACCGCCAGCCCGGCCGCGGTGAGCACCAGTCCGGGCAGGGCCGAGCCGGTGGTGAGGGTGCCACCGGTGGCGGCCGTGACCGTCGCCGGCAGCGTCGCCAGGCCGACCATCTGCAGGGGTACCGCGATCATCGGGTGCGCCGCGGCGGCCCGGAGCCGGGGTGGCACCGGGGTGCCGGGAGCGCCGGTGAAGGCGCCCGTACCGGCCCACAACAGTCGCAGCCGGGCCACCGTCCGAACCGCCACGACCAGCGCCGGCGCGGCCGGCAGGACGAGCCCGAGCGCGATCCGGTCGGCGTTCGTCGGACCGGCGGTGACCAGCGCGGTCGCGGCCACCGCCGCCATCGCCGCCAGCGCGGACGCGGTCAGCATCAGCACCGTCGCGGTACGCCGACGCAGCGACCGCGCGGTACGCCGGCCCGGCAGGCCCTCGGCCAGGGCACCGGCGGTGAGCCAGAGGAGCGCGATGGCGACCATGCCGATGAGATCAGGATTCACGGGATGAGCATGACCCGTTTCCCGACCGCCCGGATCCGGGCGCGTCCCCCGACCACCCCGGAAAACCATCCCGTAGGGGACCGGGTCATCGCGTCGATCCGCCCGAGGTCACGCCGCCGGCGTTCGGCACCCAGCGCGGCGACCGCTCGCCGGAGGGCGAGGACGATGCGGCTGTGTCACCCGCCCGCGCTGGTCGGCCTGGTGGTGTCGGTCCTGGTGGCGACGGCCGCGCCCGCGGTCGCCGGCGCACCGACCGGACCCGTGGCAGGTTCCGAGGCGGCGAACGCGATCCACGGCAGCTACCTGGTCGTGCTCCGCCCGGACCGGGCACACCGCGCGGTCGGGGACTCGGCCCGGCAACTGGTCGACCGGCACGGCGGTACGGTGGGTCGTACCTGGTCGTCGGCGTTACGCGGATTCGAACTGCGGGCCGGCGCCGCGGTCGCCGGCCGGCTGGCGGCGGACCCGTCGGTCGCCCTCGTGGAGCAGAACCGCACCGTCCGGCTGGCCGGCACCCAGGCGCGTCCGCCGTCCTGGGGACTGGACCGGATCGACCAGGCGAAGCTGCCGCTGGACGCCGCCTACTCCTATCCGGACGCGGCCGGGACGGTGCACGCGTACGTCATCGACACCGGTGTCCGGACAAGTCACCGGGACTTCGGTGGCCGGGCCGGTTCCGGGTACGACGCGGTGGACGGCGGCACCGCCGACGACTGCAACGGGCACGGCACGCACGTGGCGGCCACCCTCGGCGGCACCACGTACGGGGTGGCGAAACGGGTCCGGCTGGTCGCGGTCCGGGTGCTCGACTGCGCCGGAACCGGCAGCATCGCCCAGGTGGTGACGGGGATCGACTGGGTCACCGGGCACGCCGTCCGGCCGGCGGTGGCCAACCTGAGCCTGGGCGCCGAGGCCAGCGCGGCGCTGGACACGGCGGTGGCGAACTCGGTCGCCACCGGAATCAGCTACGCGGTGGCCGCCGGCAACGGGGACCTCTTCGGCAGCCGGCAGGACGCCTGCGGGTACTCGCCCGCCCGGCAACCGGCCGCGTTGACGGTCGGCGCCACCGACGTCGACGACCGGGCGGCGAGCTTCTCCAACTACGGCTCCTGCCTGGACCTGCTGGCGCCCGGCGTGGGAATCACCTCCGCCTGGAACGACGGCGACACGGCGAGCCGGACGGTGAGCGGGACCTCGATGGCGGCGCCGCACGTGGCCGGCGCGGTCGCGCTGCTGCTCGCGGCGAATCCGGCCTGGACCCCGGCGCAGGTGCGGGCCGCGCTGGTCGACGCGGCCACCCCGGGCGTGGTCCGGGACGCCGGCGCGGGCACGCCGAACCGGTTGCTCCGGGTGGTCGGCGCCGCGCCGCCACCGGCTCCGACCGGGAACTTCGCGCTCACGCTCGCGCCGACCCACACCTCCGTCGCCGCCGGACGCGCGGTCACGGTGACGGTACGCACCCTCCTGGTACGTGGCTCGCCGCCGCCGGTCGTACTGTCCGCTCGGGGAGTGCCGGCCGGGGTGACCGCCGCGTTCGGGCCGGCCACCGTGCCGGCCGGCCGGTCCTCGACGCTGGTGCTGCGGGCCGCACCCGGCGCCCAGTGTGGCGGCTACCGGATCACGGTGGCGGGCACGGCCGGAACGCTCGTCCGGACCGCAGCACTGACGCTGAGCGTGACCGGTCGATGCGTCACCCGGACCGTCGCCGGTTGGTCCGGCGTCGCCGAGACGTAGCCGGGACGGCGCGTGGCGGACCTGGCTGCCCGGTCGGCGGAGACGCCGGTGGGCGCCGTCAGGCGACCGGACCCGGCACCGTACCGGTCAGACGGCGAACGTCGCCGGGCGCTCGGTGGCGGCCGGCGGCGGGGTGGCCTTCCACAGACCGGTCTTCTGCGCGGCGAGCCGGGCCAGGTAGGCCGGGTTGAGGATGACGTAACGGCGCCACAGCCGCTTCGGTTCCAGCCCGAGCCGCCAGAACCACTCCAGGCCGGCGCGCTGCATCCACGGCGGCGGCGTACGGAGCAGGCCGGCGTGGTAGTCGAAGGCGGCACCGACCGCCATCAGCGGCAGGTCCAGCAGCGGCCGCATGGCGTACGTGAAGACCTCCTGCCGGGGGCAGCCCAGGCCGACCAGCACCAGCCGGGCGCCGGAGTTCCGGATCCGGTCGGCGATCTCCACGTCGTCGCCGGGGCGTACCGCCCGGAACTTGGACGGCTCGACCCCCGCGATCTTGAGGGCCGGGAACATCCGCTCCAGGGCGGGGACGAGTCGGGCCAGGGTCTCCTCGGTCGAGCCGTACAGGTAGACCGGCAGCCCTTCGTCGGCGAACCGGGACAGGACGCGCAGCGTCAGGGTCGGACCGTAGACCCGGTCGGTCAGGCCGGCGCCGTGCAGCAGGTTCAGCGCCCAGCGCACCGGCTGCCCGTCCGGGGTGACCAGGTCGAACGAATTGAGCCGGGCGTTGTGCGGCGGGTCGAGCACGCCGGTCATCACGCCGTGCACGGCGAGCGCCGTCAACGCGAACGGGCGCCGTTCGCGGGCGGCGTCGACCACCTGTTCGGTGGCGGCGTCGTAGTCGACGGCGTCCACCAGGACGCCGAGTACGTTCCGCTTGCCCTGAGCGATCATCCCCGGCGCATCCACTTGTCGGCGTTGGCCTCGTAGATCTCCCGGAGGATCATCGGCACGTCGTAGGTCATCTTCCAGTCCGGGTAGTGCGCCTCGAACCGGGCCATGCTGCTGATCCACCACTGGTGGTCGCCGGTCCGGTTCTGCTCGACGTAGTTGATCTCGGCCTGGCGGCCGGTGATCTCCTCGGCGACGGCGAACGCCTCCAGGTGCGAGGTGTTGGAGAACCGGCCCCCGCCCAGGTTGTAGACCTCGCCGACCCGGGGCGCGCGGAAGAACGCCTCGAACGCGGTCAGCACGTCGTGCGAGTGGATCGCGTCGCGGACCATCTTGCCCTTGTAACCGAAGAGGTTGTAGGTGCGCCCCTCCATCACGCAGCGCATCAGGTACGCGAGGAAGCCGTGCAGTTCGGCGGCCGAGTGGGCCGGGCCGGTGAGCGTGCCGCCCCGGAAGCAGACCGTCCGCATGCCGAAGTAACGGCCGTACTCCTGCACCATCACGTCGGCGGCCACCTTCGAGGCGCCGAAGATCGAGTGCAGGCTGGCGTCGATCGACATGTCCTCGGTCACGCCCTGGTGGTACGGGTGGTCCTCGGGCAGTTCGTACCGGGTGTCCAGCTCGATCAGCGGGAGGCTGTTCGGCCGGTCGCCGTACACCTTGTTGGTCGAACAGTGGATGAACGGTGCCTCGATGGCGTGTTGCCGGGCGTTTTCCAGCATGTTGAGCGTGCCGCCCGCGTTGACGTCGAAGTCGGTGTAGGGCTCCTTGGCCGCCCAGTCGTGGCTGGGTTGGGCCGCGCTGTGGATGATCACGGCGATGTCCGAGCCGTACTTCTTGAACACCTGCGCCAGGCCGTCCCGGTCCCGGACGTCCACCTCGAAGTGCGTGTACGCGCCGCCCAGTTCGGCGCCGAGCCGCTGCAGGCTCCAGGCGGTCGAGCCGTCCTCGCCGAAGAAGTAGCGGCGCATGTCGTTGTCGATCCCGACGACGTCGAGGCCGAGTCCGGCGAAGTGCCGGGCCGCCTCCGAGCCGATCAGACCGCCTGATCCGGTCACCAACGCGACAGTCACACGTCACTCCTGGGTGGGGGACAGAAACCATCGGAGCATAACCCGGTGCCGATCGCTCTCCGTGCTTCCGGCCTGCTCCGAAAACGCGAGAAGGGCCCCGCGGCTGCGGAGCCCTTCTCGACCGGTGGGGAAGGGGGGAGTTGAACCCCCACGCCCTTTCGGGCACACGGACCTGAACCGTGCGCGTCTGCCATTCCGCCACTTCCCCGTGGCACACGTTCCGAACTAGTGTAGATCCGCCCCGATCCCGGCTGAACACCGGGGGCCGGGACATAATACGCTGGTCCCACGTGCGCCGAGAGCGTTACCGCTCGCGGCGGATGGAAGAGTAGCACGAGAAGTGTCGGCCACCAGGACAGGCCGGCGAGCAGGCGGCCGAGCGGCGTACGAGCCGTACGAGCGGAGGCCGGATACCATCATGTCCTCGGGACCCGAGGAGGAGCCGGTGAGCGTGCTGCAACGCTTTGAGAAGAGACTGGAAGGCCTGGTCGAAGGGGCCTTCGCCAAGGTGTTCAAGGGGGTAGTGCACCCCGTCGAGATCCTCAACGCCATGCAGCGGGAGGCCGAGGCGCACAAGGCGATCCTCGCCGGTGGGCGCACCCTGGTGCCCAACCGTTACGTGATCGATCTCTCGCCGTACGACCACAGCCGGCTCGCGCCGTACGCTGCCGCGTTGGCCCAGGAGTTGGCCCAGTCGCAGGCCGAGTTCATCGGCGAGCAGGCGTGGACGGTCTACGGCGACGTGATCGTGGAGATCGAGCGGGGTGACGGCCTGGACACCGGCATGTTCCGGGTCACCGCCGAGGTCTACACGGGTGGTGACGTGGCGCCGGTCCAACAGCAGTACGACGCGCCGCCGCAGTACCCCGCGTACGACCAGGGTGGTGGTTACGGCCCGCCGCAGGGACCTCCCGGCGGCCGCAACGTGCGACTGGTCTCCGGGGACGGTCGGACCTATCCCCTGCAGATGGGGTCCACCGTGATCGGCCGCGGTGACCAGGCCACCCTGCGGCTGCCGGACGTCGGCATCTCCCGCCGGCACGCGCGGCTCGACTTCGACGGTGCCCAGGTGGTGCTCACCGATCTGGGTTCGACGAACGGGACCATGGTCAACGGCCAGCGGGTCTCGGCCGTCGCGCTCAACCCCGGTGACATGATCCAGCTCGGGACGACCACCCTCACGTTCCGAGTGGACGGCTAAGGACCTTGCCCGCTTTCGTCATCACTGTCGCCCGGTTCGGGTTCATCATCCTGCTGTGGATCTTCGTGTTCACCGTCGTCGGGGTGATCCGCCGGGACCTGTTCGCCGGCGCCAAGTCCAGCAAGCTGGTCGCCGCGCCCCGGGGCGTCGGCCTGACGGCCGGACCGTCGCGGCCGGCCAAGGTGAAGAAGGGGCGGGCGGCGCACCAACTCGTCGTCACCGCCGGGCAGCTGGCCGGGACCCGGATCACGCTCGGCGAGGCACAGATCACGATCGGCCGGGCGGAGGACTCCACCCTGGTCATCACGGACGACTACGCCTCGGCGCGACATGCCAGGTTGGTGCCCCGCTCGGGGCAGTGGTTCGTGGAGGATCTGGGCTCGACTAACGGCACGTACCTCGATCGCGCTAAGGTCACCGGACCAACCCCCGTCCCCCTCGGCGTGCCGATCCGGATCGGCCGCACTTCTCTCGAATTACGGCCATGACTCTGACCCTGCGCTATGCGGCCCACAGCGACCGCGGTCTGATCCGAGACGGAAACCAAGACTCCGTCTACGCCGGGCCGCGGCTACTCGCCGTCGCCGACGGCATGGGCGGCATGGCCGCCGGTGACGTCGCCAGCAACATCGTCATCGGTGCGATGGCCCCGCTCGACGAGGACGTCCCCGGTGACGCCCTGGTCGACGCGTTACGGTCGGCCGTCGACACCGCCAACCAACAGCTGCGGGACACCGTCGACGCGAACCCGCAGCTCGAAGGCATGGGCACCACGCTGACCGCCACCCTCTTCTCGGGCAGCAAGATCGGCATGGTGCACATCGGCGACTCCCGCGCCTACCTGCTGCGCGACGGTGAGTTCACCCAGATAACCAAAGACGACACGTACGTCCAGATGCTGGTCGACGAGGGCCGGATCAGTCTGGAGGAGGCGAGCAGCCACCCGCAGCGGTCGCTGCTCACCCGGGCCCTCGACGGCCGGGACATCGACCCGGAGTACTCGGTCCGCCAGGTGCTTCCCGGCGACCGCTACCTGATCTGCAGCGACGGCCTCTCCGGCGTGGTGAGCGCCGAGACCATCGGCGACGCGCTGCGGGAGTTCGCCGATCCGCAGCAGTGCGTCGAGCGGCTGGTGCAGCTCGCGTTGCGCGGTGGCGGTCCCGACAACATCACCGTGGTGGTCGCGGACGCCACCGACCAGGACATCCTGGAGGCGGCGCCGATCGTCGGCGGCGCGGCGGCCCGGGATCGCGGGATGGCGACCTCGGCCGACGACTCGACCCCCGCCGCGCGGGCCTCCGCGCTCCACCCACCCCGGCCGGCCAGTCCCGAGCCACCGTCGAACGGGAGCCGGGAGGACGAGAACGACCGTCCCCGTCGGCACCCGGTGCGCACCGCCGCGCTGCTGGTCGTCCTGGTCGGTCTGCTCGGCGCCGGTCTCTACGGCGGCTGGAGCTACACCCAGCGGCAGTACTACGTCGGTGCCACGGAGGACGGGCAGGTCGCTGTCTTCCAGGGCGTACCGGGACAGATCGCCGGCATCGACCTGTCCAACGTGCACCAGACCAGCGGCACCAAGCTGGACGACCTCACCACGGCCGCCCAGGAGCAGGTCAAGCAGGGCATCCAGGCCAAGAGCGAGCCGGACGCCCAACGGGCGCTCGCCGAGTTGATCAACGATAACGGTTCGAACCCGAACCTCAAGCCGACCTGTCCGCCGAGTGCTGCCGCGGGACAGCCGGTCGGTACGCCGACGGTGCCGGCGAACGGCACGCCCGGCCCGGCCGGCAGCCCGACGCCGGGCGGGGTCGGCAGCCCGTTCCCGCCGACGACCACTCCCGACGCCCAGTCCTCCGACACGGTCCCGCCGGCGACCGACCCGGGCGGATGCCGGGTTTCGGAGTGAGTGTCGGCTCGATCGATCCGAGGAACCAGTGATGAGCGCCCCGGTCGGACCGACATCCACGCCCGCGACGACGGGCGAGATGCCGCGTACCCGGGAATGGCGGTCGCGGCGTAACGCCGAACTGGCCCTGCTGCTCTTCGCCATGGGCCTCGCGGTGGCGTACAGCGCGACCATCGAGGCCAACGTGCTGGGCACCGTACGGATCGGCTTCTGGGTGCCGAACGCGGCGCTGGCGGCCGTCTTCCTCGGTCTGCACCTGGTGATCCGGTTCACCGCCCCGTACGCCGATCCGGCCCTGTTGCCCGCGGTCGCGCTGCTCAACGGCATCGGCATCGGTTTCCTGCGCCGGATCGACCTGGACAACGCCGAGGCGGCGGACCGGATCAAGTACCCGCTGTTCGGCGGGTTCGGCGGCCACCAGCTGCTCTGGACCCTGCTCGCGGTGCTGCTCGCGGCCGGGTTGCTGCTGCTCATCCGGGATCACCGGGCGGTCTCCCGGTACGCGTACACGCTGGGTCTGGCCGGTATCGTCCTGGTGATGATCCCGGCGGTCCTGCCGGCCCGGTACTCCGAGATCTACGGCGCCAAGCTGTGGATCATCATCGGCTCGTTCAGCATCCAGCCCGGCGAGTTCGCCAAGTTGGCACTGCTGGTCTTCTTCGCCTACTACCTGGTCCGCAAGCGCGAGGTGCTGTCGCTGGCCAGCCGGCGGTTCCTCGGCATCGACTTCCCGCGCGGTCGGGACCTCGGCCCGGTGGTCGGCGTCTGGCTGCTGAGTGTGCTGGTCCTGGTCTTCGAGAAGGACCTCGGCACCTCGCTGCTCTACTTCGGCATGTTCGTGGTCACCGTCTACATCGCGACGGAACGGGCCAGTTGGTTGATCATCGGCCTGCTGCTCTTCGTGGGCGGCGCCTTCCTGGCCTATTTCCTCGGCGGGACGGTGGGCGGCCCGTTCGCCAACTTCTACCTCCGGGCCGAGATCTGGCTGGATCCGTTCGCCGATCCGACCAACAAGGGCTACCAGCTCGTTCAGAGCCTGTTCGCGCTGGGCACCGGCGGCCTGTTCGGGGCCGGTCCGGGCGGCGGCCAGCCGGGCAAGATCCCCGAGGTGCGGAACGACTTCATCTTCGCCGGCATCGGCGAGGAGATCGGGCTGTTCGGGCTCACCGCGCTGCTCGTGGTCTACCTGCTGATCGTCGAGCGCGGTCTGCGAACCGCCCTGGCGGTCCGCGACTCGTTCGGCAAGCTGCTCGCCGGCGGCCTGGCCTTCACCCTGGGGCTGCAGGTCTTCGTCATCGTCGGCGGGATCAGCAAGCTGATCCCGTTGACCGGCCAGACCACCCCGTTCCTCTCCTCCGGCGGCTCGTCGCTGATGGCCAACTGGCTGCTGGTCGCGATGCTGCTGCGGATCTCCCACGCCGCCCGTAAGCCGGTGACCACCACGCCGTTGGCCCGCACCGCGGGCGGCTCGCCCGCACCCGCCAAGTTGCACGGCGCACAGACGGAGGTGATCCGCCCGTGAACGCGCCACTGCGCAAGGTCGGTGTGGTCGTCATGATCCTGTTCGGCCTGCTGTTCGCCAACCTCAACTGGGTTCAGGCGTACAAGGCGGACGAGTACCGCACCAGCCCGTACAACGGCCGGGTCCAGGTCGCCGAGTACGAGCGCAAGCGGGGCAACATCGAGGCCGGCGGCACCGCCCTGGCCACGGTCAAGGACACCAACGGCGAGCTGAAGTACCAGCGCGTCTACCCCAAGGGCGCGCCGTACGCGCACATCGTGGGCTACAAGCCGGTCAACGGCGACGTCACGGGCATCGAGCGGAGCGAGGACGACTTCCTCTCCGGCAACAGCGACCAGTTGTTCGTCGACCGGGCCCGGGACCTGTTCACCGGCAGCAAGACCAGCGGCGGCAACGTACTGCTGACGATCTCCCGAACGGTGCAGGAGACCGCGTACAAGCAGCTCGTCGACAACCGGGTCGGTGCCGCCAAGGGCGGGGCGGTCGCGATCGACCCGCGGACCGGGGCGATCCAGGCGTTGGTCTCCGTGCCCAGCTACGACCCCAACCCGCTGGCCAGCCACGACGGCAACGAGGTCAGCGACGCGTACAAGAAGTTGATGGCCGACAAGAACGGCCCGCTGCTGAACCGGGCGACGCACGAGCTGTTGGCGCCCGGATCGACCTTCAAGGTCATCGACGCGGCGGCGGCACTGGAGAACGGCTACACCAAGCAGAGCAAGATTCCGGCCGGCAGCGTCTACCGGCCGCCGGGCGCGGGCGCCGACATCACGAACGCGGCGTCGTCGATCTGCCCTGAGGACCAGGTCACCATGATCAACGCGATGACCGAGTCGTGCAACACCGGGTTCGCCCAACTCGCGGTCAAGCTGGGGGCCGAGAAGATCAGGGAGAAGGCCCGGCAGTTCGGGTTCGAACAGGAGGACCTCACGGTCGGCCGGCTCACCGGCGGCGGGCTGCCGGTCAGCGCCAGCCAGACCGGGACGATGCTGGGGCCGAACGGGCAGCCCGACGCGGGCACCCTCGCCCAGTCCTCGATCGGGCAGCGGAACGTCCGGATGACCCCGCTGGAGGGCGCCATGATCGCCGCGGCGGTGGTCAACAACGGCAGCCAGATGCGTCCGTACCTGGTCGACAAGTTGCTCGGGCCGGACCGGACCACCAGCTACTACGCCGCCGACCCGAAGCAGCTGCGTCAGCCGGTCAGCCCGCAGGTGGCCCGCGACCTGCAGGACATGATGGTCAGCGTGGTCGAGAACGGCACCGGCCGGTCGGCCCGGATCAGCGGCTTCACCGTCGGCGGCAAGACCGGTACGGCGGAGAACGGTGAGAACACCGACGACCACGGCTGGTTCATCGGTTTCGTCAGCAAGGACGGCCAGCCGATCTCGGCGGTCGCCGTCGCGCTGGAGTCCGCGGGCAGGGGTGGCAGTGCCGAGACGGCCCGGATCGCGCGGGAGATCATGCGAGCGGTGATCGCCGACAAGAGGATCAAGTGATGCTCAGCCCCGGCATGCAGCTCGGCAACCGGTACCGGTTGGACGAGCGCATCGGTGGCGGCGGGATGGGCGACGTCTGGCGCGGCACCGACGAGGTGCTCGGCCGGACCGTCGCGGTCAAGGTGCTGCTGCCCGCGCTGCTCGACGAACCGGGCTTCGCCGAACGGTTCCGCGGCGAGGCCCGGACCATGGCGACCATCAACCACGCCGGCGTGGTGGACGTCTACGACTACGGCAGCGACCAGCAGATCGCCTTCCTGGTGATGGAGTACGTCGAGGGTGACGCCCTGGACCGGACCCTGAGCCGGGTCGGGCGGCTCACCCCGGCGCGCACGATGGCGCTGGTCGCGCAGGCCGCGGACGCCCTGCAGGCCGCGCACGACAAGGGCATCGTGCACCGCGACGTGAAGCCCGGCAACCTGCTGGTCCGGCCGAACGGCACACTGGTGCTGACCGACTTCGGCATTGCCCGGTCGGAGATGGTCGGGCAGCTCACCGCCGCCGGTTCGGTGCTGGGCACCGCCTCGTACATCTCGCCGGAGCAGGCGTCCGGCGCGGTCGCCACCCCCCTCTCCGACGTGTACGCCCTGGGCGTGGTGGCCTACCAGTGCCTGTCCGGCCGGCGACCGTTCGAGGGTGACAATCCACTCGAAATCGCCATGAAGCACGTCCGGGACACGCCCCGGCCGCTGCCCGCCGACTGCCCGCCCGCGGTTCGCTCGATCGTCGAGCGGTCGATGGCCAAGGACCCGGCCGCCCGGTACCCGACCGCGGCGGCGCTGGCGTCGGTGGCGCGGCAGACCGCCAGCGCCCTGTCCAACGCCAGGAAGACCGGGCAACCGGTGTCGGGCTCGCCCGGCTCGCCGGTGAGCGCCCGGAGCGGTCCCCCGTACCAGGCGGCGACCGGGACCGCCCGGCCACCCGCGCCCCGCCCGCCGGCCGCCCGGCCTCTGGCGGCGGCCCCGACCTCGGCGCCGCAGCCGACCTCCGTGCCGCCGGCGCTCGGCCAGCAGGCGGGCCCGGCGCGCCGGCCCACCACCGCCCCGCCGGCCCAGACCGGCTACAACCGGGGTGCCGCCGCGGTGCCGCAACCCTCCTACAACGCGCCCCGGCCGCCGGCCGCCGGCGCGCCGCGACCACCGGTCGGGGTGCCGCGACCACCGGCCGCTTCGAACGGTGCCACCAACCGACCACTCATGATCACACTTGCCATCGTCGTCGGTCTATTGGTCGTGTTGTGCTCCGGCATGATTTCCTACTGGGTGAACAAGTACGGCGCGACCGCGCTGGGAATGCGTACGGTGACGGCCGTCGCATCCGATCTTCGTCAACCCGAACCGCGCGGTGTCCGGGTAGGGTCTTCGGCTTGGGCCATCGACGGACCGCACGGTACGGCCGCGAGGGGTCCATCGACGGACGCGGGTCGGGACGGGCCGGGCCACACGCCGTACCGTCAGGTGGGGCAGCTGGTCCGGCAGGGTGACCAGACGAGCGAAGGACGACGGACGAGATGACGGCGCAGGCCCGTCTGCTGGGTGGCAGATACCAGGTCGGCGAGCTGCTCGGCTACGGCGGCATGGCCGAGGTGCATCGCGGGCGTGACCTCCGGCTCGGCCGCGATGTCGCGATCAAGATGCTGCGGGCCGACCTGGCCCGGGACGCCACCTTCCAGATGCGGTTCCGGCGCGAGGCGCAGAACGCCGCCTCGCTCAACCACCCGGCCATCGTCGCCGTCTACGACACCGGCGAGGAGATCGGGCCCACCGGCGAGACGCTGCCGTTCATCGTGATGGAGTTCGTGAACGGGCGCACCCTGAAGGAGGTGCTGGCCGCCGAGGGGCGACTGATGCCCCGTCGGGCCATGGAGATCACCGCCGACATGTGCGCGGCGCTGGAGTTCAGCCACCGGCACGGGATCATCCACCGCGACATCAAACCCGGCAACGTGATGCTGACCCTCAACGGTCAGGTCAAGGTGATGGACTTCGGCATCGCCCGGGCGCTGGCCAGCGGCGCCACCACGATGACGCAGACCAGCGCGGTGATCGGCACCGCACAGTATCTCTCCCCGGAGCAGGCCCGCGGTGAGGCGGTGGACGCCCGGTCCGACGTCTACGCCGCCGGTTGCGTGCTGTTCGAGCTGGTCTGCGGGCACCCGCCGTTCGTCGGCGACAGCCCGGTCAGCGTGGCCTACCAGCACGTCCGGGAGGACCCGCCGGCGCCGAGCGACATCAACCCGGATGTCACCCCGCAGATCGACGCGATCGTGCTCAAGGCGCTCTCCAAGAACCCGCTCAACCGGTACCAGAGCGCGGGTGAGATGCGGGCCGACCTGCTGCGCGCCGCGGCCGGGCGACCCGTGATGGCCACCCCCGTGATGCGGGAGAGCGAGACCGTCGCGATGGGGGCGTCGGTGCCGATGGGTCCGGGCGGCGGCGGACCCGCGACCCGACCCATGCCGGCCCGGGTCGGTGACGCCGGCAAGCGCAAGTCCTCGGCCTGGGTGCTCGCCGCGCTCAGCGCGCTCGGGGTGCTGGCCGTGGTGGCGTTGGTCGTCGGCCTGTGGATGACCAAGGGCAACGAGAACAAGGTCAGCGTCCCGAACGCGGTCGGTCGGCCGCAGGCGGAAGCCGTGTCCACGTTGACCGCGCAGGGACTCAAGCCGGTGGCCGGGGCGACGACCCGCGGCGACTGCGTCAAGGGCACGGTCACCGACCAGGACCCGAAGCCGGGCCTGCGGGTCGAGCGGCAGACCACGGTCAACCTCACGATCTGCGGTGGCCCGCAGCAGGTGACCATCCCGCCCGACCTGGTCGGCAAGGACTACAACACCGTCCTCAACCAGCTCAAGGCGCTGGACTTGGTCGTCAAGCGCGAAGAGGTGGACAGCGAGAAGAAGGACAACCAGGTCGTCGAGGTGAACCCGAGTTCCGGGAACCAGGTGCCGACCGGCAGCGAGGTCACGGTCAAGGTCTCCCGCAACAATGTGCGTCAGGTGCCCAACGTCGTCAACAAGAAGGTGGACGACGCGCGGAAGGCGTTGCAGGACGCGGGATTCAAGGTCAAGACCGTCGAGGGCGACGAGGTCGACCCGAGCCTCGCGGGTCGGGTGAGCGACCAGAACCCGGGCGCCGGCGAGTCGCTGCCGAAGAACAGCACGGTCACCATCACCGTCACCATCCCGAGGACGACCGAGCCCAGCGGACCGGCCAACAACACCCCGTCGCCGACCGGCAGTCCGACGGGCGGCACCGGGGGCGGCAACGGGTTCCCGTTCCCGACCCGGTCTCCGCTGGCCTGACACCGACCGTACCCACCGGCCACCGGCGCCGGTGGGTACGGGTCAGACCGTGACGAAGGCGGCGCGGCGTCGCTCGTCGACCTCGGCGGCCAGGGCCGGTGCCCGGTCCAGCGCCTCCGGCAACCCGCAGTCGGCCAGCCAGTTCGCCAGCATCAGGTGACCGCCCTCGGTCAGCACCGACTCGGGGTGGAACTGCACCCCCTCGATCGGCAGGGTCCGGTGCCGGAGCGCCATCAGCACCCCGGACTCGGTCCAACCGGTCGGCTCGATCTCCGCCGGCAGGGTCTCCGGCCGTACGGTCAGCGAGTGGTAACGGGTCGCGGTAAACGGGTCGGGCAGCCCGCGCAGCACGCCGGCCGACTTGTGCCGCACCTGGGAGGTCTTGCCGTGCAGCAACTCGGGTGCCCGGTCCACGGTGGCGCCGAAGGCCGCGCCGATCGCCTGGTGCCCCAGGCACACCCCGAACAGCGGCAGCTCACCGCCGTACCGGCGGATCACGTCGAGACAGATTCCGGCCCGTTCCGGGGTGCCGGGACCGGGCGAGAGCAGCACCCCGGCCGCACCGAGCCGGCCGACCTCGGCCACGTCGATCTCGTCGTTGCGGCGCACCACGCACTCCGCCCCGAGCTGGCCGAGATACTGCACCAGATTGAAGACGAACGAGTCGTAGTTGTCGATCACGAGGACGCGCACGGTCACCTGGCCTAGCTCCGGGTCGGCGTCGCGCTGGTCCGCGACGAGGGGTTCGGGTTGTTCGTGCTGGTGTTGTAGGGCAGGTCGTGACCATCCCCGGGCTGGCCACTCGACGGCGCGGGAGCCGGTCCGACGTCGGCCGGGTCGTCGGCGGGCGCGCCGCCGTCCTGGGTCACCTGCACGTCGTCGAAGGGCAGCAGGGGTTCCGCCCAGGGAAAGACCACGAACCACAGCAGCGCCATCGTGGCCAGGGTGAGCAGCACCGAGCCGGCGAGCTTGCCGGGCAACCCGAACGGCAGTTTGCGCCAGATCCACCGGTACATCGCCGGTCAGCCCCCCAACTCGGCCGGCCGGCCGGCCGACTTGGGCTGGTCCCGGACGAGCTCCGCGTGCACGATCAACCGCTGGTAGTTGTCGAACTTCGGGTTGCAGGTGGTCAGGGTCAGCATCGCCTTCGTCGGTTTGGCCTTGGGGTTGCCGGGCACCGGGGCCACCACCTCGACCTGGGTGGGCTTGACGATCTGGGTCTGCGAGACCCGATAGACGTACCAGTCGGTCTTGGACTCGGCGATGATGACGTCGCCCTCGTGGAGTTCGTCCAGCCGCCAGAAGGTCGCCTGGTTCCGGTGCCCCGCGACGGAGAAGTTGCCGACCTTCCCGGGCAGCGCGCTCTTCGGGTAGTGGCCGGGGGCGTACCGGATGTCCTTCTGGCTGACTCCCTCGACCACCACCCAACTCTTGCCCAGCTTGGGGATGTACAACCCGGCCATCGGCTTGCCGGCGACCGGTTTGACCGGCCCG
Organism: Micromonospora zhanjiangensis; assembly: GCF_042650605.1. Classification (NCBI taxonomy): domain Bacteria; kingdom Bacillati; phylum Actinomycetota; class Actinomycetes; order Micromonosporales; family Micromonosporaceae; genus Micromonospora; species Micromonospora zhanjiangensis. Next base: position 21,092 of record NZ_JBHSBN010000006.1, on the reverse strand, counting down.
GCCGGCGCCTGGCTCGGTCCCACGGTCGGATCGGGCTGCCACTCCTGGGCCAACTCGTTGTGCAGGTCGTCCTGGTGGGCGCCGACGATGGCCGACTTGCCCCACACCTCGTAGCCGGCGAACAGCAGCACCACCACCCCGAAGGTGATCAGCACCTCGCCGGTGAGCCGCAGGCCGGCGCGCAGCCGGGACGCCAGCGAAGGCCGGGTCAACTCGGAGTAGACGCTCTTGTAACCCTCGCCGGTCTGTTCCGGGCGGAGCTTCACCACCCGCTCGCCGCGTCGGGGACGGGCCTGTTCGTCCGCCGCGCCGCCCGGATCCGCCGGGTCGCCGCCGGTCGACCCGTTCCGGCGGACGACCGGCAGCATCGTCGTGTTGTGCGCGTGCCCGACGACCTTGTCCGTCGTCCCGCCCGGCGCGACCGCCCGGCTCGGCTCCGCCCGGCTCGCGCCGGCCCGATTCGACTCGGTCCGGTTCGGCGTCGCCGCGGGTACGGCCGGAATCACCGTGGTCGGCTGGCCGTCGTCCGAGCGGTGTACCGCCGGTAGGGCCGGGATGATCGCGGTGGCGTCGGAGGCGGTGGACCTGGCGGTGTCGACCCGGACCACCGGAATGATGGAGGTGGGCGCCTCGACCGCCCGGCTGGTTCCGGACGCCGGAGTCGGTGTCGGGGTTGGTGCCGACGGGGTTGGCCGGACCGGTGTCGACGAAGTCGGCCGGACCGACGTCGCACCGGTCGGCGCAGGCCCGGCCGGTGTGGACAGAGCCCCGGTTGTCCACACCGGCGCCGGCGACGTCGACGGCCACGAGGCCGGTCCGGACGGAGCCGGGTTCGACCGGGACGGGACTCCGGCAGGTTGTGCCCCCTGTGCCCCGGCAGGCTGTGCTCCTGGCATCCCGGCAGTGGGCCGTACGGCCGGCCAGGCTGTGGCGCCGGCCGCCTGCGGCGTGGATGCTGCCGTTTCGACGGCGGGCCGGGTGGCCCATGAACCGCCGGCCGGCCGAGGAGCGGGTGTCGTCCCGTCGGTCGGTCGAGGGCCGGGGTTCGCTGCTGTCCCGTCGGTCGGACGAGGGGCGGATCGCGGCGTGCCGGTGACAGGGCCGAGGTCGAGCCAGGCCGTCCCGCCGCCCGGTAGGCCACTGCCGGGTTGCCCGCCGCTCGACTGTCCGCTGGCCGAGGCGGGCGTTCCGGTTGCCGGCGACGCGGGGCCGGCCTGCGGGGGGCCGGCCTGTCCCGGCCACGGATTCCACGTCGGCGCGGGCCGCGACCGTGACCTGTCCGGTCGATCGCCCGACCCGGACGTGGGCATCGGTCCGTGGGCCGCCGCCTCGACCGGACCGCCGACCGGTCGGCCGGGCCACGGTGGTGGCGCTGACTCCCGTCCCGTCCGGCCCGAACCGGTAGCTGGTACGCCGGTGCCGGCCGTCGTCGGGCCGGAACCGGCGCCGGATGGCGTACCGGCGCCGGATGGCGTACCGGCGCCGGATGGCGTACCGGTGCCGGTCGACCGACCGGGGCTGCCGGCGGACGTCCACCCGCCGGCCGCCGACGCCGGGCCGGTGGGGGGTGTCACCGGACCGCCCGGCGCTCCCGGACCGCGGACCGGGTGGACGAACGGACCCGCTGTCGGATCGGTCGGTGCGTCCCGCTCGCGGCTCCCGGTCGGCGGCGGCCCGTCGGTCACCCGTGGGATCACCGCGGTCCGATCATCGGGATCGATTGCCCGGTGCCGACCGTTGCGGCCCTCGGTCGGCCCGTCAGCCACCGTTCTCACCTGGCACCTTGGCCGAGCGGAGTGTGCTGGAGCCGTCGAAGGCCGGAACGGTCACGTTGCCCACCGACTCGTGGTAGCCGAGCTGGAAATGGTCAACGGCGTCCCGGAACAACCGGACTCCTTCGGAGGAGGCGAGCGCCCGCTGCATCGCCGCGGGGTCGCCGATTGCGATGATCTTGAACGGTGGTGAGTAGACGCGTCCGTGTAACAGCAACGTGTTACCCACGCAGCGTACCGCGCTGGTGCTGAGGACCCGAACATTCATGATCGACATTGCCTCGGCGCCGCCGGCCCAGAGGGCGTTGACCACGGCCTGGACGTCACCCTGGTGCACGACCAGGTCGTCGTTGCTGGCGCCCTTCGGGAGGCTGCCGTCGGCGGCGCGCGGTGCGTCGTCGAGTTCGACAGTGAGTCCCCGGCCGGCCAGCTTGGTGAAGCCGGCGGCCTGCCGGAAGCCGTTGGCCCGGGCCCGTTGGGCGGCGATCGGTCCGTCCGAGCCGGCCAGCGCCTCGGTCTGGTCCTCGACCTGCTTGCGCAGGGCGGCCGCCTGCTCCTCGCTGGCGGCCAACTGGTCGCGCCGGTCCGTGATGAGCTGGGTGAGCTGGGGCCGCCGGTCGTCCCGCAGGGCCGTGCCGTTGGCGGTGGTGGCGGTGGTGGTGAACAGCACGCCGGCGGCCAGGGCGATCAGCGGCACACCCGCGGACCAGCCCGGCCGCCGCTGCCCCAGGCGCCGGGGCAGCAGGGCCGCTCCGGCCCGGCGGAGGGCCTTCTGCCAGGAGGCGGCACCGGAGGTGTATTCCACCGCGGCTTTCCCTTCGATCGTCGGCTCGACCATGCCATTGTCGGCTCGATCCGCCCCGTACGCCCAGTCGATCGCGAGTGCCTGATCCGACCCGCCGGACCACCCGGTCCGCCCCGTTCGTGGCCTGAATCGTCCGCGCCGACTACGCTAGCTTCCGAACATTATTGGCCATGGACCGTCGCCCCCGCGCCCGGTTGTCAGGCCGGTCGAGGTCGTCACCCCCTCCAGGAGAGCGTCGTGCCCAAGTCACAGGTCCGAAAGAAGAAGGTGTACACCCCGCCGTCCGACGTCCGTCCGACGACGGATGCGGCGACGCGGGGCAAGCCTAGCCCGATCTGGCTGCCGATCACCGCGGTCACGTTGATCGTCTTCGGTATCGCCTGGCTGGTGGTGTACTACCTGTCCGGGACCGCGTACCCGGTGGCGAGTTGGCAGTACTGGAACCTGGCCGTCGGCTTCGGCTCGATGGTCGCCTCGCTGATCCTGCTCTCGCGCTGGCGCTGACCCTCGCCAAATCGCCGCCTGACCGGCGCCTTAAGGTGTCCGGAGGGCGGCGTACGGCCGGCTGCGAGTTTCCTCACGTTACCCACGGGTAACTTTTGCGCGTAGGCTGCACCCGGTGACCGCGCACGCGTGCGCGGTGTCGCAGCCGCTCGCCGCGCAGCAGACCGGGAGGCCAACGCATGGGTAGCGTCCAGATCGTCACGACGGTCGTCGCGGCCGCCATCACCGCCGTGGCGGTGTGGCTGGCCGTCCGCGCGGTGCGGCGGATGACGGCGGTGATCCGCCTCGGTCAGCCCGACCCGGAGCGCTTCGCCGACAAGGGCGCCCGGACCCGCACCATGCTGGTCGAGACCCTCGGGCACACCCGGATGCTGCGCTGGAGCGTGGTGGGCGCGGCGCACTGGACCGTGATGGTCGGCTTCATCGTGCTGTCGCTGCTGGTGCTGGAGGCCTACTTCGAGGTGGTCACGCCCACCGGCGGCCTGCCGTTGATCGGTGGTTGGGTGGTCTACGGCCTGACCACCGAGATCATCGGCGTGCTCGGTCTGATCGGCATCCTGGTCCTGATGGCCATTCGGCTGGCGAACCGGCCGGCCCGGCCCGAGAACCGGTCCCGGTTCACCGGTTCGACCATGTGGCAGGGCTACTTCGTCGAGTGGATCGTGCTCCTGGTCCTGGTCTGCGGTTTCGTCATCCGCGGCTTCAAGGTCGCCACCGACCACTTCGAGTTCCCGTTCTGGGCCACCCCGGTCAGCCACGCCGTCGGCGCGGTACTGCCGGACTGGGACGCCGGCGCCAGCGTCACCGCCATGATCAAGATCATCATTTCGATGACCTGGTTGATCGTGATCTCGCTGAACGTGACCATGGGCGTCGCCTGGCACCGGTTCCTCGCCTTCCCCAACATCTTCTTCAAGCGCAACCCGACGGCGCGGCCGAAGACCGCCTCCGGGCTCGGCGCGCTGCGGCCGATGATGAGCGCCGGCAAGCCGCTGGACTTCGAGGAGGCCGACCCGGAGAAAGACCAGTTCGGGGTCGCCCAGGTCGAGCAGTTCACCTGGAAGGGCCTGCTCGACTTCAGCACCTGCACCGAGTGCGGCCGGTGCCAGTCGCAGTGCCCGGCGTGGAACACCGGCAAGCCGTTGTCGCCCAAGCTGCTGGTGCTCAGCCTGCGTGACCACGCGTACGCCAAGGCGCCGTACCTGCTGGCCGGCGGGGGCAAGGACCTGACCGGGGAGGAGAAGGCCACCGCCGCGCAGTTGGCCCACCTGGACGTGCTGGCCCTGGCCGAGGCGGACCGGCCGCTGATCGGCGGCGCCGAGGACGGCGGGGTGATCGACCCGGACGTGCTCTGGTCCTGCACCACCTGCGGCGCCTGTGTCGAGCAGTGCCCGGTGGACATCGAGCACGTCGACCACATCGTCGACATGCGGCGCTACCAGGTGCTGATCGAGTCGAGCTTCCCGTCCGAGGCCGGCGTGATGCTGCGCAACCTGGAGAACAAGGGCAACCCGTGGGGCGCTCCGCAGAACACCCGGGAGGACTGGACCAAGGGCCTGGACTTCGAGGTGCCCCGGGTCGGCGAGGTCGACGACTTCGAGTACCTCTTCTGGGTCGGCTGCGCCGGCGCGTTCGAGGACCGGGCCAAGAAGACCACCCGCGCGGTGGCCACCCTGCTGCACGAGGCCGGGGTCGACTTCGCCATCCTCGGCGAGGGCGAGACCTGCACCGGTGACCCGGCCCGGCGGATCGGCAACGAGTTCGTCTTCCAGATGCTCGCCCAGCAGAACGTCGAGACGCTGACCGAGGCGTTCGGCGACCGCGAGCCGGCCAAGCGCAAGATCGTCGCAACCTGCCCGCACTGCTTCAACACCCTCGGCAACGAGTACGGCCAGCTCGGCGGCGAGTTCGAGGTGGTGCACCACACCCAGTTGCTGGCCCACCTGGTCGCCACCGGCAAGCTGACGCCCGTCCAGCCCGTCGACGGGGGCGTGACGTACCACGACCCGTGCTACCTGGGCCGGCACAACCGCGTGTTCAGTCCGCCGCGCGAGGTGCTCGGCGCGGCCGTCCAGGGCGACGCCGCGGCCGGAGCCGACGGCGGGGTCACCGAGATGCCGCGCAACAGCGAGCGGTCGTTCTGCTGCGGCGCCGGCGGCGCCCGGATGTGGATGGAAGAGAAGATTGGCAAGCGGATCAACGTGGAGCGGGTGGAGGAGGCCCTCGCCACCGGCGCGAAGACCATCGCGGTCGGCTGCCCGTTCTGCTACACCATGATCGGCGACGGGGTTACCGGCAAGGGCGTCGCGGACCAGGTCGAGGTGGTGGACGTGGCCACCGTGCTGCTGCGCTCGGTGAAGCCGGAGGACCGGACCGAACCGGAGGCCGCCGCCACCGGCGCCTGACCGCGAGGCGACGGGGGCGTCCGGACGTACCCCCGGGGTGCGGGAGCGGACCCGGATCCGACCGGGCGGCCGTCCGCCCGTCGGGTCCGGCGTCCCGGCGGCGGGACGTCTCAGCCGGCGTCCCGATCCCCGGCGGCGGCCGTGTCCCGGGCACCGGACCGGGACAACCGACGCACCACGAACCAGCCGATGCCCAGCAGCACACCGCCGATGACGACCTTCTGGAACAGCCCCGAGTACTCCTCCACCCGCCACCAGTTCTCGCCGAGCAGATAGCCGGCGAACACGAAGACGGAGTTCCAGATCAGGCTGCCCAGGGTCGTCAGCACCAGGAACCGAGGCATCGACATCCGTTCGACCCCGGCCGGGATCGAGATCATGCTGCGGAAGATCGGGATCATCCGTCCGAAGAACACCGCCTTGCCGCCGTGCCGGACGAACCACGCCTCGGTGCGGTCCACGTCCTCGACCTTGACCAGGGGCAGCCGGCGGGCGATCGACCGGGTCCGGTCCCGGCCGAGCAGCGCGCCGACGTAGTAGAGCGCGACCGCCCCGACCACCGAGCCCAGCGTGGTCCAGCAGATGGCCGACGCCAGACCGATGTCACCCTGGCTCGCCGCGAACCCGGCCAGCGGCAGGATCACCTCGCTGGGCAGCGGCGGGAAGAGATTCTCCAGGGCCACCGCGAGGCCGGCGCCCGGCGCCCCGAGGGTCTCCATCAGATCGGTGGCCCAGCCGGCGATGCCGGTCGGCTCCGGCTGTGCGGCCCGGGGGTACGCGAGGTCGCTCATCGGATCGACCCTAGGTAACGACTCTGGGAGTTCCCTGATGGAAGGATCGACGCGGCTGGAGGACCCGTACGCGTGCCCGCGGTCGGACCCGTGGGACAATTCCGCCGAGGTGAACCAATCATCGACAGCCCGATCCTGACCACGCTGCTGCCACTGGTCGGCTTCGCACTGCTGACCGCCGGCAACGCCTTCTTCGTGGCCGCCGAGTTCGCCCTGGTAACCGTGGACCGGGCGGAGATCGACCAGCGCGCCGGCGGCGGCGACCGGCGGGCCGCCACGGTCCGCAAGGCGCTGCGCGAGCTCTCCTTCCAACTCTCCGGCGCCCAGCTCGGCATCACCATCACCGCCCTGCTCACCGGTTATCTCGCCGAGCCGGCCCTGGCCCGGCTGTTCGGGCCGGTGCTGCGACCGCTGGCCGGCTCGGCCGCCGACGGCATCACGCCGGTGCTCGCCCTCGCCCTGGCCACCCTGCTGTCCATGCTCTTCGGTGAGCTGGTGCCGAAGAACGCGGCGCTGGCCCGGCCGATGCCCGCGGCGCTGGCCACCGCCGCGCCGATGCGTGCCTTCTCCCGGGTCTGTGGCTGGCTGATCCGGGCGTTGAACAACTCGGCGAACTGGTTGGTCCGCCGGCTCGGTGTCGAACCGCAGGAGGAACTGGCCAGCGCCCGGTCGCCCGAGGAACTGGGCCTGCTCGCCGCGATCTCGGCCCGCGCCGGCGCCCTGCCGTCGGACACCGCCATGCTGCTGCAACGCACCATCCGGTTCGGGGACAAGCGGGCGGCCGAGGCGATGACCCCGCGGGTCGACGTGGTGGCCCTGCGGGCCACCGCCACCGTGGCCGAGCTGCTCGCCCTGTCCCGGGAGACCGGCCGGACCCGGTTCCCGGTGTACGAGGACACCCTCGACCTGGTGACCGGTGTCGCCGGGGTGCCCGACGCGCTCGGCGTACCGCCGGCCCGGCGGGCGGCCACGACGGTGGCGGCGGTGGCCCGGGAGCCGGTCTACGTACCGGAGAGCCTCGACCTCGACGGGGTGCTCGCCCAGCTGCGTACGGCCGGCGCCGACCTGGCCATCGTGGTCGACGAGTACGGCGGCACCGACGGCGTGGTGACCGTGGAGGACCTGGTCGAGGAGCTGGTCGGGGAGATCGCCGACGAGTTCGACCCGGCCAGCATCGCCGACAGCGGCGGGCTGGAGCTGACCGTGCCGGGCGGCGAGCGCACGCTCCTGGTCGACGGGGTGCTGCGCGAGGACGAGCTGGCCGAACGGACCGGCTTCCGGTTGCCCGAGGGCCCGTACGAGACCCTCGCGGGCTTCCTGCTGGCCCGGCTCGGGCACATCCCGGTGGCCGGCGAGACGGTCGAGGAGCGCGGCTACGAGTTCACCGTCGTCGAGGTGGACCGGCACCGGATCGAGCAGGTCCGGGTGGTCCGTCCGGAGAACGGCGAGGACCATGGGTAACCTGCTGATCACCGTTCTGCTGTTGCTCGGCAACGCGTTCTTCGTGGGCAGCGAGTTCGCCCTGATCGCCTCCCGGCGTACGGTGATCGAGCCGCTGGCGGCGGAGTCGAAGCGGGCCCGTTGGACGCTGTCGGCGATGAACCAGATCCCGCTGATGATCGCCGGCGCGCAGCTCGGCATCACCATCTGCTCGCTGGCCCTGGGTGCCATCGCCGAGCCGGCCCTGGCCCACCTGCTGGAGGCGCCGTTCGCGGCGGTCGGGTTGCCGGCCGCCTCACTGCACCCGATCGCCTTCGTGCTGGCGCTGGGCATCGTGATCTTCCTGCACACCGTGGTCGGCGAGATGGTGCCGAAGAACATCACGCTGGCCGGTCCGGAGTCGTCCGCGGTCTGGCTCGGGCCGGTGATGCTGGCCTTCTGCCTGGCCACCAAGCCGTTGCTGCTGGCCATGAAGTGGGCCTCCCGGCAGGTGCTGCGGCTGTGGCGGATCGAGGCGGCGGACGCGGTCAAGACGGTGTTCACCGCCGAGGAGTTGGCCGGGCTGGTCTCCCAGGCCCGGACCGAGGGGTTGCTCGGTTCGGAGGAGCACGCCCGGATCACCGGCGCGCTGGCCCTGCACGAGCGCACCGCCGCGGACGCCCTGCACCCGTGGTCGACGGTGACCACGGTGGCCGAGGACGTCTCGCCGGCGTCGCTGGAGGTGCTGGCCACCCGTACCGGCCGGTCGCGGTTTCCGGTGGTGCAGCGGTCGACCCGGCGGGTGCTCGGCTTCGTGCACGTCAAGGACGTGCTCGGGTACGAGGGGGCGAGCCGTCGGGCACCGGTGCCGTCGGACGTGTTCCGGCCGTTGGCGGTGGTCCCACCGGACCGCACCCTGGCCGACCTGTTGCTGGCGATGCGTCGGGAACGTCGACACATGGTGCTGGTCAGTGACGGCCGGGCTCCGCTGGGTGTACTCACGCTCGACGACGTATTGACGGCAATCGTGGGAAATAACGCGGAAACCGTTGTGGCGAAACCGAATGTGTCCGCCTGATCGCACTGCGCAGGTGTGACCGAACTCTTTCTTGATTCGGCGGGAAAGCTTCCCTAATGTGGGGCTCCGACCGCTCGGGACGTCGACCTCCACTTCCCCTTCGGGAGGCACCCGGCGGTAATTGTCGCCAGAAGGAGTCGGTGCTCGGTGGCCCACGTGCCCGTCAGCCCGCGCATGCCAGTTCGACCACCGCACGGTCGACGGCGGCTGCGCAGGGTAACCAATCACCTGCTCGCTGCCGCGATGATGGCCTGTACGGTGCTGCTGCCCGCCGCGCACGCCCAGGCCGCGCCCTCGATCGGCGAGATCGAGGCGCAGATCGACAAGCAGTGGGAGCAGCTCGAACCGACGATCGAGCAGTACAACAAGGTGCACAGTCAGCTCGTCGTCAACCGCAAGAAGTCGGACCAGCTGCGGGACAAGATCCAGCCGCTGTCGTTGCAGACCGCGCTCGCCCTCGACCGGGTCGGTGACCTCGCGAACCGCTACTACCGGGTCGGCCCGAACGACGAGATCAGCGCGCTGCTGCGCGGTGGCAAGCCGGCCAGCCTGATCGACCAGCTCACCATGCTGGACCGGATGGCGGCCGACGAACGCGAGCGCATCGCCGGGGTGATCGCGGCCCGGGACAAGTACAACACCGAGAAGAACCAGCTCGACATCCTCATCGTCCAGCAGGCGAAGCAGGACGCCGAACTGGCCGCCCGCAAGAAGCAGATCGACGGCGAGGTCGACCGGCTGCAGAAGCTGCGGCTCGCCGCGTACGGAAAGAGCGGCTCGGGTGGCGCGTTGCGCAAGGGTCCGTGCCCGGCCGACTACGTCGGTGGCGCCGCCGGCACCGTGGTCAAGGTCGCCTGTGCCCAGATCGGCAAGCGGTACGTCTGGAACACCGACGGGCCCAACACGTTCGACTGCTCCGGCCTGACCAAGTACGCCTGGGGCAAGGTCGGCGTCAGCCTCACCCACTTCACCGGCGCGCAGTGGAACGAGGGCAAGGCGATCAGCCGTTCCCAGGCCCGCCCCGGTGACCTGGTCTTCTTCTACGGCGACCTGCACCACGTCGGCGTGTACGTCGGCAACGGCATCATGGTGCACGCGCCCCAGGAGGGCGAGCCGGTGAAGATGACCGAGATCGACGTGATGCCGGTGGCCGGCTTCCGCCGACCCGGCTGATCCCCGGTCCGGCTGATCCCCGGTCCGTCCGCCGGTCCGGGTCGGTCCAGGGCCCGCCGCGAACCGCACGAGAGAGCCCCTGGTGGATCCGTCCACCAGGGGCTCTCCGCTGTGCCGGGACCGTCAGAACGACGGACGACGGGTCACCGTCAGCGCGGCGCGCCGATCGGGGACGGCAGGAGCTGCACGTCGTCCAGGTTCACGAACATCACCCGGTGTCCGAACTGGATCTGCACGTACCGCATCGTGCCGCGGATCACGGTGAAGTCGCCCGGTGACGAACCGTCGAAGGTGGTCGCCCGGTAGTACTCGCCGGTGGCCACGCCGCCCACGGCGTACCGCTGCCCGGCGGCCAGGGTGTACTGCAGCGGGGCGAGTGCCTGCACGGGTACGCCGGCCGGGTAGGCCGTCGCCTCCGGGTAGGCCCGGCCGTACACCGGGATGGTCGCCTTGCCCGCCTTCGGCGTGACCACCAGACCGAGCGACCACTTGGCGGTCGGCGCGGCCTTCGGGTTACGGAACCAGGCCTTCTGCCCGAGGTACCAGATGGCGGTCCAGTCACCCTGCCGGTCGGCGACCGCGTACGTCTGGCCGGTCGAGGCCCGCGCCCCGTGGTCGGAGACGTGCATCGTGGACGGTGCGCCGTTCGGGTGCAGGCCCTCGTCCAGGACCAGTGGCGCGTCGTCGCTGGGCGCGTTGTGCAGCACCACCGCGGACGAGCCGCGCGACGGACACGGCGTGCTGGGCGGGATGTCCGGGTTCGGCTTGTTCGGCGGCTGGGTGGCGCAACCGGTGAACACCGGCCGGTTGGTGGCGTAGTCCGGGTCGATGGTGACCAGCCCGGTCAGCGAGGTGCCGGTGCTCCAGAACGGGCGGTGCAGCAGGTCGAAGTAGTGCCCCCAGTCCCAGTACGGTCCCGGGTCCCAGTGCATGCCGCGGACCGTGGCCGGGGTGGTGCCCGGTACGTTGTCGTGCCCGATGATGTGCTGCCGGTCCAGCGGGATGTCGAACCGCTTGGCCAGGTAGCCGACCAGCTTGGCCGACGAGCGGTACAGCGCCTCGGTGAACCAGGTGCCGGCGGCCGCGAAGCCCTCGTGCTCGATGCCGACGGACTTGGCGTTGACGTACCAGTTGCCGGCGTGCCAGGCCACGTCCTTGCTCTTGACGTGCTGGGCGACGTGCCCGTCCGCCGAGCGCATGGTGTAGTTCCAGCTCACGTACGTCGGGTCCTGGACCTGGCCGATGGTGGTGTTGTAGTAGCCCTCGGTGTCGTGGATGACGATGTACTCGATCTTCTGCCGCTTCGGCCGGTCGCTCAGGTCGTGGTTGCCGTAGTCGCCGGCGCCCGGCCCGTACTTCTCGTACGGCGCGGGGATCCACTCGCAGGAGATGTCGACCGGGCACTCCAGGCCGTCGGGCCGTTCGGCGCGGCGCAGGCCCAACCGGTCCAGCCAGGACCGGGCCGGGGCCAGCCCGGCGCGGGCGGCCAGGGTGAGCCGGTGCCCGTCGTCGGTCACCCGGGTCATCCCGTCCCGGAGGGTGCCGTACACCTCGTCGGCGAAGCTGCCGGCGCCGTCCGCGGTGTCCGCGCCCGAGTACCGGGCCACCGCGCCGTACCAGGCCGCGGGGTCGCTGCCGGCTCCGGTCGGGGCACCGAGACCCTTCTGGTACGACGCGAGCAGCGCGGCGCCGCCCCGGATGTTGGCGGCCGGCTGGGTACGTAGCGCCTCGGCCGCGCTGCCGGTCAGCCGGGCGGCGGCGTCCAGCGTCTGCAGGGCCGCCGCGGTGGGCGCGTCGGGATCGGGCGCCTGCGGCCCGGTGACCCGCAACGCGGGCCGCGAGTCGTCGCCCCGCGGGTCCTCGTCCGTGTCGACGTGACGGGCGGCGGTCAGCCCGGCGACGTACCGGCCGTCGGTGAGGTGCATCGGGCCGAACCCGCCGCCGGTGCTGGGCGTGCCGGCGTTGGTGTCCCAGCGCGATTCCAGGTAGGAGACGGCGAGCAGTACGCTCTCGGGCACGCCGAACTCGGCCGCCGCGGCGGCGTACTCCTGTTGCCGGCTGTCGGTCGGCGCGGCCGTCGCCGGCGTGGCGCCGGCGGGGGTGAGCGCCGCGGCGCCCACCAGCGCGGTGCTGAGCAGGATCCGCCTGCCCACGGGCACTCTCGGTCGGTGCATCGGACCTCCAAATCGGGGGTGGGTGACAGTGGTCACCCTCACCCCTGGCATGGCGGGTCGTCAATAGCTGCCGGTGCTGTGCCTGATAGCCGTAGGAAACCTTCACTGGTAATCGCGAATACCGTGCGTCATGAATAACGAATGAAGGTGTGTCGCGACTTGCAATTCACCGCTGCGTTTCCCTACTCTTGGTGACCGTCGATCCGGCGGTAGCTCGCCCATCCCGGGCGGCGGCGGGTCGACACGCCGAATCGTCACGCACGAGCCGGGGACCCAGGCAACACCGGGGTGAATCCGCAGCACCACCGCGGTAGGGCGCACCACTCTCCTCTCCGCCCGAACCCGTCAGCTAACCCGGTAGGCGGTCAGGGAGAAGGAGTACCGACCCCGGTGGCACACCATGCCCCGCGGTCCCGGTCCGTCCGGTCGGCGCCCGCCGACCGTGCGACCGCGCGACCGCGTTTGCGATGGTCCGTCATTTCCACCGCGTTCACCGCGGTAGCCAGCGCCGCCGCGCTGCTCATCGGCGCGGCCCCCGTCCACGCCGCGCCGTCGGTCAGCGACATCGAGAAGCAGATCGACACGGCGTGGAACGATCTCGAACCGACGATCGAGAAGCACAACGCCGTCAGCCAGGACCTGGCCAAGAAGAAGAAGCTGGCCGACGAGCTGGCCCGGAAGATCCAGCCCCTGCAGTTGCAGGTGGACCTGGCGATGAGCAAGGTCGGCGAGTTGGCGGTCCGGGCCTACAAGGGCGACGAGGCCTCGGCCCTGAACGCCATCCTGGCCACCGGCTCCCCGAAGGAGCTGATCAACAAGCTTGAGGTGCTCGACCAGTTCGCCCGCGACCAGCAGCAGGACGTCCAGGCGGTGGTCGACCTCAAGGCGAGGTACGCCGCGCAGAAGGCGCCGCTGGACCGACTGGTCGCCCAGCTGACCCGGACCGAGGCCGAACTGGCCAAGAAGAAGAAGGACATCGACACCGAGATCGCCCGGCTGCAGAAGCTGCGCCTGCAGGCGTACGGCAGCGGGGCGGGAGGTGTCTTCAAGCCGGCGCCCTGCCCGGCGAACTACCCGGGTGGCAACGCCGGAAAGGTGGTCAAGTTCGCCTGTGCGCAGATCGGCAAGCCGTACATCTGGGGTGCGTCCGGTCCGGGCAGCTACGACTGCTCGGGCCTGACCATGGCGGCCTGGGCCCAGGTCGGAGTCAACCTGCCGCACAACGCGGCCCAGCAGCACTCGCTGGTGAGGTCGGTCAGCCGGGCCGAACTGATACCCGGTGACCTGGTGTTCTACAACAACCTGGCGCACGTCGGGATGTACGTCGGCAACGGTTGGGTGGTGCACGCGCCGCAGAGCAACGACCACGTCCGGATGAGGAAGATCGACGGCGGCATCGTCGGCTACGGCCGACCGGGCTGACCGGCTCTTCCGATACCTGTCGCGAAGCCCTCCCCGCCGAACCCGGCGGGGAGGGCTTCCGCTCTCGCGCGGCGTCGGGTCAGGCGGTCGGCCAGGTGCGCCAGTTCTGCCAGGACCGGCTCGGGGTCGGTCCGCGCTGGCCCTGGTAGCGCGAGCCGTACACCGCGGAACCGTACGGATGCTCGGCCGGCGACGAGAGCCGGAAGATGCAGAGCTGACCGATCTTCATGCCCGGCCAGAGCTTGATCGGCAGGTTGGCCACGTTGGACAGCTCCAGCGTGACGTGCCCGGAGAAGCCGGGGTCGATGAACCCGGCCGTGGAGTGCGTCAACAGGCCCAGCCGACCCAGGGAACTCTTGCCCTCCAGCCGGCCGGCCAACTGGTCGCCGAGCGAGATGACCTCGTACGTGGAGGCCAGCACGAACTCGCCGGGGTGCAGCACGAAGGGCTCGCCGGCCGGCACCTCGACCAGTGACGTCAGGTCGTCCTGCTGGGTGGCCGGGTCGATGTGGGTGTAGAGGTGGTTGTTGAAGACCCGGAACAGGCGGTCCAGCCGGACGTCGATGCTGGACGGCTGCACCAGCGCCGGTTCGAACGGCTCCAGGGCCAGGTTGCCCGTCTTGATCTCGGAGACCAGGTCCCGGTCGGAGAGCAGCATCGTGCCAGCCTATCGAGCCGCCCCGCGGGGGAGTTGCCAGGTGTGACCGGGCTCGACAACTGATCGGCCTGATCGGTCCGGTTGGCCGATTGGGATCCTTCGTGCGGCTCCGCCAGCGGTTGTGGGCAGGCGCTGCGTTTGAGGATCCAAGGGCGGGGTAGGAGTCGATCGAGCACGGTGCCCCCGTACGGTTCCGGCTCGAGACCCACCTCAACGAAGCCGGCATATGACATCGCGGGAGATCTGGACGATCGGGCACTGGACGTGCCCGGAATCGGCGTTCCTCCAGCCATTGCACGCGCACGACATCGGGCTGCTCGCCGACGTGCGTGCGCAGCCCGGATCGCGACGCAACCCGCAGTTCGGGCGCGACGCGATGCCGCGTTGGCTGGTGCGGGCCGGCATCGACTACGTCCATCTGCCCGAACTGGGCGGTCGACGCCGCAAGCAGGACGTGGACCCTGACATCAACGCCGGGTGGCGGCAGCCGAGCTTCAAGAACTACGCCGACCACACCCTCGGGTCCGAGTATCGCAAAGGCATCGAGACACTGACCGACCTCGCCGAAGATCACCGCGTCGCGGTGATGTGCGGCGAACCGATGCCGTGGCGCTGCCACCGGCTGCTCATCGCCAACACCCTCGCGGCGCGGGGCTGGACGGTGTGGCACCTGATCGGGGGCGCCGAGCCACGACGGCACGAACTGGGCCAGTGGGGTGCGACCCCTTCGGTCGACACGGCCGGGCACGTGACGTACCCGGCGGCGTGACACCGCACGGCCGCAGCCAGGTACGCGGCCGGATCCGTGCGTGTCGGAACGGGCGTGTCGAACAAATGTTCGATAGAATCACCGCATGGCTTCCTGGTCCGAATTCGCCGCCGATGATCCCCGCCTCGCCGAGGCGATCCGGCTGCTCATGCAGCAGTACGGGCCGGGCTTCGGTTACCTGGCCACCGTCCGCGCCGACGGCGGGCCCCGGGTCCACCCGGTCTCGCCGGTGATCACCGACGAGGGGTTGTTCTGCTTCGTCGTCGACTCACCGAAACGGCGCGACCTCGAACGCGACGGACGCTACGCGTTGCACTCCTTCCCACCCGAGGACAGCGACGACGAGGCGTACGTGGCCGGTCGGGCCCGCCCGGTCACCGACCGGGCCCGGGTCGCCCGGTTGGCCCGCAGCCACCGGGCCGCCCCGCACGCCGACTGGCGGCTCTTCGAGTTCACCGTCGACGTGGCGATGCTGGCCCGGCACCGCACCGGCGACCGGTCGCCCGCCGACCGCCCCGGCGTCCAGGTCTGGCTCGACCCGACCGGCGGGCAGCAGCTCGTCGGCGCCGCCGCGTCCTGCCCCGGCGCGGCCGCCTGACGCGCCGGCCGGCAGCCACGAGAACGGCGCCGGTCCCGGGGGGAACACCCCGGGACCGGCGCCTCGTTCGTTCGCTACCGCCGCGTCACGCGCGGATCCGCGTCATGCCGCCCGGTAGGCGTTCCAGGCGCTCAGCATCCGGCTCGCCTGACCCGCCGTGAACTGGTACATGCACGAGTCGTACGTGTAGTCCATGAAGTTGTGGATCGGGTCGACACCCGTCGACGAGCAGGTGTCCCGACCGGTCGGGCACTGGTAGGCCGGCGACGCCTCGGCCGGGGTGTCGGAAACCTGGTCACCCGAGCCGGAGCAGCCGCCCTGGAAGGTGTGGTACAGGTTCAGCCAGTGGCCGACCTCGTGGGTGCCGGTGTCGCCCTGGTTGTAGTTGGTGGCCGTACCGCCGGGCAGCGACTCGTTCAACGCCACCACGCCGTCCATCTTGTCCAGCGACGTCTTCGGGAAGGTGGCCCAGCCGAGCAGCCCGTCGCTCAGCTCGCCGAGGTAGAGGTTGAGCGTGTTCTTGCCGCCCTGACGCAGGCTGGTCTTCATCGACCGCTCCGCCGACGAACCCTGGACGATCGGGTACCAGGACGGGTTGGTCACCCGGTTGATCTTCTGCAGGCTGAACCCGAACGCGGTGGCCGCACCGCCGGTGCTGCCCGCGTACGCCTGGTTCAGCACGCTGATCTGCGAGTTGATCAGCGAGTCGGGGATGTTGCCACCGGCCCGGGTGCTGTCCCGCTGGATCACGTGCACGACCACCGGGATGGTGATCGAGGCCAGCGGCGTCACGCCGAGGCTCCGTTGCGTGGACGCCCGGGCGCGAAGCGCGTTGGCGAGGTCGGCCTCGCGCTGCGCGACCTGCGCCGCGGTCAACGAGTCGGGGTCGTGCGCGGCGGGGGTGCCGGGCCGGGCCTTGGCGTTGGCCGGGGCGCTGCTGGCGTCCGCGCACCCGGCGGACGGCTTGGCGCCGGCCAGCGCCTGCGCGGGAGCGACGGCACTGGCGGCCGTGCTGCCGAGCAGCAGGACCAGCGAGCTGGAAGCCAGACCGGCGGAACGCCAGGTCAGCTTGTGACGAAGCCTCATGGGCAGACCTCTCTCAATACCGCCGGACGGGGGTTGTTCCGGCGGGAAAACGTGAGCAGACGCTACATGCGATCGACGCATTTGCAAACGTCTTTCACGTTGGGTCACGCCCCGGTACGCGTACGAGCGCTGCCGGGCTTCGGCGTTGCTGCACTCAGTGTTGTCGGTAGGCCACCCAGCCCTGGACCATCCGGTTCACCTGGCCGGCCGTGAACTGGTACATGCACGCGTCGCTTGTGTAGTCCATGAAGTTGTGGATCGGGTCCAGCCCCGGCCGCGTCCGGCAGGTGTCCCGCCCGGTCGGGCAGCCGAATGCCGGCTCCCCCTCACTCGGCGTGTCGCCCACCTGGTCGCCCGCGCCCGTACAACCGCCCTGGAAGGTGTGGTAGAGATTCAGCCAGTGGCCGACCTCGTGGGTCGCCGTGTCGCCCGCGTCGAACGGCTTCATCGTGCCGCCCGGCAACGACTCGGCCAGCACCACCACCCCGTCGTCCTTGGTCAGCTTCGCCTCCGGGAAGGTCGACCAGCCGAGCAGGCCGTCACCGAGCAGTCCGGTGTAGAGGTTGAGCGTGCCCGCGCCGCCGACCCGGAGCTTCGCCTTCATCGTCTGCTCCTGCCGGCTCGCCACCCCGATCGGGTACCAGTCCGGCCGGGTCACCCGCTGCACCTTGGCCAGCTTGAACCGGAACGGCGACGGCGCACCGCCGGTGCGGCCCCCGTACGCCTGGTTGAGCACCGCGATCTGCGCGTCGATCATCGACTGCGGGATGTCCCCACCGGCCCGGGTCCGCGCCTTGGAGATCACGTGCACCACCACCGGGATGACGATCGCCTTCGGCGCGGACCTGTCGGCGGTCGCGCGCCGGGCGTACCGGATGGTGGTTTCCCGCTCGCGCAGAGCGACCTGGGCGGCGGTCAGTTCGTCGGGGTCGCGCCGGCCCGGCGCCCGCGGCCCGACCCGGGCCGCCGGGGCAGGGTGTACGCAGGTCGGGTCGCCGGCCAGCCGGAGCGCCGTCGCCGCGCCGGTCGTCGGCCCGACCCGCCGCGCCGGCACCACGGCCGGCGGCGCCGCGGTCGCGAGCATGATCATTACGACGGCCGGCGCCAGGCCCGCCGGACGTGCCGACAACCGGGTACGGTGCGATCCCATCGCCTCACCTCTTCGCCCTGTGGCCCGGTGATCGACCCGGGACCTACTCGGTGCAACTGATCGCATGCCGTCGGTGACTCGGCGCGGCCCTCGCTGCCATCCGTTCGGGTCCGGTGTCCGGGGGTTTCATGATCCGGAAGAGTTCGGCCGGTCCTGGCGAGCAGAACTCTCCGGGATCATGAGGAGTGTCGAAGTGTGGGGCCGGTGAGTGCATGATCGAGGTGGAGCAGGTAGAGTGGGGCCGCTTGCGGGTGTAGTTCAATGGCAGAACATCAGCTTCCCAAGCTGACAGTGCGGGTTCGATTCCCGTCACCCGCTCCACACGAAAGGCCCTGGCCAGGACGACAGTCCAGCCAGGTCCTTCGATGTTGCTGCGGCCAAAAGCGCCCGGCGGGCCATCGACGGGCCACTAGCCACGCTTTTCCCCTTGCTCTTGCCCTTGGCGGAGGAGCCAACCGCCGGCTTCTTGGCTTTCTTGCGCTCGGCCTTCACCGCGTCGCTCACCGCCTGGGCGATGGCCCGCTCCGCCTCCGAGGTGGCGTGCTGGTAGATCATGGCGATTTGCGCCGAGTCGTGACCCATCCGGGCCATCAGGTCGCGGGTGCTCGCACCGGTCCTGGCCGCACGGCGCGATGCTCGCCGCACGGGACGCACTCGCCGGGTGAGCCGGGCCGCCGTCACTCGGCGCCGGACAGCTCCATCGCGACGTCGAGCTCGCGCCGCTTCGCTGGAGAGAGGACCCCGATCCGCTCGATCAGGTACTCCCCGCCGAGGGACAGCATCCAAGTGCAGAAAATCTTCCCATCCATGGGGAGCGCCACCCGCACGACACCATCCTCGGCGAGACCCTCCTGCGCCCCGAAGAAGACTTCGATGCCGATCGCCCGCACGTCCGGCCCGGCCGCCTCGACGACGCGGCGCCGCTCATCCGCGTCGACCGCCTGCTCACCAGACATCAGCAGGAACCCCTGCTTCTCGACCGGCGTGGCCGGGGCAACGATCTGCGCCGCCCGGAACTCCGGCCCCGCACCACCCGACAGCAGCACGACGGGTCGCTTGTCGTCGAACTGTGCCCACCAGAGCTCGCCGCGTTCCATACGCCGACACTATCGCGCGGACAGGCTCAGGTGAGACCGCAGCCGAGGTAGCGGGCGACGGTCGCGGCAGGCTGCTCGACCACCCGGCCAGTCACCAGGTCCCGGGAAAGCCGCAGGTACTGCGCGTGCCTCAACGCCAACGGCGTCGTCGAGAAGTTCGCCAGCACACGTCACCAGCAGACGCCCGTCACCACGATCAAACGCACCCGCTACCCCTACCTGAGCTGTGTCAAGGATTCTGGACAGGTCTCGGTAGGATTGCTGGTCAGGCGTGGGTTGTAGTCGGAGGGCCTCGGCCAGGGTTCGGTCGGCGGCAGCCTCGACGGCTGGTCCGCAGCTGACGTCTGTCCGGTCCTGAGCCTACCCATGATCACGTGCACGGATCTAGCCGCCGACCGCGCGTGAGCCGTGCCCGGCGTTGGGCGCGAACCGCCGGGCTTGTGCGGGCCTCGATGAGCTCTTCGACCGTCTGGTTGCTCGGGGGTGAGTGGTTGAGGACGCCGGGCAGTGACCTGCCCTGAAGGGGGTGTGTTCGCCCCCCCGGGTGGCGTGCATCCCGGGAGCAGGGGGTCCGACCGTGAGGACTCCGCGTGTCGAGCCCACGCCTGTGGAGTGGTCTGCCTCACACGTTGTCAGAACGATCGGTCACGCGGTGTCTTGAGGCCGAACCCCTGGAAACGGAGGAGCCACTATGACTGGGAACATTGATGTGGTCGTGGTCGGCGGTGGGTACGCCGGTGTCATGGCGGCCAATCGTCTGAGGCAGCGCGACGATGTGGCTGTGGCGTTGATCAATCCGCGCCGGATGTTTGTCGAGCGGATCCGTCTGCACCAAGTGGTGGGCGGGTCCGACGACGCGGTCGTCGACTACCGAGAGGTCCTGGCCGAGGGCGTGCGGCTGGTGATCGACACGGTGACTCGGATCGACGCGGCCGGGCGCAGCGTGACGTTGGCCGGCGGCGGCACGGTCGGCTACGGCTACCTGATCTATGCGGTGGGAAGTGGCAGCGCCGACCCGGGCGTGCCCGGAGCGGCCGAGTTCGCCTACCCGATTGCCAGTCTGGAGGAGGCGCAGCGGCTGCGGCCGGTCGTCGACGCCGCGCCTGCAACGGCTGCGGTGACGGTTGTCGGAGCCGGCCCGACCGGCATCGAGACCGCCGCCGAGCTGGCGGAGGCGGGCCGCCGGGTGACGCTGGTGTGCGGCGGGGTGCTCGGCCCGTATCTGCACGCGCGGGGTCGGCGCTCGGTTGCCAAGCGGCTGGCCAGGCTCGGTGTGACCGTGCTCGACGGCCCCGGCGCGAAGGTGACGGCGGTGACCCGCGATACCGTGCAGGTGAGCGACGGCCGCACGCTGCCGAGCCAGGTGACCGTCTGGACCGCCGGCTTCGGCGTGCCCGATCTGGCCGGCCGCAGCGGGCTGAGCACCGACGCGCTGGGCCGCCTGCTCACCGACGAGACGTTGACCAGCGTGGACGACGTGCGCATCGTCGCGGCGGGGGATTCGGCGGCACCGTCGGACCTGCCGTTCCGGATGAGCTGCCAGGCCGCGACGAGGATCGGTGCGCACGCCGCCGACACGCTGCTGGCCCGGATCGCGGGTGAGCAGCCGGCGCCTATCAACCTGGGGTTTTTCGGCCAGTGCATCAGCCTGGGGCGTCGCGCCGGCATCTTCCAGTTCGCCTCGAAGGACGACACCGCGAACGGGTTGTACATCGGCGGCGGCCCGGGCGCGAAGCTCAAGGAGTTCGTCTGCAAGCACACCGTCAAGCATCTGGCGGACGAGGCACGCAAGCCCGGCTCGCTCACCTGGGTCAAGGATGACAAGCGCCACGAGTTGCTGCGGGCCAAGCGCGGCGAAGCGCGGGCCACCCGCTGAACGGACAGCCTGGGCCACGCATCGGCGCTCCCAGCTCGAACGGCTACCAACTACCGAGAGTGTCCCATTCGAGCTCCGTCCCTGCCGAATGGTCCCAAGACACCGGAGTCACCTACACAAGGCAAGGAACAACCGCATGAACCTCGCTCTTTGGATTGCTACCGGACTGCTGGCAGCAGTCTCCCTAACCTCGGTCTTTCACGGTGGCCGTGATCTTGAGGGTTGGGAAGGGTCTGTAGAGACAGCGAAGTGCCTGCCGCGTAAGGAAAACTGACCGGTGTCGAGTCGTTCAGAGTTCCACGCGCGGAAGGCACT